>JAJEDB010000038.1 GCA_022821725.1 Candidatus Poribacteria bacterium | reverse complement strand
GAGTTCCTGTTCAAACTCTTTCCACACCTCACTTTTCCGCCACCGCGATACATTGGAGCCAGATGTCTCTAAGAGCGTAGCTATCTCAGCGTCCGTTTTTCCATTGAAAGACATCTCACAAGCAGTCAGAACCATTTTTGTATTCGATCGGCGCATCGTGAATTCCTCTCGTAAGAGTGTAAGAATCTCGCGTTTCAACCCATTACGTGTTAATTCTACACTATATAACGGCATTTGTCAAGTTAAAATTACAAAAAAAGTGCGAATATCTGTAAAAAAAGAGCAAAACCACGAATATTCTATAAAAAAAGTGGAAAACCATCTAAAAAAATGTAAAACGTCCGCGCCTCTACTCTCAAAAACCGCGAAACGTTTCTCAAGAAAACCCGCGCCCCTCGCGCGGGTTATGCCTTTGCTGTGATTTGGCGTGCGGCTGTGGGTTTTCATCAGAAAATCGGTTACCTTAATATATAGCGTAGCGGACTTACGCAGCTCCCTTGCTGGCGAGGTTTCCGAACCTCGCCTCATTAGCGCGTGTAAACTTAATTGTGGGCTTTACTATAAAATAGGAACGGATCCAGGGATTGATAAATCCATTCAGTAGCGGAAATGTCGGTGTAAAAGGGTAGGGGATAGAAGGAAAGGTGGAAAATAAAAAAACACCCCAAGCCACGGAAACGCTGAGGCATTTAGAAGCACATATCGCTCACAGAGGTAAAGGGTATCTACTCGGCAAGCAGCAAGAACAGAAGGGAGAGGCGCGACCCTCTCGGTGAAGAACACCTCCCTCCTGTGTCCGGGGATGTTCGCGGCATATCAACCCGCGGTGGATGGCTACAGGATATCCTCAAGGCTTTTGGCTTTCAGGCACTTCTCTAAGAGAGCATCGAGGTCTGAAACGTTGTCGATAGCGGTGATGCGTTGGGTAATCGGATCAGGGACATCTTGAAACTGAAGGCGCAGAAACTGCAGGATAGTGTCCCGTTTACCTTCAACGATGCCCTCGGCTTTGCCTTGTTGATGTCCGCGTTGTTCGCTGAGTTGAATAATGGATTCTGCCATGTCTACAATCCCCCTATTGTGTGTATGCTCTTCTACGAGGATACGGAGTAAATCTTGGTGATCTTTTGCGTCTCTGCGGTGTAGGATGAACAGAAAAAGATACAAGACCGCCCGGGTATACTCATCTGAGGGGGCGTGCTGCCAGTCGGAAAGTCCTTGTAAAATCCTCCTCTTTGGACACACAGGCACCACCAGTGCCACACGCATCCAACTTCTATCAGAGAGTCTAACACACCTCAACTCCCTTTGTCAACGAAAAAAGCCCCACAGTCCTTTAATCGGACCGAATCCTGTGAAAATCGGTAAAATTAGGTCATTTCGCATAAGTCCTATAAAAAAAAAGCCATTGGTTATTGACACCAATGGCTTTTTTATTTTAACTATTCTCTCACTTTGCCCGGATCACGTCCCAATCTGACGGCTGCGGGTGCCTCAACATCCTACCACTTTCCTTCCGAATTTAACAGAAGGTATGAAAGGTTAAGTTCAAACAACGAATGGGTTTATCAATCCCTGGATCCATTCTTTATGTGTTACGTAAAGTTTCAATAGGTTAAGAGACGGAACTTTACATTGTTTTATGTTTTTTATGTTTATGGAGGAAAATCAGTAATGTTGTCAAATAAAATGACATTTTCCTTAACGATTTTAATGATGGTGCTCGCCATCGGGCTTATCTGGACCGTGCCATCCGCTATGGCGGATGGAGATGGTCACGAATTTGGTGTCTCAATCACGGCAGCAGAAACGATGATTGATGTATCATCCGACCCTGGTTGGCAGATCGCCTCCGGTCGGAATCGGACTGCGGAGCGTGCGCTTGTAGAAGCTAGAGCGGGAACGCTGATAACGCTGTTAATCACGACTAACGAAATCGTCAATCTTGGGGCTCCTGACACAGGTGTGGAGAATGCTGATTTAAAGCAACGCGACGGATACCTTGATATTGCGGATATTGTCGTTGATGCTTACGATGCAGAGGGGCGCTCACTTGGAATTCTCGATTGGACCGCGGAAGTCCTTGACGCTACTAATCCTGTGCTCACTCTTTCGCACCGCGATCCGAATAACCCCGGTAGAGAATTTCTTGTACGGGTAGACGAGAGTGAGTTAACGAACGCTTATACGGCACAGAGAGCCGGCGGTGCTCCGTTTGAGATTCACACGCTCCTCTTCTCAATACCGCCAGGTAAAATGCAACAGGCGGATATAGCGCATGTGACTGCCGTTAGAAACAATGATCACAAGCATTTCCATTCAAACGGTCGTGTCAAAGTCTTCCAAGTCGATCTTGTTGACAATGATGAGGGGATGGCTATGTACAACCTCGGTGTCGGTACCGACGCAGCTATGGCAGGCGTTCCAGGTGTGGTTGCGATTCAATCGCTTCGCGAGCGGAGAGGCTTCATAGAGACCGTTCCCTTCCAGGTCCGGGTTATCCTCACGGAAGAGCCGGCAGGCGGTCTCACCCCAGCGCTGATTAATGTCATGAACGGGTCAGCAACAGCCGTCACAAAAGGTGCGACGCTTAAAGGAGCACATGCCGCGGTTACGGACGGACGGAGTGCACAACAGGGCGAACTGGGCATGGGCATCGTTAGTTACACCCCAATGACTCCTGGTACGCTAACAGAACCTCCAGCTGACGGGTCTAATACTGGTTCTTATCCTGCGGCCACGGGTCGGGACAACAAGTACCATCAGTACTTCGTAACAATTGAGCCAGCTCCTGGTTTATCGGGTGCAGATGTTGTTATCTCGGTGAATCAATTCTCGGATAAAGTGAAACCGACACCGAGGATGTATGTCCCCTTGTCGTATCAGGAAATCGTGGCAACGACCCTGACACCCGCGCAACAAATCATCAGAAATGCGAGAGTTATGAACGAGACGCTGACGGTGGTAGCGACGACTACAGCCTCCACGGATCACTTCAAGCCGAGTGCCGATGCCAGACTTCCGCATGAGAAGTTCATTAATGAGAAGTTGGTTATCCCGGCAAACGGGTATCTCGTGTTAGCGAGTGGTGACTACGGCCAATCGGGGATTCGCAAAGCCGATGCGAAACTCGCGGACAAGAAGGATGTGGGTGAGGATCTCTATAACAGTGTAGAGAAGTTTGATCCGCCGTATCCGGGTTCTGATTTGGCGAGTTACCTGAGAAATGGAGCAACGATCCAGTTAGTTTATCAAGACATTCCGGGGAACACAGCTGCTGCGGACGCAGACACCGGTTATGCGGGTGCGACGAGTGCGGCCATCAAAGCGGGCGATGTGATTATCAACGAAATCATGTGGGGGCACGACCGGGGTCTTGATAATAGAGCAATAGCGGAGGGTCAATGGATTGAACTCCACAATACGACCTCAGCTGCTATCTCTATTGATAAGCAGGAGTGGCTACTCGTCTACGGGACGACAACCTCCTTCACTGGAGCAGGGTCAGTCGTTGTTGATACATTCAGCAACAATCCAAGTAGTGGCTACTGGGGAGCCCCGGGTCAAAGTGGTACATCAAGTTCCTTAGTCAAGATTGGTGTTGCTGTTGAGAAAGAAGGTCAAAAGGAAACGACTCAAGTACTTGAGACGGAGGACGTTATCTCGATGTCTCGCGTGACGGGTGCTACGGATGGCACTGCCGCTGCGAGTTGGGCGCGTTCTATACTTCCCGCTGCAAACTTCGCCGGAACAAATCGGATCGGCACCCCCGGTGCTAAAAACTCCTACGATACCTCCGCACAAGATATGGCGAAGGCTGCTATGGAAGCCAAGGCTGCTGCAGAGGCAGCCGCCATGGAGACAACCTCCGCACCTGTTGCGACAGCAGGGGATCTCATGATTACCGAAATCATGTTCGCCAGCAACGAAGGTCGACTCCCGCAGTGGATTGAGATCACAAACGGTGCCGTCGGTGCAGTCAGTCTTAATGGCTGGGTACTCGGCATTGATAACGATCCTGCCGACGCAAAGGTTGCTGCGCCATCACTGGGTATCAAACTCGATGGCGTGACGCTTGGCGAAGGTCAGTCCGCACTCGTCGTCTCGAAGACGGGACGGAACTCCGGTGTCGGAACAGGCACAGGCGACCTCCGCGCAGATCGGATTATTGACGCATCGAGCCAAGTCAAACCCGCGACGATGACGGATACGCTCCTCAGCGAGATGGCATTCCGCATCGCACTGGAGCCGCCGTTGCCCCTCGCAGGTGGCGCCACAGATCGTGGGAAGGTCGTTGGCAACCTCGGTGGCGGTTGGAAACTCCCGATGTCCGAAGGCGATCGGAGCTCGATTATCCGTCGTGAGGGTGAAACGGGGACCGAGATTATGGGAACCGACGCAGCCGGTTGGGTGCTCGCATCCGAGACTGGACTCGCCGATGCCTATTTAGCAACCTACTACGGCGATAAAGATGATGAGGGCACCCCCGGCTATGATGCGGGTGGCGCGCTCCCCGTCGAGTTGTCGAAGTTCGGTGCCAAACGCGACCGAGTGACCGGTCAAGTTGTGATTACCTGGGAAACGCAGTCGGAGTTGAACAACGCTGGATTCTTCATCAAGCGTTCGCAACAGAAGAACGGACAGTTCGCTGTCGTCAATCCGACGATGATCGCAGGCGCAGGCACAACATCAGAGAAGCAGTCCTATACCTATACAGATACGACTGCTCAACCAAACATCGTATACTACTACCAGATAGAAGACGTCTCCCTTGATGGGAATCGTCAGACGTTGACCCGTTCGCACCGCCTGAAAGGGCATATCGGTGCAGCCGGTAAACTCACGACGAGTTGGGGAGAACTCAAGGAACAGCAATAGGTGTCGGTTATCAGTTTTCAGGGAAGAGACGTTTAGTTCATAAAGGTCTCTTGTAACCGATAACTGACCCCTGAAAGGGTGTGGGAGGGGTTTTCAACCCCGATTCCCCTGAAAGGGTGTGGGAGGGGTTTTCAACCCCGATTCCCTGACACCCTGAACCGAAACCTATATAAAGGTAGTAGCAACAACAAGGTTATTTCAGGGATAAACTATTCAGAACTAACCTTAACCAAACGGGGGCGGGGTGTCATTGATGCCTCGCCTTTCGTTTTCACGATACTTGGCGGATAGGAGTCTCAACTGGGGAATGGTTGTCGGAAAGAGGGTTGTGGGTTCGCTCACTGCGTTCGCTTTGGGTTATGGGTTATGGGTAACAAGAGGACTTGATAAACCGAACGCCTCTTAACTCACAACTCAAAACCCGTAACCCAAAA
>JAJEDB010000107.1 GCA_022821725.1 Candidatus Poribacteria bacterium | reverse complement strand
GCTGTTCAGCGGGTCGGAATATTCTGTGAGTTCCCAAGAAAAGACGAACTCGCAGAATATTCGGCACATATCTGAACACGATCCCCCGCTGCCTTTCGACAAAGCAGCTTGAAACTTACAATATTGTCCAAACTTTAGTATAAATAGGTGAACGCAAACTATAAAGTTTGCGCTACAAATATCAAGGTGCGGTTGGGGGATTTCGTCTGGGAATAGACGAAATCCATTCCTTGTATTACATTCCGCACCTACCAGTCTTAGGAAAAGGCGCGGTTCTTACACCGCGCCTCTTACCGATAGAATTGCGAATGGGCAACCCCGTCTTGAAAAAGGAGCGTATTATGAGAACATTCGTCTATGTATGCACTATTACTATATTCATCGCAGTGTTGATGATCCCGAAGGCACCTGCCCGAGTGCTCGGGAGCGATTTACAAAACGGTGTGGCTGTCTATTATTTCAACGCACTCACGGATGCCGGAAACGTTCCTGATCAGAGTGGCAATGGACTGCATGGCAGTCTCTACGGGGGGGCGGCACTCAGCACGGTCTCGGAGCGAAACTGCCTCTCTATGGACACTAACGCAGCGAATCTCCAAGCATGGGACGACAATAAACCCCTCTTTCTCTCAAAGGAATTCTCTATCGTCGCTTGGGTACAACTCCCGCAGCAACCCAATAGTTTTCTCATTGAGATATACACCTATAACCGCCCGATTGCCAATATCAGGAACAATATCTATGCCGGCTCTGAAGGCAGCGTCACTTTAGGCGTCCTCAGAGATGGCGCCCTCTTTGGCGGGTATGCCTATAATAACAACGCAACGTCTCATTCCACCAAAAGCACAGGGAGACACATCAGCTATAACCGGTGGGAGCACATCGCTTTCGTCGTCAACAACACCTCAATGAAACTCTATTTGAATGGCACTCGCATTGTCGATGAATCCGTGAGTGGGCATGAAGCTTTGGCGGGGGCGGGAACTCTCATCTCCATCGGAGACAATACAAGGGGGAGTGTTGATGATGTGGGTTTCTTTAGAAATGATTTGACCGACGCACACGTTCGGATGATCTATAATCAAGGGCTCGAGAACATTATCAGTATCGCTGCTGTGGATCCCGATGGTAAAGCTGCCACGACGTGGGGTGCCTTGAAGCAGAGATAAACACGAAATACCCTACAGATCAGCAAGGCAGGCTAACCCCCCTTATCAAGGGGACATAAGAAATGAATGAAGGCGCGGTGTAGAAGCTGCGCCTTTTTTCATTGATGCAGGAAGTTGAAGTGTATTAGACTCTCTAAATAAAATTGACAGGCTGCGAGAAATTGTGTATAATAGGTCGAGGAACGCCAGACCTTAGAGCAAATCGTCTCTGAACACCACAAAACTTTCAGACTCTCAGAACAGGAAGCAGCACTCATGCAAAGTATGGCAGAACATTACTTAGAACAAGGCATCGAACAAGGGGCGCGTCAAATGAGTCTGGTTTGACATCCCTGAACTGCTGTGGTAAACTCTTAGAAATTCAAAGGAAAAAAAGGAATATCATGAAACAAATCTTTAAAAATGTGGTAAAAAACCAAACAAGCAAGACAGTCTTAACCATTCTCTTACTCTTAATATTGGTCGTAAACGCCAATGCCCAACACGACTGGACAGAACAGGTTGCCGCCTATAAGCCGATGGTGGTGAATATCGAAATCTCCTCTGAGATAGTCTTTGAGACGGAAGCAAAAGGCACAAGTTTCGCCACCGGTTTCGTTGTAGATGCCGAACGTGGGATTATCGCCACAAACCGCCATGTCACCGGTAGCAGTCCCGCATACATTAAAATCAATTTTCACGACGGTAGTTTTACCGAAGCCCGTATCCTCTATTACGATCCGACACACGACTTCGGATTTTATCAGATTCATCCTGATGAGGTTGATTTTGAGCTGCAAGCCGTTGAACTCGGCGAATGGGGAGAACTTGCCCTCGGAGATGAACTCCTGCTCATTGGGAACAACGAGAAAGAGGAATATACGATCAAATTCGGCAGAATTAAAAACTGATAGCCATTTCAATAAAATCGGATGCAGAAGGCTTCTCGAAAATTCGGGCGTAATTGATGTAAAAAATCTCTTTCCATGTAATTCCAACGCCGCCTGTGAGTGAACCGTTTGAGATCCCGAGACGGAGCGGGAGTATCGGAAAGGGGTGCCACTCCGCACCGATGTATAATTCTGGTGTTCTGCTTTCGGTGGGAAGCGCGAAGTCAATTGAAAATTCGCAGGGCGCACTTCGCAACCAATGCTCCGCATAACGATAGGAGATACCGAGCGTCAGCCATTGAATGCCATACCCCTCGAGATTCTGCGCGAGACACCCGAACTTGAGGTTCGGACGGGGTTTGAAAAGCAATCCGAGGTCGTATGCCGTCTCGTAGCCGAAGAATTGGTAGACCGTGGAGGGGTGTCGTCGTTTAAACTTAAGGCTGAGTCCCGCAGCAAGATATGGACCGAGTTGGCGAGCGATACCGTAGTAGTTGAAATCGGGAACACCACTGTCGACACCGATGGCGATTTTATTTCCCCAAAATAGGCTATAGCCGCGGTAGCTATAGCCGATACCCTTCGGGTCGAATCGGTAGTCGCTTCGGTCGTGGAACTTGTTGACGGCGAAGAGTTTGACGCCCTGCCACTGAATGAGTCCAGCGGGGTTCCAAAAGCCTGCGCTCGCATCGTCAGCGACAGCAGTGAAGGCATTGCCCATTCCTAATGCACGCGCACCGACATAGAGTGGACGCGCCGCTTCAAAGGGTCTTTTGTCAGAGGTCGTCTCCGCACAGACTGGGACTATCAACCAGAGAAGACATAGCGTAATGTAGGTAGTTTTCATCGTTCGTAATTTAGCATAAAAAACGCAATATCGCAAGGGAATGGTAATCGACTGACAGGGCCATTCAATTGTCCGAAATCTCTCTTGTGGGAGGGGTTTTCAACCCCGATTTATGCCAAAAGTGTCACATCTACTCTCGATAAGCCACTCAGAAACCGAGAACTGAATGACCCTGAATCGACTGATAAAATGAACACGCCGTTTGGCACGCTTTACCTCGTTAGCACACCCATCGGGAATTTGGAAGACATTACCCTGCGCGCGCTCCGTATCCTTAAAGAGGTGGACCTCATCGCCGCTGAGGATACCCGCCAAACACGCCGCCTGCTGACACACTACGATATCCAGACCCCGCTCACCAGTTACTTTGAGGGCAACCAGCAGATGAAGGGAGAGAAGTTGATCGAACGTTTGAAGGCGGGTGAGACAATCGCGCTCGTTTCAGATGCTGGCACGCCGATCATCTCTGATCCGGGGTATCCGCTCTTACGTGGATGCATCGCTGCAGAAATCCCGATCGTTCCTATTCCCGGGGCATCGGCGGTCGCCACAGCGGCGTCCATCTCCGGTTTACCTCTACATAACTTTGTTTTTGAGGGGTTCCTCTCTCCAAAATCTGGGAAAAGAAAGCGTCAGTTGGGTGTACTTGCTGATGAAGAAAGGACGTTAATTCTTTTTGAATCCCCGCATCGGCTCCGACGTTTCCTTGAAGATATTCTTGACGTGATGGGTGAGCGCGACCTTGTCATCGCACGCGAGTTGACAAAACGGTTTGAAGAGGTATTTCGTGGGACTGTGAGTGAAGCGTTGGAGAAATTCCGAAATACCGAGCCGCGCGGGGAATTTACCATTGTTATTGCCGGCTTTTCCGCAAAGGAGAAAAAATGACGACTGTCCCGCAGGTTTCCTCTATAAACTCGCGCCCAATCTCACAAATCGCAGTTATCGGTGCAGGACTGATGGGGCACGGCATCGCGCAGGAATTTGCAAGCGCGGGGTACCGTGTCCGTTTGCACGATGTCACCAACGAACAACTCGAAAGCGCACGCACCCAAATTGAACAAAATCTAAATCTACTCGCTTCAAATGCCATTATTCAAGAGGACAATATTTCCCAAACCCTACACCGAATCCAGACCTCCACGGAACTTGAAGCAGTCGCAGAAAATGCTGACTTCGTCGTGGAAGCCGTTACTGAAAATTTGCCACTCAAGCAGCAAATATTCGGTAAATTGGACGCGATATGTCCACCGCACACAATTTTGGCGAGCAATACGACGGCATTAATGCCGAGCCAAATCGGTGTAAACGCCGAGCGCAAGGATCAGATACTCAATACCCACTATTTTAATCCGCCTTATCTGATTCCACTCGTCGAGCTGATTCGCAGTCCTGATACATCTGATGAAACGGTTGAGGCAACGTTTGAACTCCTGACAGCGGTCGGTAAAACACCCGCGATTATTGAGAAGGAAGCACTCGGTTTCGTCGGACCCAGACTGCAGGCTGCTTTGATTCGGGAAGCGTTCGCTATCGTGGAGCAAGGTATCGCCAGTGCAGAGACCGTGGATCTCGTCGTGCGCAACAGTTTTGGCAGGAGACTCAGTGTCGCTGGTCCCTTTGAAGTCTTTGAACTCGCAGGCTGGGACCTCGTCCTTGCGGCTTTTGAGGAACTCTATAAGGATCTGAATAGCGCATCTGACATCAATCCGCTCCTCCGACAGATGGTTGAATCTGGGAAACTCGGCGTAAAATCTAAAGAAGGCTTTTACAGTTGGACAGATGAAAAGATACAGCAGCTTCGGGAGCGAATGAATAACGCATTGATACAGCAAGCAAAAGATGCAAAGTAGTCGGCACACGCCGTGGGTTCTCCGTTCACAAAGATGTCTAAAATTATAAGCAGTCTCCGCTCGGTTTTCGTCCACAAAAAGCCTCGTATTCTGTTTCTCTCTGTAGTGCTGATTGGATTCGTGTTTGGGGGCATCTACCATAGACGAATTTGGGAATATTGCCTCGAGCTCACTGCAGCTTTTCAGAGTATTGAGACAGCACGGGCGTATATCGCGGGGTATGGCGCGCTTGCACCTGTCGTATCGGCGATACTGATGGTCTTTCAGAGCGTCATCGCGCCTTTGCCAGCGTTCCTGATTACCTTTGCAAACGGCACGCTCTTTGGATTTTGGTGGGGCTCACTTTTGTCGTGGAGCAGTTCGATGGTTGGCGCGGCCTTCTGCTTCTATATTGCCCGTTATCTCGGTATCCAACGGATTACGCGGCTCATCAGTCAACCCGCAGTTGAGAAAGCAAACGATTTCGTTGAAAAATATGGCACTTACGCCATTCTTATTGCTCGCTTGATGCCGTTCATCTCTTTTGATGTTATCAGTTATTTTGCAGGAGCAACTCGGATGCGGTTTCTCGGATTTTGGATCGCCACCGGGATCGGTCAAATGCCAGCCACCTTGGTTTATTCTTACCTCGGTGAGAGTGCATCGCCACACATCAAATGGATTCTTTTCGCTTTTGGTATCGTCATCGCAATCTCGATTGTAAAATGGCTCTTAAAAACCCGAACTTAAACTGCTGACGAGGATTAAGTCAGTTTTGACCTCTTGTGGGGGGTTTGCAAGCCCGATTTTCTGTAGAGGGTTCCAGATGGGTTTTATCCTACAAGTGAGGTCTAATCTCTTGTGGGAGGGCTTTGTAAGCCCGAATTGTAAGGGGTTCCAGATGTGTTTTATCCTACAAATGAGGTCTGATCTCTTGTGGGAGGGCTTTGTAAGCCCGATTTTCTTTGAAAGGTTTAGGGAGATTTTTATCCTATAAGATGAAGTGGGTCTGAACTTTCTTGTGGGAGGGCTTTGTAAGCCCGAATTGTAAGGGATTCCAGATGTGTTTTATCCTACAAATGAGGTCTGATCTCTTGTGGGAGGGCTTTGTAAGCCCGATCTTCTGTGAAGGGTTTAGGAAGATTTTTATCCTATAAGGTGGAGTGGGTCTGAACTTTCTTGTGGGAGGGCTTTGTAAGCCCGATCTTCTATGGAGTCATCGAGGTTGGAAACCTCTCCCACAAAGGTTTGAGGTTGAGAACCTCTCCTATAGCCATAAAAAGGAGAACGAAAGATGGTTCGCATCGGTGTAGTCGGAGTCGGGGGCATGGGAAACGCCCATTGCAACTCACTCCCGAATGTTGAAAATTGTGAATTTGTAGGTGTAGCAGATCTCCGCTTGGACGCGGCAGAAGCCGTCGCCCAACGGCATCAGATTCGCGCCTTCCAAGATTATCACGAATTATTTGACCTTGTGGATGCCGTCGTTGTCGCAACACCGCCTGTCGCGCATACGCAGGTGATTGTTGATGCCGCTGCGGCGGGGATACATGC
Organism: Candidatus Poribacteria bacterium; assembly: GCA_022821725.1. GTDB lineage: Bacteria > Poribacteria > WGA-4E > WGA-4E > WGA-3G > WGA-3G. The sequence goes on along the minus strand of JAJEDB010000107.1, from coordinate 16,651 downwards.
GTTCTGCGAAAAACCGCTCTCATTGACCCTCGCAGCTGCGGACACAATGATCGAGGCATCGGACAAGGCGGGAACACATCTGATGGTCGGGCAGGTGTTACGTTTCTATCCTGTCCACGAACTCGGTAGGCAGATGATTGATGCCGGTGCCATCGGAGACATTACCTACATAGAGACGGATTACACGGGTCCCTATAATGCCCCGCGCAATCGTCCCGAAAGTTGGTACGGCACTGTCGGTGGACTTCTGGAAAACGGCATCCACAAATCCGATCTGATTAATTGGTTCGGTGGTACTGCGATCACTGTCGCTGCTGAGGTTGGCAGTTTTTCTGGACATGACGATTGGGAAGATTACACCGTTTCCCTGATCCGTTACGATTCCGGAGCGGTCGGTATTTTACGATGGGGTGGCTTCCTCGGTGCACGCGGCACCAACGAAACCATTATTGACGGCTCCGAAGGCTCGCTCCGATTAGATATGGCAGCCGATCTCGCTTATCTCAAAAAACGCGGCGGGGAGTGGAAAGAAATCGTTCCTAATCGAGAGGGACCCCACGGTGTTTTGGGTGAATTGACGCATTTTGTCGAGTGTGTCCGAGAGAACAGAACCCCGATGATTGACGGTAGGGGTGGGAAACACGCCGTAGAAGTCGTTTTGGCAACCTATCAATCCGCGAAAGAGGGGACCAAGGTCGCGTTGCCGATGGAATAAGGTAAAATTAAAATGCTTTTCCTTGTTCTCAACATCGTCCTACTTTCCGGCTTTGGGCTCTTTCTCAAGCATGCCAAAGATAATCAACAACGCTTAAATCCGATCGGCTTTGTCAACTATCTCGTTGCTTTCTTTATCAGCATCTGGGTCCTTTCACAGGAACAGGATTTTGAGTTCTCAAAGTTAACCTTCGTCTTAGGTATATCAAACGGTGTGACCTACGCTGCAGGGTTTGAGTTGTTTACGCTTGGGATCCGACTCAGTGGGATTGTTGTCACAGCGGCACTCGTTAGGCTGTCAATCGTGCTCCCGATTTTAGTGTCGATGCTGTTCTGGAAGGAGATCCCGAATCTCTGGCAAGCCATAGGACTCCTCTTAACTTTTGTGGCGATTCCGCTTCTCAGCCAGCGAGAAAAAGAGTCAACCTACACATTTACGCCTGACAGACCGGAAGTGCCGCAAGGTCTCGGGTTCGCTGTTGCGATTACGATTCTGATTATCACCGGTATCTCACGGCTCACCATGAAAGCCTTCAACGAAATGTGCCCTGTTGATGAGAAATCTCTCTACATGAGTCTGTTGTTTGGTGTTGCCACACTTATCTATCTGGGGATATGTCTCTATCAGAAAACGTGGCCGAATTGGTGGGAAGTCTTCTACGGCGTGTTAATAGGTATCTGTAATGTTGCTGGAAGTTGGGCACTCCTCATTGCCTTAGACCAAGTGAGTGCGTTGATTGCATTTCCGATGTCGAGTTCGGGTGGCGTGTTGTTCACGATGTTCGTTGGTATGGTATTCCTCCATGAGCGGTTGGGTCGAATCCCTCTCATCGGTGCCTTACTCGCAATGATTGCCCTGATTTTCGTTAATTTGAAACCGTGATGTGTCGTCTTGACCTGTATGAAACACCGCGTTGTCCATAGTTTTTTACGATCTCGAAGCAAGGATATAGAGTGAAGACAAATTTGACTTTGGACGCAAAATGTGGTATCATTTATCAAAAATAGGAATGCTGGAAAAGAATGCGGGAGAGCGTAGAGCTTATCATTCGAGGTGTCCACCTGTTAGCGGCGGTTGTCTGGTTCGGGGGTATTCTCTTTTCTACTTTCGTCGCGATGCCAATTCTACAGCGCAACTTACCACCGCAAAACTTGTTGGCAATTCACAATCGTTTTCGGGTCTTGATCCGATTGATGATTCATGTGCTACTGACGACAGGCGCGATGGTATTCTTTATTGTTGCCTGGAATAATGGCTTTTTCACGGGGAGTGGTGACGGTAATTTCGGAACCTATATGTTAACGTTTGTCGCGAAACTTGCGGCGTTCGGCGGAATGGCACTCTGTTGGGGCTTATATAGTTCGCTCTACCGACGACACCTTGAGGCTACCCCTCCTGATGACAAAACATATCATGACCCAAGCCCGTATATCAAAGTGTGGAGAGGTTTGCTGCTGATATCAGGTTTAATTGTTTTCGCACTTGCCCTATTACTGTAGCCCTATTTTATCAATGAGGTTTTCAACCGCACCCTTTGTAGAACAAGATGCAAAATCACAAAACAGAATAGGCGGAACGCGTGCAAACTGGTTTGCAAGTCTGGAGGATTTATTTGGATACTTGTTGTTTAAGCAGGTTTTTTGATGAACAAACGCAACTGCGGGTTCGCCAAGAAGCTATAGTTATCGGTCGAATTCTTGATCGGATTCGCGCGGGTTACTGGCGTTGGATCTCCAGCGACGCTTTGGTGGAGGAAGTTGACCAAACTCCGGATCCAGAACAACGTTTCCAAGTCAAGGGTTGGTTGACTAACGCTCACCAGACTGTTTCTGTTGGGGCACGCGAAATCTCAAGAGGTAAGCATTTAAAGGGATTGGGGTTTAAAGAATTGGATGCTTTGCATATCGCTTGTGCAGAAAGTGGTGACTCAGACATTTTCCTAACAACAGATGATGGACTCATCAAAACAGCAAACCGCAATAGCACACAACTTGGTGTTCGAGTTGAAAACCCTTATACATGGTTAGGGGAGATCGGAGAAAATGAACATGTTAGAATTGACAGATAAAGAAATTTATGAACTCGGGATGAAAGCCCTAACAGATAAGCTCGGTGATGCTGAAACCCAGCGGTTTATCCGGCAGTGCCAACCCGGTACAGGCGATTATTCTGTGGACCGGCGCGAATTGTTAGCGAACTTGCCCGATATTGATACGCTTGCCAAACGTATTCAAGCGCGCGGAGTCGCCAGAGAAAATGAGGAACGGGCCCGTGCCCGTCGATTTGCAGCGAGTCAGAGTGAAATCCAGAAAATGACGGATCTCGAAATCTATGAAATTGGCAGTCGAGTGCTTACCAAGGCACTCGGAGTCGCTGGGTCGATGAACTTTCTACGGCAGTGCCAAGAACTGAATGGCGGTTATCCGACTGACCGGATTGAGAGCACGGAAGAAGCAGAAGAAAACATTAAGTTTTACACGACCCTCCTGCAGCTCAATCCGAATATCGTTGAGGACTACATCAGGCGCGGTAACGCCTACAGTTACATCAGGAATCATGCAAAAGCCATTGCTGATTATAACATGGCAATAGCACTCAAGCCGGAGTACGCTAAGGCTTATTACCGACGCGGGGTGGCTTACGCAAAGAATGCCGAATATACCAAAGCTATCGCTGATTATAACGAGGTAATCCTACGTGATCCCGATCATGCTGATGCTTATCGCAGCCGGGGCGAGGCGTGGCAACACCTCAAAGAGCAGAAGAAAGCTAATGCCGATTTGACTGTCGCTAAAGCCCTGGAGATGGATACCGTTCCATCTGCAGGCGTATAAGCACGCATAGAGCAAAAAATACTTTAAAAAAAATGCAAGACACAAAAGTTCAGGCGGTTTCATGGAATATCACCCGATTGTGTAATCTAAAGTGCACACACTGCTATCTTCCCGCAGGATTTGTAGACACAAACGAGTTAGCGAACGGAAACTTCCACCTATCCGATATTCAAGGCTCTCATGAATACGCCAGGGATGCGGAATTGAGTCAAGCACAATGTTTTCGCGTCATTGATGAGATAGCCGAAATCAACCCACACATCCTCCTGATTCTCACCGGTGGCGAACCGCTATTACGCCCGGATATCTTGGAGATATCGAAGTATGCCTCCGATACCGGGTTTCTTGTTGTAATGGGCACAAACGGCGTCCTCTTGAACGATAGCGTCGTCGAGAAGATGCAGCAGCACGGTGTTACCGGAGCAGGTATTAGCCTCGACTCTATCCAGCCGGCAAACCACGATCGGTTTCGTGGGATGGAGGGCGCCTGGAAAGCGACAATGAACGGTGTAGAAGCACTCAAACGCGCACAACTCGACTTCCTCGTTCAGACCTCCGTAACGCAGTGGAATTACGACGAGATTCCAGAAATTGTGGAGTACGCGTATCAACTCGGTGCGAAGGTGTTGAATCTTTACTTCCTCGTCCGAACCGGAAGGGGTAAGACGGTGATGGACATTACACCCGCACAATACGAAAAAGCCTTTGAAACGTTTTTCGAGTTACAGGCGGCGTATGCTGGAAAAATGCTCATCGCCGCGAAATGCGCACCACATTACAAACGCGTCATCTATGAACAAAAATCCGACTCTGCGTTCCTTCAAGGTTACCCCAGTGGCACCTGTCCGTGTGGTATCTACTACTGCCGTATCACGCCTGAAGGCGAGTTAACCCCCTGTCCCTATCTACCTGTGAGTGTCGGTAACCTCAAAGATGAGAGTTTCGTCAAACTCTGGAATGAATCGAAGACCTTTCAGGAGTTGCGAAATCGGGATTTGCTTGAGGGGAAATGCGGCGCGTGTGAATTCAAAGAAGTTTGCGGCGGTTGCAGGGCGCGTGCATACGCCACGACTGGCAACTATCTCGCCGAAGACGCGTCGTGTGAATATCAGCCCGGTCAATATGGCACACCGCCTGTCCAAATAGAAAAAAAGATTGCTTTTGCAACGGAAACCGATTACGATTTACAGTGGACACCCGCAGCGGAAAAAAGGTTGAAGCGTGTGCCGTCATTTGCGCGGGGGATGGTCGTCAAAAGCGTTGAAAAATACGCACGCGAACACGGGCATCACGAGGTTACCCCTGAACTGATGCAAGCCGTCAAGAAACGGTTTGATAAAACGGGGATCCCATCCTTCAGACCGAAACGTTTTTAATTTTTCCTTGCGGTTAAACGTCGTGCGTTTGAACTTTGAAGTGCATTTCTCAAATCTGAAGAAATCCACGGGCTTCGTTTTTGGTGTTATAGAGAGAAGGGGAGTCGCATGCTCACAACAAAGCAGATAGCATTTTTTCAAGAACATGGATACTTAATCCTCAAGGGTTTAATCGACCCTGAAGTGGTTGACGGATGGCGGACGCAGGTGTGGGAACATTTTAATTCCAGCTTGGAAACGCCAGAAACGTGGCCCAATGACTATGAGATTCCGGGTTTCACCTTCTCACCGTTATTTGGGCATCTGCCTGTGATGCAAGGGATCACCGAGCAACTGGGGGGCGGACAATTTTTTACAGGCGGTGGCGGTTCACCGATTATCAAATGGCCCAATCCTGAACAAGAGTGGGCACTGCCCAACGACGGACACATCGATGCGTATGGCGCTGTCGCTGGCTGGAGTCCCTTTATGCTGGGGGCAACGACCTATCTCTATGATGCTAAACCCAAAAGTGGTGCCTTCGTCTTTTGGCCCCGAAGTCACCGGTCAACCCACACGTATTTCCGCCAATACCCAGAACAGATTGATGGCAGTTTCTACGATATTGAGGGGTGGAATTGGCACGTACTCTCGGATTTATCGCCGGAGGGACCCCGCGAGTTTATTGGTGCGGCGGGTGATGTTGTGTTGTGGCACGCCTTTCTCTGCCACACCGGATCGGAAAATGTGAGAGACGTTCCCCGTTTTGGGCTCTTTGCACGGTATGCACATCACAAACAGGAGGAGATTAAATACGAAATTCCAGAGGATCTCTGGAAATATTGGGCAATTTAAAAAATGGTTATCAGTCATCAGCCTTTTACTGATAGGGGGAACCCAGATGCTTACAGTAGAACAGATAGCATTTTTTCAGGAACACGGATACCTTGTCCTTAAGAATTTAATCGATCCCGAGATAATTGAGGGATGGCGAACCCAGATATGGGCGCATTTTAATTCCAGTTTGGAAACACCGGAGACATGGCCCAACGATTATGTGGTACAGAACTTCAGTTTCTCGCCGTTGTTTGGACAGTTGCCTGTGATGCAAGAGATTACCGAGCAGCTCGGTGGTGGTCAATTTACAGGGGGTGGGGGTTCACCCCTCGTCAAATGGCCCGCCCCTGAAGAGGAATGGTCGATGCCCGGTAGCGGACACATTGACGCTTACGGTCCCGGTGGCTGGAGTCCGTTTATGATCGGGGCAACAACCTATCTCTATGATGTCAAACCCGGCGGGGGTGCCTTCGTCTTTTGGCCCCAGAGCCACTATTCAACCCACAAGTACTTCCTGCAATATCCGGAACAGATCGATGGCAGTTTTTACGATATTGAGGAGTGGGGATGGCATGTGCTGTCAGATTTATCTCCAGAAGGACCTCGTGAGTTTATCGGTGCGGCGGGTGATGTAGTGCTGTGGCATGCATTTCTCTGCCATACCGGGTCAGCGAATGTCAAAGATACTCCCCGTTTTGGGATCTTCGCACGCTACTCCCATAAAAAACGGGAGGCGATTAAATACGAGATTCCAGAGGATCTCTGGAAATATTGGACAATTTAAGGAAAATTGAAAAAATGAATGAACAAACAAATGCACACGAGCGGCTTACGGATGTAGAACAACGCTTGGCACGTCTGGAAAGTTTGCTCGTCAGTATCAATGAAAAGTTGGAGCAGCGTTCCGATGTCAGTGAAGTTGATACGGAGAACACTGAAGAGTTCAAGCAGTGGGTGACCAATTACGTCTCAATGCGACTGCAACAACTCGTGCCAGAGACCTGCGATCATCCGGATGGAGTTCCACTTCAGGACGGTCCCTACTTGGATAATACGACAGTTGCTTGTACAGAGGAAGTCGAGCATCGGGTCAAACGTATCCCAATTCCATTTGTCCGCGAGATGGTTGTCCAGCGCGTCGCTGAAAACGCACGGGAAGCCGGCGTTGAACGTGTGGATATCGAGTTTTTCGAGAAAGCGGCGACATTTTGACAATGCGAAGCCACAGAGGAGTTTCCTCTGCCCAATTTTGATTGGAAGGACTTCTTAAAGGCACCATTGTAGGGAAAACAATCTTAAAAACCGTACATGTTCCTAACAGGGTCGCGATTCACCGAAGATCATCGTGAAACGATGCCCAGGAGTCCATAATTAAAACAATGGAATGGGTTTTTAATACCTTCTCAGAATACCTTGAGAACGACTTTAAAAAACGCATTGGGAAGTTGGAGCCGACTGTTTCGGACCTTTGGCAAGCCTTTCAAGTGCTTTTTCCTGCTACGTCTGCGCAATTACTCGTACAAGAGCCTGTCGGCAATACAGTGCGGTTTAAACCCCTCGCTTTCTATCACGCCGACGAAATGGGTCCGTTGATTGAAGCCCCATTGGAATATCTCAGGAAAAATTTCGGCGGTGGCAAATTCAAAATCAACTTCTATCACGGTATGCAGTTCATTGCGACCATTAATTTCAAGCCGGAGGGTCCTGAAATCTGGCGCGAGTTACCAGAACTGGAAGGGAACCCGATGGTCGAGGAAACTGTGACGCCTGAAAATGTGTGAACTGGAAAAGTAGTGGGCACACATTGTGTGTCGTAACCAAGGACAATGGATATGAGTCAGCAACAAGAATTTGGGGCATGCCCCTCGTGTGGAAATGCGAATCTCCGTCGGTTGGATGGTAATTCATGGTTCTGTTTGGATTGTGACTGGGATAACTTGGGTGTTATCCCGACAGGGAACGACGAATTGCTCACCTCTCTCCTGCACGGAGACATCCATTCGCGGCGGCTCGCCGCGCAAGCATTGATTAATATCGGTGATGCCGACCGACACCTTGCCGCACTCAAGGATACGAACGCACTCTTAGAAGCATTGGACGACGAGGATGCCGATGTTCGCTATTTCGTCGCGGTCGCTCTCGGTAAACTGGAGGCGAGCCTCAGTCTTGGTAAACTGAAACAACTCGCCCGAGACGATGCCTCCGCACTTGTGCGGGAAGGGGCTAAAACCGCCGTTGAGCAGATAGAAGCGCGCTGCTTGTCTTAACCGCGCAGCAATCAACCATCGGCAAATAGCTGTGAGCGGTTAACCGATACCTCAAATTGTGGTAAATCCAGTTATGCTACAATACAATGATCCAGAAAACCAAGCCTGAAACATTGTCCCACAAGCCTATAGAGGCTTGTGCTAGGAAGGCGACTCTATGGGAAGGCACGTTGATGTCCAAACCCGCTTCATTGAACCGCAAGGAAAATTAAAAGTATGGAAAGAATTCGATTGGGTTATATCGGCTGTGGGTTCATGGCACAGAAGGTCCACATCCCAAATTTTACAAGCATCCCGGACTGTGAACTCATTGGACTCGCAGAGGTGCGTACTGAACTCGGGAAAAAAGTCCAGAGCCGTTTCGGTATCCCCCAACTTTACCGCGACCATGATGAACTCGCGCAAAACCCCGATATTGAAGCAGTCGCGGTATCTGCGGACTTCGCATTACAAGGTGAAATCGCGAAGGATCTCCTTTTGGCAGGGAAGCACGTCTTCATGGAGAAACCGATGGCTGTCTCCGTCGAACAAGCCGAGGCGATTGTAGCAGCGTCACAAAAGTCTGGCAAGAAGTTGATGGTCGGCTACATGAAACGGTACGATGCCGGAAACGAGATCGTCAAGGCAAGAGTCGCGCAATTCCGAGAAACAAACGAACTCGGACGCTTGACGTATGCAAGGAATCACGGCTTCGGTGGGGATTGGGTATGTAATCTCGATACCCACATGGATGGCACAACAGAAACAAAGCCGAGCGCGCCTGTCAAAACCCCGGAATGGATACCGGAGCAGTACCGAGGTTCTTATTTGGGATACCTCCAACAGTACACGCACAATATCAACCTGATGCGCTGGTTTCTTGATGCTGGCGACAAAGTGAGCGTCAAAGTCGTTGATTTGGACGCGAATGGTTATTCTGGTATTGTTATCTTCGATATGGACGGGATTCGTGTGACGTTAGAGACCGGACATGTCTCGCATTACCGTTGGGATGAGCACAGTCAAATCTATTTTGAGAACGGATGGGTCCATACGTGGGCACCCCCGTTGCTTTTGAAAAACACGCCTGCAGAGGTCGAGGTCTATCGTGCTGGGGAAGAACAGGAAATCACCCGTCCGATTCCGAGACCGAGCTGGACCTGGGCGTATCACAGAGAAGCGGAATACTTTGTAGCGAACCTCCGCAACGATAAACCCTTCCGCTCTTCAGCCGAGGATACCCTCACAGATGTCAGACTCTTTGAGGACATCTACCGGATCTTTGTTGAACAGCAGAAATAGTTGTCAGTCTGATGAAATTACTTTCGCAGCAGGATCTCTGTATCATTAATGTTCACTGCGAGCGCATAGTTCGCCTGTAGGTATGCCGCAATCAAGGGATGCCGTTCTTCGACGGGAATATCGTCAACGGTATCGAACCAACCTCCCGTTTTAAAGAGCACTAAGCGTGTTTTGTCCCTTTCAAGTGCTGAGATAACTTCTTGCTGCATTCCAAGGGTCGATGCGTACGAGGCTTGGTGGAATCGGGTAACGCTCAGTCGGTTTGCGAAGAAGTAGTAGGCACCCTGACTCGTAAAATCGAAAATCTTTTCGTTCTCTGCTGTATTGTCCTGAATATAAGCGACCACCTTTTGAACCTGTTCGACCTGATCGTTCGGGATGTTTACCTTTCCTGCGCGCGCTAATTCCGGCGTTACGACGCGTTCTTTGAACGGATTCTGACGTAGTCTTTGCCACTTCTCATGAAACCCTACCAGCGGCTGATGGATTTCCCCAACATACCAGCAGAATATTGCTGTCGGAATCAGTACCCATGCGGCTTTCAAGGCGTGCCCCCAATGTCCGTTCCCCCTTAAAAACGATAGACACGCGCGGAACATTTTGAAAATGCCACCTTCTAATGGAAACAGACAGAGCAGCCATAAAAAAGTTGCGCCGTAAATCAGGTGTCCATCATCTGAACGTCCCAATGCGGTTCGGAAGAAGGCGATACCACCGAGCAAGAGGAGTAGGAGTTTCATCGCGTTCGGTTCCGATACAGTCCCACATAAGCACCGATATGTCAGATACGCCGCGACAATCAAGAAGATACAGACAGGCAGATACCATCGAAAACCGTCACTTAAGACGAAAACACGCCATCCGTCCGTTGACAATAGTGTAAGCGTTTCAGATAGAGATGGAAAAGCGAGTCCCCACGTTGCGAGCTGATAACGACACTGGATATAAGAATTCCAGATGACATCATCTAATGCGCCGTGGAATAGAAAATAGATACCTACCGAGAAAAAACCTAACAGCACCCCGCAGCCGTAACTGATTAAAGGGGGCAGGTATTCTCTCATGTTTTTTTCCTGCTCCGTTTGTCTGCTTCCGCTTTCTGTGCCAAAGCCGCCTTGGAACACATATATCACAAGGAACAATCCGATCGCACCGAGGGTATAAAGCCCAATTTCAGTGCTATACCAGAACGCCAAACTCGTGGAGAGTCCAGCGAGGAGCAGTCTCCAGACATAAGTAGGGACCTTGTTGGTGCGAGTCCTATGGAAGTGCGTCAGGGAATTCGCTACAAAGGCGAAACTGATTAAACCGAGGCTGTGCCGCGCAGTTACCCAAAATTCCGTTCCAGAAGCAATCAACACGCAGATGAAAGCGGTCAAGAATCTGCCACGGAAGACTTGCAAACCGAGCAGATAGAGCGCAACATAGCCGAGTGGGTTCAGGATACCCTCCATTGAACGCACACCGAACAGGGTCGGCTCAAAGAGTTGACTCCCGAACCATGCCAAATAAACATTTTGGAAGAGTCCGTGCTGGATATAGATGTCCCGAAACGGCACCGCGCCGTGCAGCATCTCATTGAGAGGCGCCAGCCGTTCACCTTCGTGAAACAAATCTATTTTGCCGTGGATGTCTCCAGAGTAGGTAAGGAGATAAATGAAAATCGGGAGGATGATGTATTCAAGTCCACCCCGTTTTTTAATTGTACCTTGCGGAGTTATAAAGTGAGGTTCAGGATTCGGCTGCCTTTCTATTGATCCGCCTGCGCCGTTGTTGCAGGCTGCGTTGCGGGTGTCTCTGTCATCGGAAACATCTGAATTCCACAGCGTAGGGAAATACCGCTTGGACAGCAACACCCCTTTCAGCGAAATGGATAAACCCATCGGTAGGAGTAAGCCTGTGAGTGTGCTCTGACCGATGTGGTAGACCTGTAACCAACAGAGCCATAACGGGATGGATGCTAACGCGTTTGCTTTCAGCACACGCGCTATGGGTTGGGCGGCTCGTTCTGCACACCAGCGCGAATAGATACACCACCCGAGCCAGTACAGGTATATTGCCGCTGGAATGCCCAGCAGTGCCAACAGATAGAAAAAGTATTCTTGTTGTTTCGGGTATTCATTAACACTGAGCCAGCCGACGATCTCGGAATTTGAGTGATATTCAAAAACAGTGTATTTTTGGAGGGTTATTCCTAAGCCGATTGCAATGGAAGCAGCGGAGAAGGCGATAAGTCCACTGTAGGCGCGGAGGGGAGAGGCTTTAACAACGCGCATGTCCGGCATCAATTGCTGGCTTTTGTTGGCAAGCCACACCCAAAAAACTCGCATTTGAGTGGTTTTCGGTTTTCAATCTGTGATTAAGAGGTTTGTGCTGTGGTTAAGAGGTTTGTGGGAGGGGTTTACAACCCCGATAGCAAAATCCCCTTGTAACCGATAACCCTTAACTGATAACCGACAACCCGTTCCTCCGTGTTAGGTTTCTTCAAGTGGACCGTCAACCTCAGTGAAATCTTTCGCTGTTTCATCCCACGCGAAAGCCTTTACTGCGCGTATTTCGGTATCGTAAACGGAGATAACCAGATATGTGGCACCCGGATAGGCGGGTTCATCCCATACGATTGCATCTGCTTTGTCTTTTTCCGAGAAGTACGCCTCGTGATTTGGATGTGAGTGGTAGAACGCCTTAATTTCCCGTTGCTGTGTGTCAGCCTCTTTGTGGATGGCGATTAAGTCATCAGGATGTATGACGTAGGCTGTGCGAGCATCGCGTGGATATGTGTCTGGGTCTTCCTGATGCAGTTGGTTCTGTATGTTCCGGCATTTCCGGACGAATTCTTGCGTTTCGGTCCCCAGAATCACACCGCAACATTCATTGGGAAACTCCGATTTCGCGTGGTCACAAATCTCGCTGAGGGTTTCTGGTTTTACAGTCATCAGTTAACAGTTTACAGTCATCAGTTTTATAGTTTTCAGTTTGCCGCACTCGCAGTGAGAACTATCGGTTAAATAGGGATTTTGCCTAACCAAACCCTCTCTTAACTGACCACTGACCACTGATAACTGACAACTATTCTTTAGCAATCGTTAAAAAAGTCCGCCAGCGATCGCTGGAATAATTGAGATTTCGGCATCATCTTCGACAGCGGTCGCTTTTCCATCGAGGAAGCGGATGTCTTCATCGTTAAGGTAAATGTTTACAAACCGACGGATATTGCCGCCGTCATCACAGAGACGTTCTTTCATCCCTGGATAGTTGACTTCAAGGTTATCAATGATGCCTTCAATATTGGCACCTTCTGCTTCAACCTCTGCCAAGTTTTGCGTCAAGCGTCTCAGCGGGGTTGGAATACGGACTGTTACAGACATGAAATAAATTTTCTCCTTTTTAATTTTACCTTGCGTTTCGGTCAGTTAAATCGAGTAGTGGAGTCCACACTCTTTGGTATCTTCTTCTGAAGCGGGTGCGTTCTGCCAACGCCACCGTCCCGCGCGTTTCGATTCACCCGGCTTTATAGGGGTTGTGCAAATGACGCATCCAAGCGATTCATAATAATGACCCTCGGCATCCGCTTCGAGCAACGGATTCACGGGGATTTCGTTGTCACGGACAAACTGCCACACCTCATCCGTTGTCCACTGAAGAAGCGGATTGACCTTAAGCACTGGATGTTTCGTTGAGGATATAATTTCCGATTTTCGGAGTTGTTGTCTCGCATCCGACTGATCTCGCCGTAAACCCGTTATCCAGACATCCAATGTTTCCAAGAGTCGTTGCATCGGACGCACTTTTCGGATGTGACAACAGTATTCCTGCTTCGCTTTACTGTCAAAAAACAGATATTCCCCGTGCGCTGTCACCATTTGATGGACTTCTTCGGGATCGGGTTTGATCTGTTCGATCTGGATACCGTAACGCGCTTCCACCTGTTCAAGGAAAGTGTACGTCTCGGGGAAGAGTCGAAGTGTGTCAAGCGTACAGACTCGGAACGGCAATTGGTTCTCAGCAGCGAGATGAATCAGCACCATGCCGGAAAGTTGTCCACTCGTGACAATCGCAGCGCGTTCTTTGAACCGCTTAAACAGAGAGAAAAGGATTTCTTGAGGGGCCTCCGTCAAGGCAATTTCTTGACAGAGGGCATCGTCTACTGAATAATTCAATTTTTCTTTAATTACCCTTTAGGACATACAAAGTTAGTGTTTTATCCAGTTGCAATTGGAACGATTTAAGGGAGTGCTTCCATGATGTCCGATTCGATTTCAAAGTAACGGCTCAAACTGAAATAACGTTCCCCTGTGTCGGGGAGAATCGTAACGACAGTTTTATCCGGTCCTTGATCTTTTGCCACCTGTAAGGCAGCGTAGACATTCGCACCCGACGACATACCGACTAACAAACCCTCACTCGTTGAAATGGATTTCATCGTTTGATACGCTTCTTCTTCCGAGACTGTGATGACTTCATCAATGACATCTATATTAAGCACTTCGGGGATCATTCCCGCGCCGAGACCATCAATTCGCGTCGGATTCGGAGGACCCCCGGAAAGCACGGCTGAGACCCGTGGCTCCACTGCGACAACCTTCGCCTGCGGACATTCCGTCTTCAACACTTCTCCAACACCCGTCAATGTGCCGCCTGTTCCAACCCCAGTCACAAAGAAATCGATGTCGCTACCGATGGCTTTGAGAATTTCGACTGCAGTCGTGCGCCGATGGATCTCTGGGTTCGCAGGATTTGTGAACTGGTTCGGCATATAGTGCCGTGAGTGCCGTCTGATAATCTCTTCTGCCTCCCAGATGGCACTTGCCATACCGCCGTGTTCGGGTGTTAGCACAATTTTCGCGCCAAAAGCGGAAAGCAGTTCGTATTTTTCACGACTGACGTTTTCCGGCATCGTCAAAGTGACAGGATACCCTCTCGCGATACCGACGATAGAGAGTCCCAAACCTGTGTTACCCGCGGTAGGCTCAACGATGGTATCTCCTTTTCTGAGGATACCGCGTTCTTCAGCATCGACGACCATCGCATAACTAATCCTGTCCTTGATGCTGCCCCCGGGATTATATGCCTCCAATTTCGCGAAGATAGTCGCATCGTCCTTACCGGGCAAGGCATTCAGACGGATCGTTGGTGTATTCCCGATGAGGTCTGTCAGATTTTTGGCGATTCTCATTTTTCGTCCAGATAACAACACACGATACCGCTGCCACACCCCTATTTTAAGCGTAATAGCCTAAAAAATTTCACTTTAAAGTATACCATATACACCCAAAAAAGTCAAATTTTTCACGTAGTAGCACTCAGTCCTATTTTTTGACTTTTATTTCGTTTTATCGTATAATACTTAAAATATCAACCAATTTAAAAAAGATAATTTGGGTTCTGATTCCTTAAGGAGACACTCATGGCGAATAACGCACCAATGACGCATGAAGACCACTGGAGTCGTCCAGTGGCTATGACCCTCGATGGTCAATGGATTTCTTTACGAGAAGTTGTAGAGGAAGAACCAACACAGGTTCCATTTAACCGTTTGTCCCTTGAGAAACAGTCAGAATTGGTCGCGGAACGCATTCGGCAAAACCCCAACTTTGATATAGGTATTCTGGGTCAGGGGATAATGGACAAAAAGCGTGCTATTGACGAGGTGCAGAAACGAACATCTATAGGACGCGCCTTAATTGACGTTGAGCAGCGGATGATTAGAATGTTAATCAAACGTGCCCTTGGAGGAAACCTTTAGCTAATGGAAAACAAAAAAGCAAAACTCCTCTAACAGTAGATAGATGAGATCGATCCGTTTGAGGTGCTACCTCATAATAGTTGTAATCAATTACACCGTTTCCTTCGGACGGCACTCTATTTCCAACTCAATACCCAATCCTTTGGCAATCTTCTTAAGATCTCGTTCCTTATCTTTTGTTGATTGATTCGCGAGGATGTAATGCGATCCCGATTGGACTTGCCAGAACTTCAGATCCCGTTTCTTATCTTCCGTCGTTTGATTCGCGAGGATGTAATGCGATCCCGATTGAGATTGCTGGAACTGCAGATGCTTTGATGTCGCGATGATCGGCTTAAAATAACGCTCGATGCCAAGATCTACTAACCGATCCATCCCAAACTGCTCTCCTAACTTTTCAATCACTGTTACGAAAGTTGCTCTTATTGTATCGCGTTCAATCCGATCGCCATCCGGCATCGTCACAATAAATGTAAGTCCTATCCGGGAGCGAGGTGATGGACGCGGCTTGGGAGGTGGCAAGGAGTCTTCACGAGACACCGGGGCATTTCCTAAGTTTTTCAGAAAATCTAATACCAGTTCCTCACTCGGTCTGTGTCCGCATACACTTTCTGTCGCCTCCGCAACTAATTCTATCAATAGTTCATCTGCCTCTTCCACCAATCCGCGCCACGTCTCCGGGAGATGTTTCGCAGCTTCTCTTTGACTTAACAACAGACGATAGTCAGCCTCGATAGCTCGAAAAGCGTCACCATTCTGTATGGAAGTATAGCACAAATACCTCTGTAGTAAGTTTGCATTTTTCTCGCTATCACCATCCCTGAGATTCAAGACACAGACCTTACGCTTATCGTAATCACCACGCCCAGCAGGATAGAAGAATCGCCACTGTTGACCATCGGTAAGCACTAAGATCGGCACACCTTCGTGAAACGCATACGAAAAAAGTTGCTGTTCCGCGCCTTCGTCAATCTTGCCAATACTCTTGGCTTCGATAAGTGCAACGGGTTCTACGGGAGGATAGCATAATGCATAGTCTACCCTACCGCCTGCAATTGAGTATTCAGGATAGACAACCCTTGTGTCGTTGGTTGGCCACCCTAAACCCCGGAGGAGTGGTTCTATAATCCCTTGGCGCACTGACATTTCATTCTCATGAAATCTCTGCTGTTCTAAACCGTCTCGTATTCCATCAATTGTCTTTTGAAGGGACATTGTCCTGTTTTCCTTTTTTCGCACATTCCATTTTTCAAAGTTATTGCAGTGCCAACGTTAATTTAGACCAGAAATCCGTAAAGTTAAGACGAGTGTTTCGCTCAAATTCAAGAGGTGTCGGATACCCTAACGCCGAGTGCGGCGTTTCTGGTGATACACTTGTGTGATAAAATACCCGATGTCCTCTCGTCTCCGCGGAGCTGAATCTTTTTCGTTTCGCCATCGGAGACTCCTTTCAAATAGATTGTGAGTATATCACAATGAAGTGCCACCGTTTATTCGGGCCACAATTTCGCAAATTTAATCCAAGTTTTGTTGCTCGAATTCCATAGGTGTCAAATCCCCTAACGCCGAATGCGGGCGTTTTTGGTGATAGACGTGTTCGATAAAATGACCGATGC
>JAJEDB010000006.1 GCA_022821725.1 Candidatus Poribacteria bacterium | reverse complement strand
ACGCAAGGGGCGCTGCGGTAAGAATCCTGCCAAACGAACTTCTAATTATTCTACACCAATTCAACCCATACGTCAAGGGAAACTTAACAAATATGAATTCTTGATTGCACAAGGGTCAAGTATTCAACGACTTATTCCGTTTAAAATTTGACCGAAAATGAGGTTTTTGATAATATATACTCTTAACGTATGTGAAAATATAAGGTTTGTGAACATCTCATGACAGAACTATAGTTAGGGAAGTATGTCAATGACAATCGATGTCTTACGAGATATAATTGCGCGCTGTCACCAACGGCACGAGCAGCCACTTCAGCAGCGGAGGACGACCACAAGGCGTCCGTTTTACAGGGGAATTCCTCACGATTTCGTAGTTTATTGGGCACATGAACGCTCTGTGATGCTCCGAGACCTGGAGGCGGCAGATATTTCCTTTATGCCGATAGGACCTGCTCCTGGCACTGACTACCCTCCGCGCTCTTTTGGAGGCGATCGGTTTTTGAAACGTCAAGGGACGACAGACTGGACTATCAGCCAATGGCGCAAGTCGTACGGGATTCAAGTGTATACGGGGATGCCCTCGGCACGCCAGGGCGCACCATGGCATGACATCGACTTTAAATATGAAGCCGTCTGTGCCGCACCGGATGCCGTCCTCGCTTGCGTTCAGGCACTTGTGAGCGCCGTTGTGAACCCGTTGTTGACGCTGTCAAAGTCTGGGGGACTCCGTTTCTCTTGTAGAATATCGGAGTACCTCCACCCGAACACCGAGCAGACAAGATTTTCTGAAGGGAGTCTGACACCAGAAAATCCGCATCTACACGATGCGTATTTTGAAATTCTTGGTGAAAAAGGATACAGCTGCTGGGATGGGCGTTATGAAATTCTGCTCGGAAATCTGTTAGATCCCCCTGTAATTTCTAAAGAGATCCTCTTTCCACCTATCGATGCATTTCGCGCCAAACTTCGCGCACCTATTTCCCAAAGCGTCCACCACCAGAAGCGCGTTTCGGACGTCCCAAATTCCCTTGGATCGGTTAAACTTGACCTCGCCAAAGAGGCACTTCTCAAGCGTGGGTTTTCTTATGTCAGACAAGTGGATAGAGTACACTATTGGAGCGAGCAAGAGGGTGAGAGTGCGAATACGGAGGTATCATTGTGGGAGAACGAAAACGGGGTGTGGGTATCTGCATCTACATCTGATACCGGATTGCCTCTGAAGGCAACGCGCATAACAGATGTTTGGAAGGATACCGGCATCATACCACCGGTTCCAGAGACCGGGCTCCTAATAGACGATAAGGTGCTTGCCATTCGGGAAGGAACGCTCAGTCCGCTGGGAATAAAACGTCGGCGTCCGGTGTTACACAAGGGCAGACCTACAGAAAATATTCATGAAACACGAGAAGAAATGAGGGTCCATATCCAGCGCGCTTTCGATAGGAATGTGCGCGTTATCGGATGTATTCCCGAGATAGACGCAGAGGAAAATGGTACAGTAGAATCCGTTCTGCGTGAGGGTGAGGCAATTTGTTTAAGTGGGGTAAATGTCGAACTTGCAGCGGAAGTTGAACAATTTCTTCAAAAGCGAAATGTCGGATCGCTACAAACTGCCAAAGCACAAACGTTAGAGGATGTTCGGTGGTTGTTGGACCCACAATACGCAGAAAGAGTCGAGCGGCTTCTCGAAGGGGACGATGGAACACAGACGATTTGTATCATCAATGCCACGAGAGAGTATGAACTGTTTCTTGAATGCGGACTGTCTAAAACTATACTGGAGGAGTGGGTCGTCAACTGGCAAGACAGTACTTTAGGAAACTTCGCAATAGCCCTACTGAATGCAGTAGAAATCAGAGACAACTCCCATGCCGACTCCGTCAGACGCATCCGGGCAGTGATACAGACGTTTGAATGGCTGGAAGAAGAACTCATTCAACAGATGTGCTCCGTCAATATACAGGGCAAGGGGGGCGCACGAAGGACGATTGATCCGGAGACTGTTGAAAATATTCAGGAGTCC
The DNA here is from genome assembly GCA_022821725.1 of Candidatus Poribacteria bacterium. Taxonomy (GTDB): domain Bacteria; phylum Poribacteria; class WGA-4E; order WGA-4E; family WGA-3G; genus WGA-3G. The sequence continues at coordinate 33,497 of JAJEDB010000006.1, read as the reverse complement.
TCAGCGGTTTGTTCGGATCCAAACTGGACGTTTTGGCATCAACTCAAGCGTTTCTTTGCACATTACATCAGGGACATCGATGCCCCGATGCGATGGGTGGACGAAGTCCTATGGTTCTGGGTCCCGCCGGTACTACATCCAAGCGTCAGATCTCTTGTGGTGACCTCCTCTTCTCTCTACGGTGAGCATCTATGCCGAGTGTTCGTAGGTGAGAAAACTGAGATCCTTCCTATCCAACCGAGGGCGTGGGTTCCCAGAAACCGCGTTTTTCAGATGTGCACCGATATTTATCCACGGGAGACGCTTTTAGATCTCAGCAACACTTGGAGCGTTCATGGGGTGTCTGAAATAGGGCAGCACATTTTTTGGAGGATCCAAGCGGAAATAGAAAGAGACCGGAATATTAAGCATGGGATTCTAACCCATGTTTACACAATTAAACAGTTGGAGCATATAGCGAGAAATGAGAACGTCTGTTTCTTAACGGGTTTCCGAAACCTGGAAGGATTGGAAGTCGCATTTCAAGAGGCACAGATTATCTGGATAGTTGGCATACCGGAAATGGACCCGCGCGCCCTTTTGGATCGCACGCGGATCCTATTTGGAAATGACCAGGAACCGCTCTCTTATAAAATAGAACTTGGGTCCTACCGTTACAAAGATGAACGCGTCCAGAGTGTTTATGAAAAAATGGTCACCCGTCTATTCACACAGATGATAGACCTGGCGCAGCTTGACCGTTTGGCAAACAAGACGGTTATGTTGATTACGGGGTTGCGAATTCCTGCGATCACCGACAGACCTGAAACCCTCCTTTTTGACTGGGAAGACTTTGAGGTCGCCGGTGGGTTGGACAAACTCGCTGGGGTGATAGCGACACGCCAACGTTTTGAGACCGAACGCGACAGCCTGACGGCTAAATCCAGCAGAAAAGAGGTAGAGCGGGTTCTGGGCTGCTCCCCAAGGCAGGCGAACCGATTGTTGCAAAGGATGAGGGGTGGGAAGCCACGTGCCCCTTTCCGCAAGCGAATTCTCACACTTCTCGCCCGTGGAGAGAAAACAACACTGCAATTCGTGAAGGCGATTCAAGGACACCCAAAAGCCATAAATACAGAACTCACGCGCCTTGTTGCGAGGGGTGAAATTGTGAAAGTCAAGCGAGGTGTCTATAAACTTCCAGATGATGCTTGACATGTCTGTTCTGTTGTGATATAATTTTATTCGTGAAAAAATGTGAGCCCAATAAGAAAAACAGGCTGTTACACATCTTAATTTTCCGAATATGGACACAATTAAAACAGAAATCTACGATATTATAGAAAGTGCGATCCAGGAAGCCATTGCCACCGCGGAACTCACTATACCCGAAGTGCCAAAGATCCCGTTCTCACCGACCAAAACGCCTGAACACGGGGATATCGCGACACCCGTTGCCCTCGGCCTCGCGAAACAGGCGCGGATGGCACCGCGCAAAATAGCTGAGATAATTGTCTCACATATCAATCTTGATGCCCATCCAACCATCCGCCACATTGACATTGCCGGTGCTGGCTTCATCAATATTCACCTCGCCGATAACTATCTTTACGACACACTCCAAACAGTCGCCACGATGCAGGAAGGATATGGAACCTGCAACAAAGGAGAAGGAAAACGGCTTCAAATTGAGTTTGTCAGTGCCAATCCCACAGGACCCCTTAACATCGTTAGTGGACGTGCCGCCGCAGTCGGGGATACCCTCGTCAATCTCCTAAAGGCGATAGGTTACAACGCCATACGGGAGTACTACGTTAATGATGCCGGTGGGCAGGTCGAACGCCTCGGCGAATCGATAGATGTCCGTTACCGACAAACACTCGGTCAAGACGGATTAGAAATTCCAGAGGGTGGCTATCAAGGGGAATATCTTCGGGAATTCGCTCAGACTATCGCTGAGACAGAAGGCGATGTTCATCTTCAACTTGAGTCAGAAGAACGGGTGGCAGCTTTCCGGGATAAAGGCATTGCCCACATCTTGGCGCAACAAAAAAGCTCTTTAGAGCGTTTTGGGGTCGATTTCGATGTCTGGTCAAGTGAAAAAGCGATCCGTGAAAGTGGGAAACCGGAGGAAATCATCCACGTGTTTCGCGAGAACGGATACCTCTACGAAGCGGAAGGGGCAACATGGTTTCGGATGACAGATTTTGGCGATGATAAGGACTGTGTTGTTGTCCGAAGCAACGGGGAATATACCTATTTTGTCCCAGATGCCGCATACCACCGCGATAAGTTCGACAGGGGGTTTACTACAGTTATTGATTTGCTTGGACCGGATCATCAAGGACATATCAGTCGTCTCAAAAACTTTGTAAAGGCACTCGGTCTACCTGACGACTGGCTCGAAATCTTTATCATTCAACAGGTGAACCTCGTCGATGCAGCCGGCAAGCGGTCAGATATGTCAAAACGTCGCGGACAGTTTCTGACCCTTGATGACCTTATTGACGAACTCGCAGCAACCGTCGGCGAACAATTTGCGGTAGATGTCGCACGCTATTTCTTCCTCATGCGTGCCAACAATACCCATCTCGATTTCAATATGGAATTGGCAGTCACGCATGCCAGTGAGAATCCTGTTTTCTACATTCAATACGCCCATGCCCGATGTTGCAGCATCTTCGAGCAGGGAGCTGAACAAGGAATCACCGCTAAGTCTATTGAAGCCGTCTCGCTCAGACGGCTCACAGAGCCGATGGAACATGAATTGATTCGGAAATTAGCCGAATTCCCATCAGTCGTGCTTTTAAGCGCAGAAGTACGGGAAGCGCATCGCGTTGTGCATTACCTACACGAACTCGCTGGGATTTTTCATCCGTACTACAACCAACACCGGGTCCTTGATTCGACGGACATGGAAAAAACGGACGCACGACTCATTCTGATACAGAGCGTACAAAGGGTATTGAAAAACGGCTTGACGTTGCTGGGTATTTCTGCCCCGACATCTATGTAGTTGGCAGTCAGCAGTAAACGCAGCTTGCAACAATACGCAGAAATACCCAAGCAAAAACACGCAAGCGACTCGAACACGGAAAACGTTAATATCCAGACACCGTTGCTTATCCGCAAGGAATAATTAAAAAGGTGTTTTTGTAACAATTCACCGAAACTTGTGAGAAATTATTACCAAAAACGCAGCTTGCAACAACGGCGCAAGCGACTCGAATACGGAAAGCGTCAATATCCAGATACCGTTACTTATCCGCAAGGAATAATTAAAGAATGGATTATAGAAAAACCGATAAGGCACACGTGTGGCATCCGCTCTTTCAGCATCAACGCCTTGAAGAAACAACATTAGTCGTTTTTGAATCGGCGCATGGGACGACGCTTGTGGACGCAGAAGGTCGCGAGTACTTGGACGCGTACTCCGCACTCTGGAACGTCAATGTGGGTTATGGTAGACAAGAGATTGCCGACGCAGTCTATGCACAGATACAGCAGTTGCCTTACTATCCGCACTCGCAGATTAACGTCCCTGCCACGGTATTGGCAGAGGAGCTCGCCGCGTGTCTTCCGGGTGATTTGAACCATGTCTTTTTCTGCAACAGCGGTTCGGAGGCAAATGAAACCGCCATCAAAATGGCACGGCAGTACGGCAGACAAACCTATCCGGGTGAGAATCGATACAAGATCATCAGTCGGTATCGGGGTTACCACGGATTTACGTATGGTGCCTTATCAGCAACAGGACAGTCACGCAGACGCAAGGCTTTTGAGCCACTCGTTCCAGGGTTTATACACGCGCATCCACCTTATTGCCACCGATGTCCGATTGGATTAGACTATCCATCTTGTGGCACTGAGTGTGCTGATGAGATTGAACGGATAATTCCGTGGGAGGGTCCCGAAACGGTCATTGCTGTCATTGCTGAGCCTATCATCGGTGGCGGTGGTGTGATTGTCCCGCCAGATGACTATCTCCCGAAATTGAGGCAAATCTGTGACGACTACGGTTTGTTGCTCATCCTTGACGAGGTCATCACCGGTTTCGGACGCACGGGAAAGATGTTTGCCTGTGAGCACTGGGATGTCCAGCCCGACCTGATTACACTCGCAAAGGGGCTCACAAGCGGTTATCTACCCCTTGGTGCATGCGTCGCCTCAACAGAGGTCTTCAATGCGTTCCTCGGTGAATCCGATGAGAACAAAGAATTCGCTCAAGTCTGTACTTACGGCGGGCATCCAGTCGCATGTGCCGCCGGTATTGCGAACCTGGAGATTCTTCAAAAGGAACGGCTCTGGGAAAATTCGGAAAAGGTGGGGGCACATCTGCTTTCGAAATTGGAGACGTTGCGGGACTTACCCATTGTCGGTGATGTGCGTGGCAAGGGATTGATGATAGCGGTGGAATTCGTCCAAGCCGATGGAACCCAGCTGGAAACGGCAACGACCAATCGAATTGTGAGTCAGTTGCGAGACTTTGACACAGGGGGAATCATCGTCGGAAAAATCGGACACGCTGTCGACGAACCGGAAAATATCATTTACATTGCACCGCCCCTGATTCTCACAGAAGCAGAGGCGGACAGAATTTTTGAGACGTTACGTCAAGTACTTGTCCAACAGGAATTTTAATTCGTGTCGCTTCGCTGCTGGTATCTTATCGGGGTGGGTAGCGATCGCGAATTGCAGGGCGGTTGAACAGGCGCAGCTCCGTTCACCTACAGGGATCTCAGCGACAGCAGCCCTTACCATCTTTTTGGAAGTCTCTACATTAAAACGGACATTGTCAAGGATCATCTCTGTTGTCACGTTATCGTGTTCAGGGTGCCAACAATCGTAATCGGTACAACAGGCGAGGACCGCGTAGCAGATTTCTGCCTCACGGGCGAGTTTCGCTTCCGGCGCAGCGGTCATTCCAATGATGTCAAACCCGAAGTGTCGGTAGAGTTCAGACTCTGCGTGTGTAGAAAATGCCGGTCCTTCCATACAGATGTAGGTGCCACCATTATGCACGGAGGCCCCGATTTCTGTAGCCGCTGCAGATAAAAGGGAACTCAGTTGTGGACAAAAAGGATGTGCAAGGCTGACGTGGGCAGCGATACCGTCACCGAAAAAGGTGGATTTTCGGTCTTTGGTATGATCGTAGAGTTGATCCGGCACAACGAAATGGCGCGGTTCAATATCTTGTCGTAGGCTTCCGACGGCACTGACAGAGATCAGCCACGCAACACCTAACGATTTTAAGGCATAAATATTCGCTCGGACATTAATCTCGGAAGGAAGGATCCGATGACCAACACCGTGCCGCGGTAGAAAAACGACGGGCTTCCCATCAAGGTTACCCAGAATGAGCGCATCGCTCGGTTTACCGAACGGGGTTTCGACCTTGATTTCTTCGACATCTGTTAAGCCTTCCATCTGATAAAAACCGCTGCCGCCAATAATTCCGATACGCATTTTTAATTATTCCTTGTGGAGTCATCAAGTCGGTTGCGTACTTGATGTGCCTTTCTATAGAGTTAGGGGAAATGCCCAAGCAAAAACCCCTCCACTTCGTTTCGGGCTACGGATTTTGTATTATACCAAGAACCTGCGCGTAATGAAATTATACCTTAAATGGCATAATTTGTCTTAGCTTTACATTTGGAGCGCAGTCCAGGAGGCCATAGTTAAAAAAATGGCATTATTGCATTGTGGTAATTTAACACTTGAGGGAAAATCCAGTTCCGCCGTTGCGACTTACGTTCGAGTCAAAGAACTGGATCTCGTTTTCGATTTAGGCAGATGTCCGATGAATTTTATCGGCATCGGCAACGTTTTCATTTCCCATTTCCACCTCGATCATTACTTTGGATTGCCTATCTACATCAGTCAACGCTGGCTTGCGGGCATACCACCAGGGAACATCTACGTCCCTTGGAGCGGGTCTAAGCAGCTGATGCACATTCTTGATAGGATCTCCGCATTGGATACCGGCAGGAGTTGGGCATATCAAATTACGCCGGTTCGGGTGGGCGATGAGATTCCATTTCGACAAAATTTAGTCGCACATATTTTGCCAAGCGACCACAGTGTGCCTGCCGTTTCTTATCTAATTTGCGAGGTGCGCAAGAAACTCAAACCCGAGTTTCAGCATTTGTCAGGGCGTGACATCGCAGAACTGAAACGTTCAGGGGTCGAGATAACAACAGAGGTGCAATTGCCCTTGGTCGCCTACTTAGGAGATACACGGAGTATCCCGCTTGATGCGCATCCATTACTCAAGCAGTGCAAAGTCCTGATTTGCGAATGCACATTTATCTTACCCGAGCATCGGGTGCGTGCGAAGCGGACGATGCATCTGCACCTTGAGATGCTGCCCTCGATATTGGAAAATGTTGAGAGCGAGCATGTCGTCCTAACCCACTTCTCCCGCCGTTATACACCGGAACTTATCCGGCAGAAGGTTTTCAGCTACTTACCACCAGAGGAACGTTCTCGGGTTCAACTGTTTATCTAATCCAAGATAGCGTTCTGTTCAGTCCGTGCCCGTTCCATGTAGAGATGTGTTGTCAGGAGTGCCCAGATAGGTGCTAATACAGCGTCTATCAATATGTTTACAACGACCATCACCGCGATTGCCCAAACAGGGGGATGCTGTAAGGTTATTTGGACCTGAACACCAAAAAAGAGATCGAAGAATTTCCCTGATAGTAGTATCTCACGTAAGGGCACAAATTCAGGTGCAACGACAGAAAACAGTAGCAACGTTAAACCGAGAACCGCGGTAGTAAGCACCATTGTTCCCCAAACAAGCAACAGGTACATACCAAAAAACTGCCTCCATTTTCCGCTCACGAGTTCACTACTACGGCGCAGCGCAGCGATCCACGATAGATTCTCAATAATGATCCCTTGGTTGTAGAGGCTCCATTTTACCAGAAAATAAACCGCGGGAATACCAACAATCATCAGCAACAGAATCGGTGTAGAAGGTGCTACCGGTACATACGGTATCAAAACTTGAGAGAATCCAGTCAAGATGGGTATGACAATGGTAAAAAATACCGCTGTAGCGAGTAGCCCGAATAAGACCCATATCCCCAAAATAGATACGATCTTGCGACGTGTATGTCGCCAGGCCTTGCCTGAAGTAGCATTTGTGCCACGGTATTGATGGACGATGATAAAAGCCAGTGGACACATGGCAAACCATAGAAAACCGATGTCAAAGGTAGATCCATGGAAGCCACCAGTTGTCTTTACACCTATTGGTTTCGAGGAAGACTGATGAGTTCCTGTTGATCCGCTAAATACCGTGATTACTCCTGATGTGCTAAAAGTCCATTGTGCCTCTGAAATCCATAATTTAGAAAACAGAAACGAGGCACTGTAGAAGACAAGGCTGACAATGATGACGGGTAACATCACTCGCCAGAACAAGCCGAAATGATTCCAATAGTCCCTGAATATCGCCGACATAAGCCTGGGCCGTGGCACAGAAGTCGTAGTTCCTGCGTTTTCCAGAACGTCTTGCATAGTTCATTTCTCTATAGGGACATAAAGATCTCGGCAACGTGATTTCGCTCTATGCTGTCGTTATTAACGACGCTGTGGGGTAGATTTCGGGCAAGCCTGCAAAGCATAATATCGGATGGTGTATGTAGGAGCGAGTCTCCATGCCATGCATTTTCGTGCATCTTATGTCCGGAGATCTCGCCCTACAGCACACGACCGATCACTCTTCTACTAAAGCGACGTAGGGAAACCCGGTATAGGAGGGGGGTTTCCCTAAAATTTGGATTTAGCTGCCCATGCCCGGATGAGAACTGGCATCTTGGTCAGACGTTCCTGCTTCCTGTTCCTCGTAGAACTTGTATCCGTCTGCGTCTTGGTCAAGTTCATACTGACGGACGATCTGCTCTGCTTCCCGAAGGTAGGGAGTATCTCCCTTTGTAATGCTCATATAGGCTTTGAACCCGTCATAAGCCGATCCGAATTCACGGATGGAACGAAAGCAAACCGCCTGTTGGTAAACGGCTTCATTTCGCCATACGGACTCTGGAGCATTTTCAAACAGATTGTCATATGCCTCAATCGCGCGTTCGTACTCACCATTTTGCTGATAGAGAGTCCCGGTGCGATACAGGGCATCTGCGGAGGCGAATTTCTTGTGCGATAGGTCTCTTGCCAACGTTTTGTAAGCATTAATAGCGCGCGGGAAGTTACGAAGTTTCTCCCAGTTACCCGCAATTTGTTGGAAATTTTGAACGACCTGATCGCTGTATCCCATCACCCACATGTCGGCAGGGGTAATTTTCCGTCCGGTCTTTTGGTATTCAACCGCTTTCTTATTCCGGAACTTATTAATTTCATCCATGAGGAAGCTAATCTCTACCAGGATTTCATTCGTCTGTTTCAAGAGTGTTCCCGCCTGAGATGCCTCGTAAGAATCTGGAAACTTCTCGGTAACCCCGACAAACGCGGGCCAGCCGCCCCGATAGTCGAAGAGGGTATAAAAATAGACGTTACCGATCTGGAATTGCGCCTGTGGTGCTTTGGGATGCTTAGCAAATTCTTCGACCATTCGTTCGTAATTACGGATGGCTTCGGTATAATTCTCTAAACTTTCATAAGCACGAGCGACCTCGTAGAGTGCCTCTGCCGCGATATTGAAGGTCTCATCTGTTGGCGAATTCTCGTAAAGTGCTTTATAGTTTTGGTATTCAGCCCGCTTCGTCTTAATGACCTCGCGGTTCTTTCGAATATTCGCCGTACCACTTTTCGCTTCGTTGGCGTAATATCCGGTGGGGTCTAACGCAACGATGGCTTGATAATGCTCAACGGCTTTATCCCAATCGTAGCGACGCTTATAGACTCTGGCGATCTGGTAATGTGCACGCTGTGCCCATTTGCCTTTCGTATCGCGTTCAATGACCTCTGAGTAGAGGGCTATCGCTCTATCGTACAGTTCCTGTTGCCTCTGGCGATTTTCCTCCATCTTTTCTGGATCATCATCGCGTACCTCCATGGTTTCTGCATCGTCAAACGCGCTGTCGGCGTTTTGGAGCTTGGCACCGAGGGGAACAATACTGACACCGCCTACGCACCCGCTAATCGTCCCAATAAGAAAAGCGAAGGCAAGCATGAGAAGATGGGCTCGGTCTATTCGGAGACCGAAGCCGTGTGTGAAACGGTTCATTGTGGGTCCTCCTTAGGAAAATAGAAATGTGCCGGCATGTTTTCAGACAGAACAACATTAGCTAACCGGCTCCCGTTCATTCTTCTAAACATTATACGAAATTTGCAAAAAATGTCAATTCTTTTTTAATTTTAAAATTCTAATCGTTTTGATTCTTTTCGAGAATTTCACTAAATCCAGAGATTACATCTACAGGCACAGGCAAACAGGAACAGGAAAAACTTGACAAACATCTGAAAATATGCAAGAATTACGTTTACACAAAACGGGTAACGTCCCGACCGTGGGATCGTATGTTTAACATAAATATTTCCATGTGGAAGTCAAACGTAACAAGGAGGAAAACATGGCGGATTCACAAAATAGGGCAGATTACAAAATTGGTGTTGTAGGGGTAGGTAGAATGGGAGCGAACATCGCCCGCCATCTCAATGATGAAGGGTTTGATGTTACGGCTGTGTATGATGTCGCAGCCGAACGCGCACAAGCACTCGCAGCGGAAATCGGCGCAACAGCAACCGGAGAACTCGCGAAAGTTACAGCACTTTCAGATTTTATTATCACTGTGGTAACCGACGATGCGGCGATGCGGACCATCTTTTCGGAGGGTGCAGCGGACAGTCTGCTGCAAGGGGCATCTGGCACAGTCTTTATTAACTGCGCAACGATTAGCCCGCAGGTCCACGTAGATATCGAGCAACTCGCCTCGAAACATGGGGCAGAGAGTCTCGAAGGATGTATGGCGAGTAGTATCACGCAAGCACGGGAAGGGACGCTTTACCTCATGTGCGGCGGTAAAAAAGAAACTTTCGACAAGGCACGCGCGATTCTGGATTCAATGAGCATTTCGCTCCGTTACATCGGTGGAGCCGGTCAAGCAGCACAAGTGAAAGCACTCGTCAATATGGTAATGAATATCAATACCGCAGGCCTCGCTGAAGGTCTCGGCTTGGGTGATGCCCTCGGATTAGATCTGGCGATGTTACAGGAGGTTTTCGCACAAACAGGAGCAAACTCCCGCGTCTTGGAAACCGACGGAGAAGACATGGAGGCACGCGATCATGAATGTTATTTCTCAGCTGCCCATGCCTCCAAAGATTCAGGGATCGCCCTCGACTTGGCAGACGATGCTGGTATTTCTCTCCCACTTGCACAGGCGACGAAGGCACAGTATGATCGGATGATTGAAGCCGGATTGGGCGATCTGGATAAGTCTGGTGTCGCTGAACTCACTTTCCCCGGACGGGGTCCAGATGATGCTTAACCGCAAGGAAGAATTAAAAGGCGTAATTCTCGCAGGGGGACTCGGTGTCCGTTTGCATCCACTCACTAAAGTTACCAGTAAGCACCTCCTGCCTGTAGGCAACGAACCGATGGTGTTTCACAGTATCAAACAACTCACGACTGCAGGTATCACAGATATCCTTATCGTGACGAATCCGCAATACGTCGGAGACTTCGTGCGGGTTTTGGGCGGTGGAAATGATTTCGGGTGTGAACTCACGTATCGCGTGCAGGAGGAAGCCAAAGGCATCGCGCATGCCCTCGCGCTGGCAGAAGGGTTCGCCAGGGACGGCAAGATTGCTGTGCTGTTGGGGGACAACATCTTTGAAACCTCAATTCAGCAAGCCGTTAGCGATTTCCACGCACAACGGCAAGGGGCTCGAGTCCTGCTCAAACAGGTATCAGATCCCGAACGTTACGGCGTAGCGACATTAGACGGGAGCCATATCGTTGCGATAGAAGAGAAACCGACGCATCCGAAAAGCGAGTACGCCGTCGTCGGTGTCTATTTCTATGACGCATCCGTGTTTGACATTATCCGCACAGTTGAACCTTCGGCACGCGGGGAATACGAAATAACCGCTGTCAACAACGCATATATTCAGCGCGGAGACCTTGAATACAGTCTGGTCCAAGGAAAATGGATTGATGCAGGAACCTTTGACTCGCTCCTTGAAGCGCATCAGATCTTGTTAAATTCCTCAGATTGGCAATAAGTCACCGAAGCGGATTTAAGAAAGGTACGTCAAATGCCAAGCTCACGTCGTTTAACCGCAAGGGAAATTAAAAAAATATCTATCGTGGTTCCTGTTTACAACGAAGAAGAAAACGTTCGTCTGTTGTTTGAAAAAATCCAAGCGGTATGTGAGACAATCGGTGATGCTTATGAAGTGTTGTTCGTGGATGACGGAAGCCGCGATAGGACCTTCGCCGTGCTTTCGGAATTGCGCAAACAGAAACCGCAGTTGTCAGTCATTCGGTTCCAAAAGAATGCCGGACAAACAGCGGCAATGGCAGCAGGTTTTGAATTCGCACAGGGGCAGTGCATCATCAGTATGGACGGTGATCTACAAAACGATCCAGCCGACATTCCGAAATTGCTCGAGAAATTGGAGGAAGGAAACCACGATTTGGTGTGTGGATGGCGCAAAGAACGACAGGATAAATTTTTGACGCGGCGCGTTCCGTCTATTGTCGCGAACTGGATAATTGGCAAGGTGACGGGGGTCCCTATACACGACAACGGATGCTCGCTCAAAGCATACCGAGCCTCCGTTATCAAACAGGTCCCGCTCTATGGAGAGATGCACCGATTTATCCCTGCGATGTCTACAGTGGTAGGGGCGCGTATCGCAGAAATTGTCGTCACGCATCACCCGCGCCGTTTCGGAAAAAGTAAGTACGGGCTTGGTAGAGTGTGGCGCGTGATGCTTGACATTATCGCCTTCAAGTTTATCATCTCTGTCTTTACATCGCGTCCGGCGCCACAAAAACCATCACTGCGACAGCGATTGTCGGATGTTCTGTTTCGTCCGAAGCAGCGAGCCTTCCGAGTTGCTGCGTTCCTAAGTCTACCTTTCTTTGTGTTAGGACGTGTTTTATTCGGAAGTGCTAACAGTGCAGCACTGAGTTGCTTCGGCTTAGCGATAGCCTTACTGATACTTGGTTGGATAACTGAGAACAAAATTCAGCACGCGAAGAAAGCGTCAGCCACCTTAGGCACACTCGCGCGTTTTTTTATGGTTCAGTGTAAACGGAGACCTCTTCGGTTTTTTGGTCCTGTTGGCGTAGCGTTGTTCGGGCTCGGCGGTGTTTTGTTACTCGCGCCTGTTAACTCTTTTTTCCTGAAAATTTTTAACGTTGGATCATCAAGCCTCGGGGCTATTTTTATCGCTGGTGGCATCTTCGTGTTCTGCTTCGGTTTGTTTGGTGAACTCATCACTTATGCCAACGCAAAACGGGTAAAAGACTACACGATTCTTTAAGATGCCCAAAATGAGTAGTCTGTAATGAAATGGAGGGGTTTTTGCTTGGGTATTTCTTCAGATATAAGCAACGCACCTATAGGTCGAAATGGCGTTGTTTCTCCGCAAGGAAAAATTAAAAAGTGGCGGCGTGAATTTCCGGTAACTGAAACTTACATCTATATGAACCATGCCGGGGTTGCCCCGTTATCGCGTCGGGTGCAGGACGCGATGACAGGCTTTATAGAGGATGCAACTGTGAACGGTGCCGTAAATGCCGAGCAATGGGCGGAAACCGCTGAGATCTGTCGTGCAGCGGCAGCACACCTCATCAATGCCGATACCACAGAAATCGCATTTATGAAGAATACAACACAAGGTATTCTTATCGCAGCCAACGGCATTGATTGGCGAGAAGGGGACAATGTCGTCACAACAGCGGTCGAATTTCCTGCCAATATTTATCCGTGGTGGCGTTTGAAAGAACGCTACGGTGTTCAAACGCGTATGGTGCCGGAGCGGGATGGGTGCATTCATATCGAAGATATCGCTTCGGCTATCGACGCACGGACACGTGCTTTGACAATCAGCCATGTAGAGTTCGCTTCCGGATTCCGAAACGATATTCAGGCACTCGGAAATCTGTGCCGAGAACATAATATTTGGTTCATCGTTGACGCTATTCAGAGTCTCGGCGCAATTGAGGTGGATGTGAAATCTTGTAATGTTGATATCCTCGCGGCCGACGGACATAAATGGCTACTGGCACCGGAGGGGGCGGCAATCTTCTATTGTGCCGACGAAAAACGCGAGCGACTCATCAATACCAATATTGGTTGGTCGAGTGTCGTGAACCCGCGCGATTTTCTCAATTACGATTTAACCCAAAAACCGGACGCAACCCGGTTTGAGGAAGGCTCTTACAACAGCGTCGGACTTTATGGACTCAAGGCAGCGATCGACTTACTCCTTGATATCGGTATTCCTACAATTGAGGCGCGCATTTTGGAACTCACGAAACGTTTAACGGAAGGATTGGAAGCCAAAGGCTATCGCGTCATCACACCGAAAACAGATTCAGAGCGAGCGGGGATTGTTATTTTTGAAAGTGAGCGACACACACCTTCTGAGGTTTATGAGAAACTCCACGCTGAAAAGATAATTACAGCTGAACGTGGAAGTGGGGTCAGGGTCTCCCCTCATTTTTATAACACGCTCTCTGAGATTGAACATCTGCTTGAAGTGCTACCAGAAAGGTAAAATTATAGTAAAGTTTACAATTAAGTTTACACGCTCTAATGTGGCGAGGTTCGGAAACCTCGCCAGCAAGGTGGGGTTTGTGTTTTCGAGAGTGCCCAAGTATTTTCGGGCTTTACTATAAAAAATATTAAACCGAACCCGTAGCCTGCAACAACACAGATTTTAGAACACTTTACAATTTTCTACCAGACCTGTAGCCTGCAACAACGGCGCAGGCGGATATGAGGAACTAACTTGAAAGTTTTAATACCCATAATTTCTCCGCAAGGTCAAATTAAAAGTCCGCAAGGTCAAATTAAAAGTCTGTTGTTTCTGTTAGGCATACTGTTGATATTCAATGCCTGTACGATGCCCGGCGGCAATCAGAATATTAGTAAAATCCGCCTCTCCGTCCAAAATACATTACCGCTCTCTCGAAAAAGGGTTCCGATTGTATTGACCGGCGCGCAACTCCGAAAAGTGAGTCCCGATTTCACCTTTAAAGCGTATTCCGTTGTCAGCGGAAAAGCCCCGCGAGAAGTGATGGTGCCATCGCAAGCAGATGATTTAGATTATGACGGGGAACTCGATCAACTCTGTTTTCTGTTAGATTTAGAGCCTGAACAGACAAAAGAGATTTCCATTCTTTACGATCCAGATGTCAAAGCGACCTTAACGCTGGATATTAATAAACAGACGCGCGCCGCTATCTTTCCCGAACTCAATGTCGTGGCGGCAGTGGAATCAAATCTGATTGCGTATTTATTAAAACCGAACGGTGCCTTCATCGCTTACGGTAAAAAACGGGCAGAATTGTTCAGCGTGGATACGATGTTTCAACCCGAATTGGATTATGAAAGACCGCTTTCACCGGAACTCAGACACCATTTCGAGAACAACGGCATTACCCTCTCCCAGCAGGTCCAAATAGAAATAGAGAGAGCGGAGAAAAAATGGATCGTCCGCGATCTTGAGAATCAAGAAATCTACTTTATCCGAAAATCACACAATATTGAAACCGGTCTTGAGCATGAAACGACAACAGAAGGGCAGTTGGATATAGTCCAACCGGTTGGCTTATCGCTGAACGCCCTTCTCAAACCTGAAACCCCCGAAATGGTCGCGCTAAATCGTTCTGAGGGGCTGATAGGTTGTGGTGGGATTGCCCTATGGCATAAAGAAAAAAAGGAAATGATCCCATTACCCACGGAAGGTGATTACGTCCGGATCCTCGCCGATGGTTCCATCCGCTCTATTGTCCAACGGATCTTACCGGAGTGGAAAATTCAAGATAAGACCCACCGATTGACATTAACCACCTTCATCTATGGAGATAATCCGTGGATTGAACATCATATCCATATTGATGGGAATCTCACAACGGATTATGCTATTGCTACAGGTATCCCACACCTGAATGAGGCTTATGGAGAGGACAGAAAACAGGGATGGATATGGAGTTGGGGGACAGATCCAAGCGACATAGATACACTTGGGGTTGCCCTCATTGCGCCCACGCATCGCGAAGTACACGACACA
This sequence comes from Candidatus Poribacteria bacterium, assembly GCA_022821725.1. Taxonomy (GTDB): domain Bacteria; phylum Poribacteria; class WGA-4E; order WGA-4E; family WGA-3G; genus WGA-3G. The sequence continues at coordinate 18,305 of JAJEDB010000006.1, read as the reverse complement.
CGCATCATTGCTGATTACAAGGGAGTGGAGAGTTCTCTTGTGCCGGTTATCCTAACTCCCGACGCGGAAGGCAGACTCAATTATCGGACGTTTGCTATCTGGGGTGGCGGTATAGATGGTATTGAGACCGAGACGGAATTCGCGGAACACGTTCAAATCACAACGACTGCATTGAAGACCCCACCACACATCAAATTCTTACCGAAAGAAGAAGAGTAGGGGCGGGGTTACCCCGCCCGTAGCGCGGTTTTGCTTCGGGGTTCCCCAAGCTAACCTCGCTCCTACAATTGGAGAAACTATGCTCATCAAGGAAGACTGTCTACAACTCATCGCAAACCAACGGACAGACGAAGTTGTCGTTACGACCATGGGAACCACAGTGCCGTGGGGCAAAATATCGACACATCCGTTGGATTACGCCTCCGTGGGAAGTGCGATGGGACACGCCGCCGACTTCGCACTCGGCATCGCACTCGCTAAATCCGATAAGAAGGTGATCGTGCTCAACGGTGATGGAAGTATGTTGATGTGCTTAGGAACATTGGCGACAATTACCGCGCTGAACACACCACCCCCTAACTATCTGCTTTTCGTCTGTGATAACGGCACCTATGAAGTCACGGGCAATCAACCCGTGCCTGCTGGGAACTCAGGTTTCAGTTGGACTGCGATTGCAGCAGGCGTCGGTTTTAAGCAAGTTTATGAATTTGACGATTCAAACGCACTTGCGGAAGCGCTCCCGACGATCTGGAATGAAACTGGACCCACTTTTGTGAATCTAAAGATTGCGCAAGCGGACGAACCGCCGCCGGATCGGTGGGGTGGTTTTCCATATCCGTATCTGCAAGAGTCACTCGCCGAATCTACGCATAAATTAAAAGAAGCCCTCGCCAAGTAGTAGGCACGCGCCGTCGTGCCGTAACCGCCTATAGGACAATTATGACCGCTACGAAATTAGAAACTCGACGAATGGGACGCACTGAGATGCGACCGAACGCGCTTGCGCTCGGTGCCGCATGGTTGTGGCAGAAACCGGATGCTGAAGTTATCGGTGCAATCCGGCGCGGCATTGAACTCGGTATCAACTATATCGACACCTATCCCGGACACGCCGAACACCTCTGGGGAGAAGCACTCTCTGATGGATTGCGGGAAAAAGTCTATTTGCAGGCGAAGGTCGGCACACATCCAGAACGCCGGAAAGATTTCTCCGCAGATGGGACACGCTGGAGCGTCACAAACAGTCTCAAAAACCTCCGAACGGATGTGCTTGATTCTGTCCTCATCCACGATCCGCTTGATATGGAGAGTGTGCTGGCACCCGGATGTGCCTTGGATACGTTGTTAGAGATGAAAGCAGAAGGCTGTATTCGGCATATCGGGGCAGGTGTCCGCTCCCATGAATTCCACAAAGCACTCATCGAAACCGGACATATCGATATCGTCCTGACTTTCTTAGATTATACGCTGTTATCTCAATCTGCGTCCGAGACAACCTTGCCGCTGGCACGCGAACACGATGTCGGTATCATCCTTGCGAGTCCATTAGGCATGGGAAGTCTGACCGGTGCCGAACCCAATGTTGAAGACGAACGCCGACGTAACCCCAATGCTGAACCGAAAGCATACTCGATGTGGAAATGGTGTCAGGAACGCACTGTCAACATCCGTCATCTGGCGATGCAGTTTTGTCTCGCTGCACCTATAGAAGGGGTCGTGATGTTTGGTCCCGCGGACAAAGCACAAGTCGAAGACGGATATGAAGCCGCAACGGCTGACATCCCGGAACATATTTGGGAGGCGTTTGAGGCGGAGTTTGGGATCAAGCGCGGCATGTAGTTAAGCGTCTGAACCAAATCCAGAGATTCTTTAGGTCTTTACACCAATCGCCAAATCTGACGCGAATTGTTTCACCGCAGCGAGCAATTTGGTTTCGTTGTCCATATTGTCTTCAATGACATTAACAATGGCACTCCCAACAATCACACCATCAGCGGTCTGCGCCACCTGTCTTGCCTGATCTGGTGTTGATATACCGAAACCGACGCTAATCGGTTTATCCGTATGTTTCCGCAGTTCTGAAATCATCGGCGCGATTTCGTCCGATAACATCGCCCGCGCACCCGTTACACCTGTTACCGATACGCAATAGATAAATCCTGTGCTGACCGAGGCGATCAATTGCATCCGTTCCGGCGGACTTGTCGGTGCAGCGAGAAAGATCGTAGCGAGGTTATACTTCGGTGCGACTTCAAGGAGCGATTGTGCTTGTTCCGGCGGCAGGTCGGGGACGATAACACCATCGACACCTGCGGCTTGTGCAGCCTTACAAAATGTCTCCTCCCCCATCCGAAAGATCGGATTATAGTAGCCCATGAGTGCAATGGGGAGGTCCGTCTGTGTGCGGAGTGTCGTAACCATCTCAAGGATCTGTTGAAGTGAAATACGGTGCGTAAGTGCGCGTTCGCTTGCGCGTTGGACGGTGGGACCATCTGCGATTGGGTCAGAAAATGGAACACCGAGTTCAATGAGGTCTGCACCTGCTTCCTCAAGCGTGAGGAGCAGTTTGGAGGTAAGTTCGGGCGTTGGGTCTCCAGCACAGACGTAGGGCATAAACGCCGTGGCACCTTGGTCTCGGAGTTCTTGAAATTTTTTGTCAATTCGGTTCATGTTTTTAATTTTACCTTGCGGAGAAACGACGTGGGTTAAAACTTTGAAGTGTTTTCTTAGCAGGCTCCCTCCGCTACGCTTACGGGCTTGGTTTTCACGTTCACTCTCTTTTGTCAATTATACCTTGCATGAACTGAATTGTCAAGTGGCGTTTGTCGGTTTGTCCAGAACCGCAGGGACTCAGTTTGTGGGTTCACCTTCATCTGTTGGAAGTTTCAGTTGCGTGCGAACAGTTTGTCGCACTTCATCACAGATGCGCATCGCGTGCTGCGTATCGTCGGCGGTTCTTGAATCTCCGGGGTAGCGGGACTCGACTGCATACGCCGTTATTATTTTAAAGGCAGGGCGCCAATGGAATCCCGCAGGAAACATAGATACAATCAAATCGAGCAATTCTTCAAGGTCATGTGTCCTTGGAGCGAGAATATTCGCCTCTTGTAACCACGCTTTAAGATATTTTTCAATACACTGTTGGGCATGGAAACAGATGGTGTCATGGACGGGTTCCGGTGCTTGCTGCCCCCATTTCGCTGTTTTATAATCACCTTCAGCTTTCTGTATCCACTCCAACGTCAATGGGTTCATGAAGTCCTTCTCCTGTTCAGCGCGGTTTGTTCTGTTATCCCGGACCTGTAGGTTCTTAACGTTGCAGTCCGCATCGGATCCATGAAGCAACTCGCCTTTTTCAGTGATTTCGCGCAGAAACCAATCATTATACGAGAGACGGTACGCGATTTCTTTCGGTGAGCGAACCAATAGGTCCATAGGGAAACGACGTGGAATACGTTGCCGAATCTCGATAGCCTGAGGGAGAAACTCCGACTTTGGAATATCCATCACGACGAGCAAATCTACATCCGAGTCTGCTGTCGGGGTGCCATACGCATAGGAGCCAAAGAGAATCACCTGAAGCGGTGCAAATTCGCGCACGATGTCATCACATGTGGCTTGAATCTCTTGCCGGGGAATCATGCGAATTCTCCTTAATTGAGTTCCGCTTTCTGTTAAAATGTTTTCTCAATTATACCTTGAGTGGATCAAATTGTCAAGTGGGAGTTACAAACCTATAGGGTTCTGTCCATCTTAGACTTGAGTGTAGGTTCGTAGTAGTGCGATTCATCGCACGTCCGTAGGTCAACAACGGGCAATGAATGGTCTCCCTACTACAAACGAAAAAATACCCCAATTTGAAAATAGATGGCACAATAGTGCTTAGGCGATCCATGAACAAAAATAGGCGAGGTTGGGAAACCTCGCCAGCGAGACAGGGATGGTATAAAGGCGAGGTGTGGATACCTCGCCTTCTGATATTTAAATGAGGGTGTTAATTATCTGAAAAGGGGTTCGGTCACTACGAATGCCTGATTCACGGCGAGGTTTTCCAATGTCTGCACGACACCACTTTGCCAGCGGATCTGAAGTTTATCTACGAGCGTCCGCGCGCCGAGTCCAAAGAGCAACCTCGGATCGTTGCTACTGAGATAACTGTATCCTCGGCGGACTTCACGCGTTTGGGATTCAGCACCGAGTGTCACTGTAACGCGGGCACCGATACCATCACGATTGCTTCGGGTACCGATCAGTTTGAGACGCAGATAGTTGTTGGCAGTGCGGTTGTCATTTCGGAGGAGTGCCACTTTCCCGTTCAACTGCGTGACAAGAAGGTCTGTGTCGCCGTCGTTGTCATAATCACCGAAAAGCGTCCCACGACTGACAGAATCCTGACCTTCAAATTGCATCTCGACAAACGTCCCATCGTTTTGGTTCCAGTAGAGTTGGTTCGGTTGTTTGTATGAGAGAACATCTGTGGTCTGCTCAACAGTTGGGAAGATATGACCGTTCGCGACAAAAATATCAAGGGTGCCATTGTTATCGGGATCGAAAAATCCGGTCCCGAACCCTAAAAAGAGATAACTCTCTTCACCGAGCCGCGCCTTATAACTGACATCGGTGAACGTCCCGTCTCCGTTATTCCGATAGAGGGTGTTTGTCTCGTAGGAGAAATTGGTGACGAAAAGATCAAGAGACCCATCGCCGTTGTAATCTCTCGCATCAACACCCATACCGGCTTGGGCTACGCCGTCCGCGCTGTAGGCACAACCTGTGAGGATAGCGATTTCGGCAAACGTCCCATCCCCTTTGTTATAGAAGAGATAGTTAGGCGTGTCATCGTTAGCGACGTAAAGGTCGGGATTGCCGTCGGCATCGAAGTCTGCCGCGACGACACCTAATCCCTTACCAAGAAACATACCCCCCGGATCCCGAATATTGGCGGCAGCAGTCGTATCGGTAAAGGTGCCGTCTCCGTTGTTTCGGTAGAGTCTATCAGGGGCACCTTCAAAGTGCTTCGGGTGACAATAACCCCGAACCTTCTCGGTTGCGCCGAATGCCGGTAAATTCACAACAGCTTGGGCCAAACAGATAGGCGCGGATCCATCTAATCTGTAGTTGACGTAGTTAACGACGTAGAGATCGAGATAGCCATCGCTGTCGTAATCGAAAAAAGTCGCACTACTACTCCAACGGGTGTCGCCTACACCTGCTTGAGCGGTAATATCCGTGAAAGTGCCGTCGCCGTTGTTATGATACAGCCGGTTCGCACGAAAATTGGTTACATAAATGTCCACGTAACCGTCATTGTCGACATCTCCGCAAGCGACACCGTGTCCATAACTCCCCTGATTGTTGACTTTCGCAGACGCAGTAACATCCGTGAAAGTGCCGTCGCCGTTATTTCGGAAAAGCGCGCTTGGCGCGGCACTATTGACGAGATAAAGATCAAGGTTACCATCGTTATCATAATCGAGGAATGCACCACCGGCACCGAGGGTCTCAGGCAGGTGAAACTCACCCGTTGCACCATTGGCGTGCGTAAAGTCGATACCGGCACTATCGGTGACATCTGCGAAATGGCGCGCGGATTCTATTGATAATGCGGGGAATGGAATAAGGGAAAGGAACAAATAGAGCGCGGTCAAGAGGATCCATACATTAAAAACTTTCATCTGAAGTTCGATACATCTCCGAGATGATTTCAAGCATGTCGGGTGCTTTGGCGAGATAGCGGACTTTTGCCTCTTCTTTGATCTCGTTCGGGATCCCGTGTAGTGCTTCTGCAATACCACCGGCAATCGAACCGAGGGTATCGGAATCGCCACCGAGAGAGACGGCGTTGCGCACTGCGTCTTCATAACTTTCTGATTCTAAAGCACACGTGACGGCTTGTGGAACTGTGCCTTGACACGTCATATCGAAAGCATAACCGGGACGGATGTCGTCCACCGTTTGTGTGAGATCGTAGCCGTACTCGGCAGTGATAACCTCGCGGATACCTGTAGGACCTTCGCCTTGGAAGGCGAGATAGATGGCGTGGGTTGTTGCCCGCGCGCCTTTTATCCCTTCAGGATGATCGTGGCTGATAACGGTTACTTTGTCAGCGGCGACGAGTGCCGCATCCAAATCATCTCGGTTCAGAAACGCCGCGGGTGAGACGCGCATCGCCGCACCGTTACGAAAAGTACAGTTCGGAGCATCCGCCTCAGCGTAAATCCAGTTTTTAAAGATCTGGCTGAAACCGCATGTCGGATACCGCTTTCCCCATTTTCGCATTGTCTCCGCTGGCGGAAGATCGTGTAAAAGCGCATCAGCGACAGCAGTCGTGCAGACCGAATCGTCTGTGAAACGGCAGTCCTCCCCGAAAAAAGGAAAATCTTTGGTTTTAATCCGGCGATCCTTGGGTTCGTAGATAGATCCAACAATATCTCCGATAATTGCTCCCAGCATATTCTGTCTCCTTAAAAAAACAGTGTAGGGCTGAGATACAGAGATCCCGCCCTACAGGAACACACAATTATCAATAAATATTATTGTAGTGTGCGTTGTGCCTTAATTGCCGCCCATGTGGTGGTGAATTTGTCCTGCGGTTCAACGCTGACGACTGCCTTCGCATGTGCCGCCAAATCGGCTTTATCAAAAGCGGAATTGTAGACGATGAGTTCATCTACGCTACCACCGAAGTAGTGGACATCCGTGCCTGAAATGACTTCATCGTGAAAAACGGTGTCGCCATTGACTTTACCGATAGCGATAGCAGCGCCATGCCCATACATTGCCCCGCCGTCTTCGCTGGCAACCCGTTCACCATTAACCCACATCTCGAATTTGTCAGATTCGACTTCGTTTTTAGTGTCACGTAACACCAAAGCCACGTGATACCACACGCCTGATTCTACTGAGACGGAGGGCCACGCACCATCCCAGTTGTATTCTGCTCTGTTCCACGCGCCTACATAGACTTCACCGTCGAACACATAGAGATTAAAGCCGCGCGTTGCACCGCCTTCCTCATAAATCGTCTGCTTATGATCAGCGATATCCACATCGGTGCAGTTGAAATAACAGGCGATCGTCCGATCCGAGTAGAAATCGGGTTGTGCTATTGTATTAATACCGACATCATTGGGAAGATGAACCCCATCGTCTATACCGTCGAAAAGTAAAGCTGAGCCGACGGCACCGTCAACGATCTCGGGGTCCCCCACAACTGTTCCGTCTAAACCTTTTCCAGAGGTATCGGCAACATCAAGGTCTTCAAGACTCCATTCCCCTTCGATGGTTGCTTCATCTTTCGCCGCGTAAGTCGCCGCAGCAATAATCGTGAGTAAGACACTCAATAGAAAAATAAAACGATGTTTTACCATTATGGCAAATCTCCTTTATAGATTGTTAGTGTTGAACCCCAATTTGTAAGATTGAGGCTACTTTTCAGTCCGTTGGGCTTTCAGAGTTGCCCAAGTTGTTGTGAATTTGCCCTGCGCTTCAACGCTCAGAGGGGCTGCGAGGTCTGTGAAATCTCCCTCGTCAAAAGCGGAACCGTAGACCAGCACTTCGTCGATGAGACCCCCGAACCAGTCAACATCGGTTTGTCCGCCGCCACCACCATCGTGATAGACGGTGTTCTGGTTGAGATGACCGACACCAATATCATCGCCGTGGGCATGGAGTTGCCCACCCTTTTCTTGGGCAATGCGTTTGCCATCCAGCCACATCTCAAACTTCTTGCTCTCGACCTTGTCCCTGGCATCGCGAATTACCAAACCCACGTGGTACCACTGCTTTGACTTAATGTCCGCGGAGGGCCAGGCACCGTTCCAGTTGTATTCGGCGCGATTCCAACCGCCAGCGTAGACTTTACCGCCATGCACATAGAGGATTAAGCCCCGTGTGGCGCCACCTTCTTCAAAGATCACCTGCTTCCGATCGTCAATCTTTGCGTTATCGCAATAGAATAACGCCGCGACCGTCCGATTGGTATAAGGTCCACCTGTATTGATGTCCACAGAATCTGGAAATTTGATACCGTCGCTTTTACCGTTGAACTGCAGGGCTTTTCCAGCGATGCCCTCAACGGCTTTCGGTTTTCCAGTGAAATTGCCATCCAATCCTTTCTTCGAGGCATCTTTGGCATCCCCGCTGTTAAAGTCCCAGTGTGCGGCGACAGTCGCTTCATCTCGTTGTGCGTCTGTTGATACAATCGGTAATAACATACCCAGCAACAGAACAATACAGAATGTAGAAATAGACGCTTGCATAACTTTTACCTCTCCTAAATATTTCTGTCCTCGTTTATGTTCGGAGGTTAAGGTTTTTGAGACAGAGGTATCCGTGCCTCAAATTTCTGGCATCCAATATGCCTTCAATTATTATCAAAAATTTCTAAAATTTTGTCAAATTAAAACTTCAAATACGCATGAAAAAATGTTGACATCGACTTATACTTTAAGGTATCTTTAAGGTGTCTTTAACAGATAGAAATCCGTAGAACCGACAGCCATAAAGGAGATAAACCGATATGCCGTCAACCAAAACACAACATATTTTCACTTACACGTTCCTGATCTGCATGATGTCGTTCTTGATATTCCCGCTGACAGCAATGGCGCAGACCGTGAGTATTCCCGACGCGAACCTGCGAAAAGCGATTAACGAGGCACTCGGTAAAGCACCAAACGCACGGGTGACAGCCACTGAGATGGCAACACTACGGGAACTTCAGGCTGGAAGCATGGACATTCGGAATTTGACGGGTCTCGAAGCCGCCGTGAATCTGAGGGACCTCAATCTCCATAGCAATTTAATATCCGACATATCACCGCTCACAGGGTTGACACAACTGCATCACATAGAATTGGAAGAGAATGTAATAACCGATCTTTCACCGCTTGAAAAATTGCTCGGTTTGAGGGAACTACATCTTGGACATAATCTGATAACCGATCTCTCACCGCTTGAAGGCTTAATCAGCTTGAGAGGCATATCGCTCCATCATAACGCTATCTCTGATTTATCGCCACTTGCGGGCTTGGTAAAACTCGAATGGATAGGGATGAGCCATAATCCGCTGGCAGACCTCACGCCCCTTTCAGGCTTAACGAACTTGCATAATTTTCACGGGTGGGGCACGCCTGTCATCAACCTTGCCGCTATAGCGAAATTGCCGAAACTCAGAGAGATAAACGTCTGCGGCGGCGAGATATCCGACCTTTCTCCGTTAGCCGATGCCAAAGGTTTAAAAGAACTTTACCTGGTCGATAACGGGATCTCCGACTTGTCGCCCTTGAAGGGATTAGTAAATTTGACACGCCTGAGTTTTGCACACAATCAGATCTCGGATCTCTCACCGCTTGAAGGGTTAGACAACGTGACCTGGATAGAACTGCGGGACAATGACATATCGGACACCTCGTCCCTCGCGGAGCTTAGCAACTTAAGCTGGCTGGATCTGAGCGAAAACCCCGCGATAACAGATGTCACGCCGCTGGCGTTCTTACCGAACCTCACATGGATGGGCCTCGCCGAAAACGCAGGCATTGACACCGCGCAGTTAGAGCGATTTTCCGAGAAAACCTCTATCTTACACTCCGATTTCGTTAGCTCCGCGTTCCCCGAAGCCGGTCCAAAGATAGTGGGCCCCTGGTTATGGGCGATTGTGCCCGGGGCAGGCGTTTCTAACGCAGACCTGCTGGAAAAGGTCAGTAAAGGCGGAGCGACAGAGGTGAAAGTCGCCACTTTTGGCACAACCGAGGATAAGCCTATCGGCACTGGCAAATGGAAGGCACACCGACTTGCGCCCACGGGTGGCGATAATCTTAACCAAATGACGGATGCGCTCGGCTGGGGAAGCGGTTCGGAGATATATGAGCATGTCGTCTACGGTTCTGTCACGTTGAATTCCCCACGCAAACAGGAAACAACGATGCTCGTCGGGAGCGATGATGGCGTCAAGGTCTGGCTCAACGGTGAAGTTGTCCATTACAACCCCACGACTCGGGGTGCCGGTGATTACCAAGATGCGTTTCCTGTCACGTTGAAGCAGGGCACAAACGTCCTGTTAGTCGCTGTTGACAATCGCGGACATGGCGGATTCAGCGGTTTCTTCGGGTTCGCGAAAGACACCGACTATACCGTGAACCCGATCGGGAAGAAATTTACCGTGAAAATACCGGCTTATGATGTCAACAGAGATGGCAGGACAGACATCCTGGATCTCATCATCGTTGGGCAGGACTTCGGAAAAGCGAGGGCCGCCAACGCGCGGACAGACGTAAACCGAGATGGGAAACGGAACATCGCAGACCTTGTCCTCGTCGCGCAACACCTCGGCGAACTCAGTGGCGTTTCGGCTGCCCCTTCTGTCCTTGCTATGAGCAATCTGAAATTAGACCCCGCGCGAATACGGACCTGGATAGCACAAGCACAACTTGAAAACGACGGTTCGCTTGCCTTCCAACAGGGCATTGCCAATCTCCGGCAGCTGCTGGCATTACTGGTGCCAAAGAGGACAGCCGTGCTAACGAATTACCCGAATCCGTTCAACCCAGAGACATGGATACCCTATCAGTTGTCCGAAGCCACAAAAGTCGTGGTGCGTATCTATGCCGTGAATGGCACCTTGGTTCGGACGTTGCATCTCGGACACCAGCCAGCGGGCATCTATCAATCCCGGAGCCGTGCGGCGTATTGGGATGGCACAAACGAAGTGGGTGAATCTGTGGCGAGCGGCCTCTATTTCTATACGCTCACGGCGGGCGACTTCACGGCTACGCGCAAAATGCTCGTAAGGAAGTAGGAAGGGTTGTCGGTTCGGATTTTCAGGGAATCGGGGTTTCAAACCCCTCCCACATCCTTTCGGTTGTCAGTTGTCGGTTAAAGAGGTGTTAGAACTATTGGTGTCCTCTCTTAACTGAGAGCCGATAGACGAATGGCACGCTTTTATCAAACTCACATTGGAAAAAGAAAGGGCTTGATGATGAAATATCTCAGATATACTTGTCTCGTTTTCTTAACATGTATTGCGCTCGGTGCGTCAACAACGCACGCACAGCAGGACCTCGCGCAGCAGGCGTATGCCATCTTTGAAGACAGCTGCCTGGGCTGCCATGGACCCAACGGGCCCTTTACGGAGGAACTCGTCGTAGACTCGGCAGCAGGGTTGGTGCTATCGGGAACCGTTGTCCCGGGAGAGCCTGGTGAATCCGAACTCTATCGGCGGCTCCTCATCGGCGATACTGCGAAACGGATGCCGTTGAATCAGCCGCAACTCTCCGCTGCCGCAATAGCGACGATTGGTAAGTGGATAGAAGCCGGCGCGCCGAGTTGGGAGATCGAACACGATGTGAACTTCATTAGCACCGACCAGATGCTCACGACGATTCAGAAACACCTCGAGACGCGGCGTGATTTCGACCGTCCCTCTGCCCGTTATTTTACGACCACACATTTGTATAACGCTGGGGAGGGACCCGAGGTGCTCCGGGCTGCTGCGATTGCGCTTTCAAAACTCGTGAATAGTTTGTCGTGGGGGTTTACTGTCGTCAAGCCGGAACCGATTGATGCCCAAGGGACGATCTTCTACATTGACCTTCGAGATTACGAGTGGGATACCCGGGATGCTTGGACCCAGATTGAGACGGCGTATCCGTATGCGATTGAATTTGATGCGACGGCGCGCCCGGTGCTGCATAGGAAGCTCACGGCGCTCCGTGAAGAGATGGACTGTGAAGTGCCGTTCGTGCATGTGGACTGGTTTCTGGCGACGGCATCACTGCCGCCGCTGTATCACGACATTCTATCGCTCCCTGAAACCGAGCCTGAATTGGAACGCGAACTCGGTATAGATGTTGCGGGGAATCTGCGGCGTGCGCCAGGGATTCGGGTTTGGCGTGCGGGGACGAACGATTCGGGGGTATCGGCGCACAATCGCGTCGTGGAGCGGCACTCCTTCCGAAATGGTGCGTATTGGAAGAGCCACGACTTTGCGAGCAGTGTGGGTCCGAAGAACATCTTACAGAATCCGTTGACGTTTGACAGAGACGGTGGCGAGGTCATCTTCAATCTCCCGAACGGTCTGCAGGCGTATTATGTCTCGGACGGTGCGGGGAATCGGATAGATGTCGCCCCGACGGACATCGTATCGAATCCTGCGGCGAGCGATCCTGCGGTGCGCAACGGCTTGTCGTGTATCGGTTGCCATACGGAAGGGATGAAGACGTTTGAGGATTCAGTGCGGGGTGCGTATCAGAAGTTGCCTGCGAGTGCGACGAAGGATCAGGTGTTGCGTTTGTATGTAGACCAAGCGAAGATGGATAGTTTAGTTGCTGAGGACGCGGCGCGGTATAGGAAAGCATTGGAACAGACGGGGGGTGTATTTGGGGGTATTGAACCCGTGCACCGTTTTCATGAGACGTTTCAAGAGGGATTAGATGCCTCACACGCGGCTGCGTCCGTAGGTTTAGAGACGACTGCGTTTGTGAAATTGATCCGTGAGAATACGGGTTTACAAAGTCTGGGGCTGACGGGGTTGTTGAGTGGTGGTAACGTGAAACGGGATGCGTGGACGGAGAGTTTCGATGAGATCGTTGCGTGTCTGTATGGTGAGGATTGTCCAGTGCCTGATCCGGGTCCGATCTTGCCCCCGGTTGTTATTGACCGTCAACGCATTGTTCGGGATCCGAGTAACCTTGTGCCGGATGTGAATCTACGTGCTGCGATTGCGGAGACATTGGGGAAACCCTCTGGTGCTTCGCTGAAAACGGAGGACATCGCGGGATTGACGGAGTTGGTTGCAGATGAGAAAGGGATCACCGACTTGCGGGGGTTGGAGTATGCGGAACGCCTTGAACGGATTGAATTGCGCCACAATGCGATATCGGATCTCTCCCCACTTGCGGGCTTGACACGACTGGATAACATCAAGCTGCGCGGAAATCGGATCACAGATGTGTCGCCATTGGCAAAATTAATCAATGTGGATTGGTTAGGGCTTGAGGAGAACGAAATCAAAGATCTCTCGCCCCTGAAGGGGTTAGTAAAGTTGAACGGGATCGGGATTGAAGGCAATCCGGTATCGGATGTGTCCCCACTTGCAGGGATGATCAGTTTGGAAGGTGTCAGAGCATGGGATACTGCTATCTCCGACTTCTCCCCGTTAGCGAAGCTCCGCAGGCTCCGATGGATAGAATTCAGCAGCAACACCGCTATATCGAAACTACCGTCGCTGAAGGGGTTGAAAACACTCAGACGTTTGGAAATCAACCATACCAATATCTCTGACATCTCTGGTCTTTCAGAGCTCACACAATTGCAAGAGTTGACGCTCCACGATAACTTGATAAAAGATGTGTCGTCCTTGTCAAAGCTAAAAGGTTTAGTGCATCTAAATCTGAGTCACAATATCATATCGGATGTCTCTCCGCTTGCCCGGTTAACCAACTTGGAACACCTCAACCTTCGGAACAACGCGATATCCGACTTCTCACCTTTAGATGGATTACCCGAAAAGACCGGTATCGAGGCAGAAGACAATCCGGGATCTCTCATAGGAGGCGCGCCGAAAATAGAGGGACCGTGGTTATGGGTGATTGCTTCGACAGGGGGGAGAGGGGGTTCTGGAGCTGCTAGGTCCGGCGTAGATTTTCTGGCACAGATGAGTAATGGCACTGTAACCGAGTTGAAGGTGGCTACTAATGGTGCGATTGAAGGAAACCCAGTTGGCGATAGTGTCTGGACCCTTCATAAACTTTCTCCTACCGGTGGGAATAACCTTAATGATATGGCGAATGAGGCAGGCTTGGGAGCAGGGGACATAAATGATCACGTTGCCTACGGTTCTATCGGTTTGGATTCTCCACGGGAGCAGAAGACACGGATGCTCGTGGGCAGTGATGACGCTGTCAAAGTCTGGCTCAATGGGGAGTTGGTTCACAACAATCCTGTGGACCGGGGAGCGCATGGTTTCCAGGACCAATTCCCTGTCACCTTAATAAAGGGGATAAATACCTTGTTAGTCGCTGTTTACGAACGGGGCGGTGGATGGAGTGGCTTTTTTGGGTTTGCCTCTGGGACTGAATATACTGTGGTACCCGCCGGTTCCAGATTCTCTCTTTCCACAGAAACGACAGAGGTAGAGAAAGGAGATACCTTCACGCTCCGCCTCACCGCAGCAGATATGACCGATTTAGCGGGGTGGCAAGGCGATATTGTCTTCGACCCAGCAGTTCTGAAAGCGAATACTGTCACTGAGGGCGGTTTTCTCAAACAGAAGAACGGACGCACCTTTTTCCGGAAAGGCACGATTCACAATAAGCAGGGCAAAATCGCTGGCATCAGTGCAGCGCGAACTTCTCAAGGCGGCGCGAGTGGCGACGGCACGCTGCTCTCTGTCCGGTTCACGGCGCACACGGAAGGACAGACCCGCATAATATTCCGTAACTTCCGAGCGGGTTCAAATACCGGCACATCGATCCCTTCTACGCCTATTGAGATGACCCTTATCGTCGGCGGACAGGAAACGACAACACCCGCCTGGGATGTCAATGAAGATGGCATCACGAATGCGGTAGATGTCGCTTTGGTCAATGTCGCTCTCGGACAAACGAATCCCGCGAATCCACGGGTTGATGTGAACGGAGACGGGGTCGTCGATGGGAAAGACCTCGCCCTTGTTGCTGCACACCTCGGTGAGAGAAATGCCCCTGCTGCTCCATCAGTGGGAGGGGTTTCTAACCCCGATACCTCGCCAGAACTGGTTGAAAGCGCCCTTAACATCTTACGGGCCTCAGACGATGGATCGCTGACCTTCCGACAAGCGATCGCGAACCTTGAGCAGCTGCTATCTCTGTTCGTTCCAGAGGCAACGGCTTTACTTCATAACTATCCGAATCCGTTCAACCCGGAGACCTGGATCCCATATCAACTCTCGGCACCTGCCGAAGTCACGATCCGCATCTATGCGACAAGTGGCGTCTTGGTTCGGACGTTAGGATTGGGGTATCAACCCGCGGGTATCTATCAGTATCGGAGCCGTGCGGCGTATTGGGATGGCAGAAACGCCGTGGGTGAACCTGTTGCGAGCGGTGTCTATTTCTACACCCTCACCGCAGGCGATTTCACGGCTACCGGCAAAATGTTGATAAGGAAGTAAAGAAAGGAGATAGAACGATGCAGGAAAACATAGCTGCTGCCCCGACACTCGTCTATCCCGAATCAGACGGTGAACCGATGGCAGAAACGCCCAAACATCAGCAAGTGATGATAGATTGTATGGATGTCATGCGAAGACCTCTTCGTGAAGTTACAGATGTATATATCGGTGGGAACATGTTCCTGTATTACGAAGAGGGGAATCCTCGGAAGAGCGTCTCTCCAGATGTTTTCATGGTGCGCGGTGTCCCGAAAAAAGAGCTCCGGGTGTATAAAACCTGGGAACAGCCGCCGACCCTTGATTTTGTGTTGGAGGTCGCGAGTCCGAGCACCTTTGAGAAGGACTTCACAGTGAAAAAGGAGATTTACGCGAAGATACTGCAGGTCAAAGAGTATTACATCTATGATCCGTATCACGAGATTGAACCCGCTTTTATCGGTTTTCGGCTTGTGGGTGGGGACTATGAAGAGATAGATTTTGTAGAAGGACGTCTACCTTCTGAGGTGTTAGGTTTAGAGTTAGGTGAGTATGAGGATGCTCTGCGGTTGTATAATCCGGTCACGGGAACGTGGTTGGACACTTCCCGAGAACGAGCAGACAAGGCGGAAGCCGAACTCGCAAAGCTACGTGCTGAGCTCAAACGGTTACAAACTTCCGAATAGGCTGTTCCTTTATCAGCGATTTGGCAGGACTTGAGTTCGCAATAGCCTTGGAAGAGATAAGATGCAACAACAATTTGATATCCGATATTGGAGATTGGGAGCCTCGAAATGAAACCCGAACATGTAATAAACCAAGATCCTGAGATTCACGGGGGCACCCCGGTGTTCACTGGCACTCGCGTTCCTGTGCAGGCACTTATTGATCATCTAAAGGCTGGAGAGAGTCTTGACTATTTTCTTGAACGGTTCCCTTCAGTTTCTCGGGAACAAGCAATTGCTTTTTTAGAACTTGCGTTGACCCGAGCCCTCCAAGGCCCTCCGGAGTTTTAAAACCACATATGCAACCCATCAAAACACAACACGTTTTCATTTGTCCGTTCATTATCTGTGCTATCTGCGCGGTCCTTCTCTTTCTAACACCTCTTTCAGCCGCAGCACAAATCGTTAGCATCCCTGATGCGAATCTGCGTGCTGCGATTGCTGAAGCACTTGGCACAGCGCAAGACGCACAGATTACACGGGATGAAATGGCGACATTAACCCGCCTTGAGGCGCACAGTGCCAATATCAGTGATTTGGCAGGACTCGAGTTCGCAATAGCCTTGGAAGAGATAAGATGCAATAACAATTTGATATCCGATATATCACCACTTGCGGAATTGATCGGACTACGCGTCATAGAGTTGAGAGAAAATGTGATGAATGATTTAGCCCCAGTTAAGAAATTGCTCAAGTTGGAATGGTTAATTGTTCCCCATAATTTGATAACGGATCTCTCACCTGTTGAAGATTTAATCAATTTGCGTGGATTAGATATTTCGCATAACGTGATATCTGATCTATCACCGCTTGAGGACCTAACAAAACTTGGGTGGATATGGGCGACTGAGAATCCCTTCTCCGATATTTCACCTTTGGAGGGGTTAGCGGGACTGCGAGAATTGTATCTTATTGGGAACGAGATCTCAGATATCTCTCCATTGGAGAATTTAACAGGTTTGACCCGCTTAAGCCTGAGGGATAACCAAGTCGTGGATGTCTCTCCACTGGCATCTTTGAATGGGTTAGTATGGATTGAACTTGAGGACAATGAGATACTGGATTTTTCGCCTTTAGAGGCGTTTCCTGAAAGCGTTGCTATCGTCAAGCACAATAATCCCGGATTCACACGCGCTGCCCCGAAAATAGAGGGACCTTGGCTGTGGATGATCGTGCCGACAGGTCGCTTACCGGGTTCAATCGCGGCGGCTTCTGGACGGGATTTCCTATCCGTGGCGAGCGGTCAGAAGACGACGGAAAAACAGATAGCGACGCAGGGAGCAATGGTAGGGGATACTGTCGGCGATAAAGTCTGGACACTCGGGAGCCTCTCTAAAAGAGGCGGCAATAACATCAATGCCCTGGTGAACGCTATCGGATTGGCATCAGGGAATATAGATCACCACGTCGCTTACGGTTCTGTGAACCTGGAGTCCTCACGCGAACAAAGCACAAAGATGTTCGTTGGAAGTGGCGATGCTGTGAAGGTGTGGCTCAACGGCAGGTTAGTCCACAACAACGCCGTAGACCGGGATGCTGGCGATTACCAAGAGAACTTCGCTGTTACGCTAAAACAGGGAACGAATACCTTATTGGTCGCTGTTTACGAGGGCAAAGGGTGGTGGAGCGGCTTTTTCGGTTTCGATGCTGAGACGGAATATACAGTGTGGACACAGAGCCCGCCAATCCCGCTAAAACCTCTCAGTGTTGCGGATATGGATGAAGATGGATTCGTGAACATTCTGGATCTGATTCTCGTCGCGCGCGATTTTGAAAGAAATAAACCCATCAATCCGCGAACCGACATAAATGGGGATGGAAAAATTAATATCTTGGACCTTATTACTGTCGCAAGAAGTATAGATGCAACCGATCTTGCCGCGCCTTCTGTCCCTGTGGCAAACAATCAAATATCGTCGGCAGTCATACGAGCATGGATAACACAGGCACAGATTGAAGATGATGGATCGCTCGCTTTCAGGCAGGGGATCGCAAACCTCAAACGCCTCTTAGCTGCACTGCTTCCGGGGTGGACGGATGTATTTACGAACTATCCGAATCCGTTCAACCCGGAGACGTGGATACCGTATCACCTCGCGAAACCTACCGAAGTCACGGTGCGTATCTATGATATAACAGGTGCCTTGGTGCGGACATTGGCGTTAGGACATCAAACTGCCGGGATATATAAAGAAAAAAGCCGTGCGGCGTATTGGGATGGGAAAAATAAACTCGGTGAATCTGTCGCGAGCGGACTCTATTTCTACACACTCATCGCAGGCGACTTCACTGCCACGCGCAAAATGCTCGTAAGGAAATAGTATCATATGACCATAGGAGTGCTGGGATGCTGATGTTTATTAGCTTCCCAGCTATCCCTAATGAGTGTAATGATGTGCTTGAAAGCACATTTGCTTGAAGTATAACACTACTGGCAAGGGGTGTCAACCCTA
>JAJEDB010000128.1 GCA_022821725.1 Candidatus Poribacteria bacterium | reverse complement strand
TGGGTCTGGGTGAGTTTGACGCGAGCCGCCCGGGCAGCCGGTCAAACGATTTATCAACTCAAAGAAAGTTTACTTGATGATTACATCCGACAACAACTTCAAAAACCTGCTATTTCTATCAATATTGCGTAAGTCCTAATTCTTTAATTTTACCTTGCGGTTCGGTCAGTTGGGTTTGGGCTTTCATCTCCCTCTCCGTAAACCCGCCTGCGCCGATGTTGCAGGCTACAGGTTTGGATAAAAAAAGAAACGTCAAAATTTCCAAACTCAGTAAAACCTAATCGAAGACCTGCGCGTAATGAAATGGAGCGCAGCCCAGGAGCAATAAATTAAAAGGTGTGGAGCCAGCATCGGACAGCGTGTCCGCCGTTTTCCGTTTCCCCATTGACCCCTTCAAGTTCTGGCATCTGTTCACACGCTGGCATCCGCTCCGAACACCGGGCTTGAAACGAACATCCGACCGGCAGTGTCAAGGGGTGTGGCACTGTCCCGGGTATGGAGGGCAAGGTTTTCTGCGGCGTCTTCCCAAGGATAGGTATAGACTTTAACAATCCTTGCGTGTATGGATGCAGCGGATTATAGAAGATGTCATCAACAGTGCCTTTTTCGACGACGCGCCCTGCATACATGACAACGACTTCATCCGCGAGATCGGCGATAACACCGAGGTCGTGGGTAATGAGCATAATTGCCATCCCCATCTCCGCTTGGAGCTCCTGCATGAGACCCAGCACCTGCGCTTGGATGGTCACATCGAGTGCGGTCGTGGGTTCATCTGCAATGAGAAGTGTCGGTGAACAACAGAGTGCCATTGCAATCATAACGCGTTGACGCATGCCACCCGAGAGTTGGTGTGGGTATTCATCGACGCGTTGTGTAGGGGCAGGTATACCGACACGCGCGATCATCTCAATTGCGCGTTCACGTGCTGTCTTCTTATCGACCTGCTCATGTAAGACAATCGCTTCAGCAATCTGGTTTCCGATCGTATAGACCGGATTGAGGGAGGTCATGGGTTCCTGGAAAATGATGGCAATTTCGTTGCCACGGATTTCGCGCATCAATTCACTTTTTGGGGACACCTGTGCAATGTCTAACGGAGCCTCTTCACCGTTGCGATAAAATTGGATCTCACCGGCTTCAATACGTCCCGGGGACGGCACGAGTTGGAGCAGCGAGAGTCCGGTGATGCTTTTTCCGCAGCCACTTTCGCCGACAACCCCGACGGTCTGCCCGCGATCAATTTTAAAACTGACATCGTTCACGGCGTTGACGATGCCATCGTCTGTTGGGAAAACCGTTTTTAAGCCTGAAATTTCCAGGAGCGGTTTTGCGTGGGATGTATTTTGCGCTGAAGCCATTCTCTTTTTTTAATTTTACCTTTGTGCCGGTGTCGCAGGCTTGCGATTTTGTGCCTAATTTTTCATACCAATATCTTTAATTTTACCTTGCGGAGAAACAACAGGCGTTAGAACTTTGAGATCCGTTCCTCACGAGTCGCCTGCGTGTTTTTGCGAATCAACGCCGAATGCGCGTGTGGCATTCAGCGGGGTATTTCTGCGTATTGTTGCAGGCTTGTGATTTCACACCTAACTTTAGGCGATTATACACAAAAAACGGTTGTGTGTCAATTGTTTTCTTCAAGTTTTGGATGCCAAGCGTTTAAAAAGGAAAAGCGCGGTTTTTAACCGCGCCTCTAATGACTGAGCGATGAATTTCCTACGTTGAATGGTTATAAGGCTACAACTCGGTTTTAATGTGATTCCAAAATACGGTAAGTTTCTGACTTGCGGCATTTTGGGAATAACTCACACCGCTGGCTTCACCTGTCTGTTCTTCATAATCTACGGTATCGGTGCGCCACATCTTCGAGGCATCCTGCGTTGGACTGAAGAAGTAATCCCGTGCAGGGTGGACAGCAATCACAGACTGTTTCGGCGTGTCCAGGTTCCCTACCTTTGTTTCAGTGTCTTTAACCAGTGCCCATGGAGATGGCGAAATCTTGACGTGTTGCAGCCGTGTCCTCTCCATTGCGGTTAGACCGAATTCCGGTTCCTGTGATTCCGTAAAGAATGCCAGTTTCATGACAAAACCGGAAGCGACGAGAAAGAAGAGTAAGACGACAGCATTGACGAACCGAGGCGAGAGATCCACCTTAAACCGGTCCAGGCACCATGCTAACGGACCCGCGAAGAATGCGAGTTGCTGTTGTCGATGGCGTTGTCGGACGCTGCGTTGAATGTTCCCGACTAATTCCGGCGGTGGAACCGGAGCCTCTGTCGTCTCCAAGACGCCTGCGGCGTGCCACAACGCTTCGTATTCCCTTTGGCATGCTGGACAGGTCCGCAGATGTTCCAACAAGGTGGACCGCGAAATTCCCTCAGAAATCGGTTCTGCTGTCCGCGTCTCTCCCTTTAGAACGAGATGTGGCAAATTGTTAAGAGTCTGTTCGCAATTCAAATTCATCAAGACCCCCCTTCCAAGAGATAATATTTGCTCAATTTCCGCTTGAGATTTTTCAGTGCCTGATTCAACCGTGAAGCCACGGTGCCTTCCGAACACTTCAATATCTCAGCGATCTCCCGGTACTTGAGGTGCTGCATATAGTATAATATGACGACCTCGCGCTGTTTCTGCGGTAACCGACTGATGGCACCTTGAACCATTTCGTTCTGTTCTGTATTGACCACTGCCCCTTCAGGGGATCCGGTTTCAGAAACCGCGCCACCTATTTCCGCTTCTCTGGTATAAGCGGTAAGTTTGCGTTCATGCGATTGCGATTTACGGATATACTGCTGGCACGTGTTGATGCCGATACTGTAGAGCCATGTCCCGAACTGCGATTGAAATCGAAACGCTTTAATCGACTTGTATGCCTCTAAAAACGTCTCCTGTGTCGCGTCAGCGGCATCTTCGGGATTGCCGAGCATTCGGTACGCAAGCCCATAAATCTTTGAATGATGCCGATTGACGAGCTCGTTGAACGCCTCGGCATCGCCCTCCACTGTCTGGTGGACATACACATCATCAGGAATCATTTTTTTAATTTACCTTGCGGATAGGTTTCGGTCTTTTGGACTTTGACGGTTTTCGGGTTCGAGTCGCCTTCCATTACATTACAGGCTCGGTTTTTGGTGCTAACATTTTCGCGGTAGTCCTGTCCCATTCTTATAAGCATAATTACCATCTCAGCCACCGCCACAAACGCCCGACTCCTATCTCTTAAAAAGCGGCAACGCCCCGTAAATCAGGATATTATCTATTTTGTTGCGTCGGACTTAATTTTTCTTCATTTTTTATTTTTAATAGGACTTACGCATGCTCTTTTGTAGCATAACCTGTTAGGTTGTGTCCCAGAACCGTGGGCGTTCTGTGTCGGTTCGCATTCTCAGATCGCTTGCTATAGTCAAAATTGCGTAAATCCTGTTTAATATCAAAGTTGCCACGTGGGAGGGGTTTCTAACCCCGACGTTACACGGATTCGCACGCCTCACAAACTAAGGCGAAACGTTTAGTGCCGTTTGTCTCAAACTCGGTCTTGTAATCGTAACTGACCGGCACGTTCGACTCGCCACACCAATCACACCGTCCAGCAAAGGTATGTGCTTTCTCTCCCAACAACACTTCCTTCTGCTCCTCAACTTTTCGGGTAGCGGCCATGAGGTCCAGGGCATTTTGGCGGAGCCTCGGATCCGTTTCCTCTTTGGCGATCCTTTCCAAGAGCGGTTGCAGTCTCGGATCGTTCGGATTCCCGCCGTCGTCGAGCGTATGCCACGCGGCTTTGCGGACGCGCACGTCAGGATCCACCAAGCCTTTGTAGAGTGCCACCCACACTTTGTCAATGCTTCTCCGAACGTGACACGGACAGAGATTGTCCATCGCCTCAACGCGATCATCGGCGTTGGAAGAATACGCGAGGGAGAGGTAGTATTCGACCTCATTACCGCGCAGTCGATCTTCACCCCGGCGATGTGCTTTCTTCTGATATTTGTTCATGCCTCTCATTTTTTTCCGCTTTGCCATCTGTTCCCTCCCAAAAACTTAATCAAACTTCAGTTTATCCGTGACCTTCTGAAGTGCTTCGTTTATCTTTTCCAGTACTTCATTGGGCGGAGGTTCGCCCTCGGCGGTAATTGTGACGCGAAACTGAAAGTCAAGCTCAGGCGAAATTTCAATCAGATTGCCAACTGTCTCAGCCAAATCTTGAATTTCGGTTTCCGTAAGGAGAGACTCAGTGTGTCGTATCCATGCAGCTTGCCTTACCGATACATGATAAAAGTCAGGCGTTAACGAACCGCCCAAAACGATTAATCCACTGTCAATTGCACCTTTGGCAGCCTCAAGAAATGCGTGATCAGGTATAGTAGTGCCTATATTGGATTCAAGCGTCTCTTTAATCAACCCAAGCGTGGGGTTTCCAGATTCCCACGCGGCTTTTGCGTCACTTCCGATGAGATCTTTTGGTGCTATTTTCACGGCCGCTTGTGAAACTTTTAAACCGACCTTATCGGCTTCTTCAACCGCACAGGGCCACAGCGGACTCCCTTCAATGAATTCAAAGAGCCGTTTATCTCGAGCGTCATTGACAGCATCAACAATCAATGACCAAGGAATTGGAGTACCCTTAAGTCCAGTTAACGCGGACATTATCTTCCCGACAGATGACGTTTCGTCCTCCCATACGTCTGGCAAAGCTTTGTGGCTGATTTCTGAACCGCTGATGGGTTCTAATGGCGCGAGCAATTCCAGATCGTCGATTAGCTCCGTGTTCGGTATGTCTTCCTTAAGATACGCCTTATCTTTGCGGCGCGCCATGAGTAAGCCGTTTTGAACAGCAGATTGAATTGCGTCCAACAGAATGTTCTCAGAGGCAAGTTTCGGAACATCGTCTCCATTGAAGAATTCCCGCAATGCCCCTACCGTAATCGGAAGATCATCGTCTTGCCACAACTCTGGGAGTTGACCCGGACGTAAGAGTTCTGGACTGAGATTATGGAGTTCTGCGTATTCAATTGGAACAATTTCTAATTCCTTCTTCCAGAGATCCTCGTCAGCAGTCGGTGTTTCGCGCCAGTAGGTATGTTGAGAACCATCTGGACGAACAGTGCGTAGGACGATCTTGCCCTCTGTGACACCACGCCGAAGTGTGTCAATGAACACTTGCCGGTTTAACAGTCGAGGGAGGCGCGGAAGACTGGCAAACATCTGATAAAGCCCCTGAACGGGTTTGGCAGTCTCGTCTTCTCCCCAGATATCAAAGTAACTCTCTGGTGTGAGGAGATCTGGATCGAGGGAGGTCGTCAGCAATCCCTCTTCAGCGGCCAGCGCGGTCTTAACGCGCGCAAAAGGTTGTTCTGTGCCTGAGGGTAACGCACTCGCTTTAACGTCGCCATCCTCATCAACAGCGATTAGCACACTATACGCCGATATGACGGATTCTAACATACCGGTTTCATCCGTTTGCTTGCGTTGTAACAGCAGTGCCTTTTGTGGTTCACTCAAAAGGTTCATGTCCTCACCGCTTTCGATGTTCTGCCATCCCAAGATTTTACGGATGCGTTGTCGCAAGCCTATGAGTCGGGAGTTTTCAGGCGCAAGCACAATGACGGTGTTCCGGTAGGTTCTATTGAAAAAGGCGTTGAGGGAGTCGGAAACGTTTTCTCCCGGCACTGCCGTCCATTCGGGACCAGCAACTACAAAGTGGAGTTCGGAAGTGTCAGGAACATCGGCAGGTGAGTGTGGTAACATATGGACAGCGACTTTATCTGTGTTGCGACCGAGGGTTGCATCTCGTATCCGCTTCACGAGATCTTCGGTAATTTGGTCTTCGGTGATTCTCATCATAGCACGGACGTGCATGTTAGTGAGATTAGGAGTCGTTCCCAAAGCCCAACTACTTTCGTTCTCTTTGAGGAACCAAGACGCATCTCGCCATTCGGAAAGCCCTTTCTCAACGGACATTGGATCAATATCGGCGTGTGCAAGTAAGAGGTAGAGGTCAGCCAATTCCGCCTTATGTCCAATGGGTTGTGAATGTAAAAAAGTGGAAAGGACTGCAGCTTCAACTTCCCGGGATTTGAGGAGTGGCAGATTTTTCTGAATGGTGCTGGCTCTTTCGAGCTCACCCGTGAGGATAGGTGTCCACTGCGTGCCTTCATCACAGGCTTTAATGAGTTCTTGAACGGCATCCGAAAGTTCAGTGCCGGTCGTAAGGAGCGCGCTGGGTCCGACAAACGCTGCAGGATCTTTTCCTGCGGCCTCTTTCAGGATAAGTGCGAATGTCCGAAACATGCCACGCGTCCCTTGAAAATTACCGAGTTGTGTCCATTTCTGGTAGAAAACATCAATGAGGTCTGGATGAAACGGATAGGATTTCAAGAGTTGGTCGTAAGCCTCTTGATGCTTGTGTGCCTCTCGGAGCGGGAGTTTTTGTCTGGCAGCGAGGAGTTTGTCTACAACAGCCCGGCGTGTTTTTTCCGGTGGAATATGTTCAAACAACCGTCGACGAAGTAACTCTGAAATGTCTTCTCGTGACACCGGTTCAATGGTTTCTTCCAATCGGTGAAATACGCCTTCCAGCATATTCAACACGCTAACACTTGTCGGATCACCGGCGATAATGTCAAAGGTAATGAGGCTTGCAACGATTGCTGCGCGATCAACTTTGTTAACCGCTTGTGTAAGTCCTTGGAAAAAATCTCGAAAGGTTCCAAGTTGATTCGGATCCTCATGGACAACACCGCGTGTATACATGAGTGCTTCGTCGAGTAAGATAAGAGTGGATAATCCTTCAGTTTGGGGTGTTTTGAGCAGGTCAACAAGGATCGGTTCGGCAGGTGTAGTATAGTCAGCTTCATGAGCTGCGACGATTGCGAGTCCTTCATCGCCAGCGAGTTGATACGCCAAGGCACCCCAAGGCGTTTTGACCTGTCGTTGTGAACCGTCAGGACTTATCACTAAAAGCCCGTTTTTCACGTCAAATTTGTCGAAGGGGAGGATGGCAACTCTCGCCTGCGGAAGGGCGTTTAAACCGCTGAATCCCAAGAATTCCTGCACAGTGGGATGTGTTTGCAATTCAGTGCCGTTTTCTGCCAAATGCAAGAGTGTGATAAGCGAGTGGGTTTTTCCGCCACCGTAAGCAACTTGAAGGGTGATAACGGGGTTGCCATCTTGTCCGGCTAACCGTCGGAGGACATCTCGCGCCAACGTTTTGAGATTATGGGTTGGGTAGGTGCGGTCGAAAAAGAAATTCGGGAGACGATAGACGTTGGGGGCATCCCCTGTTCGCACGGCGTAGAGGTCCGCTGCGAATTCCGCGAGTTCCAGTGTGCCTTGCCGCACGTCGTCTCTTAAGATACAGTGTTCATGCCATGCGTCAGTACCCATTAGGCGGTTTCCTTTTCCATGTCTTTAAGAATGTGCTTAATAACCGGTTGGAGCGAGGGGAGCTGGTTCTTCAGGGTATCCCAAATCACGGCGTGGTCAATGGCAAAGTACTGATAGAGTATTTGGTGCTGCATCTCTACGATTTGCTGCCAGGGCACCTGTGGGTACTTTTGCCGAATTGCTTCAGGAACATGCTTGATTGCCTCACCCATAATTTCAAGTTTCAGGACCGCAGCGGAAGCAGTTTTATCGTCTGCAACAAACGCTTCACAATCCATTCCTTCAATGAATGTTTGGACATCATCCATTGCCTCAAAGATTTGTGTTAAATGGAGTCGATGGTTTCTCATAGGAGTATCATTTGTAACAATTCACGGTTATCCGCTGAACAGAGCGATGAGGGCGATAACCACGGCTGCGATGGCGGCACCGGTGGTGAAGACAGTCAACATTCTACCACTGCCTTCCTGTTTACCCTCCAGTTTGCCTTTGACCCATCCAACATCCTGTCGCATTTGCGCGACGTGGGTTTCCATAGCATCGAGGCGTTTTTCTAAACGATCGTTAGTGGCATTGAGGCGTTTTTCCAAACGGTCATTATCCTCTCTCCTTTGGGCTTCCATAGCATCGAGGCGTTTTTCTAAACGATCATTATCCTTTTTCTGCTGTGACTCAATGGCATCAAGGCGTTTTTCTAAACGCGATTCAATTCCCGACAAGGTTTCAAAAACCCTGTCCTGAAAGTCTTGATCTGCCATTTTTATCGCCTCCTTACAAAGTTTTAGAGTTACAAACCTCTCCTACAAAGTGCAGTGTAACACAATTCGCGCGTCGAAGTCAATCCAAAATCAACTGTGATTCTGATGATTGACTGTGATTTTTATCAGCATCACAACGCGGATTATCGCGAATGAGACGGATCTCTCGGATTTTAAGAAATATCGTCAAATGTGAGCTGCCCTTTAGCTTCTTTTCTGGACTGCCCTGGAAATGAAACGCTACTGCTCGATTCTCCGGGTTCATAACCGATAAGTGTCTCCAAAAGCGATCTGTCGCTGGAACCTTGGAGGCTCGTTTCGATGAGTGCCTGAACGACTGCCTTGAAAAGCGGGTTTTCTTGCAATCCGTGCTCGTGGAAGTAGGCATCCATGTGCGCGCTGTCCCCCTCATTCCAGAGTTTCATGATTCTGTGGATCATGTCTATCATCGGGATTCTGCCGGAGGTGTGTGTATAACCGATGCGGTCTGAGGTGCGCTCGGCGTGTCCGAGCAATTTACGGGCATTGCCGGAACCCTCCTTTTTCAAGATGCCGACGTGTGCGACACTTAAATCGTCAAGCGACACCCCGTAGCCTGCTGCCAATAGAATGCACTCGCCTACGGGTGCGTTCTCCGTGCCGAAGTAGTCCTTGTGCATCAGATAATAACGCGTCCATTCGTCTAAGGCTTCCGTGCTTGTGCCGTGCAAAATTTTGCCTAATGCAAAGTCCGTGACAATACGCCTGACCTCTGTGAGGAATTGGGTTACGGTGAAGACTTGTCCGTTCATACGCTTGACTTCCTTGTAACTGGAATAACTTTCTAAGGCAGGCCCTATCGCTGCCCAGACGAAGTCGGGGCCTCGGATGCCTTCGTCCCAAAAATAGCGGAGGCGTTCGGTAATTCGCTTTTGCATTTCGCGCTTGACTTTGCCGTAATGTCCGTTTTTAACGTTTGCAGGACGCTTTCGACAGACCATCCAAAGCGAAGTGGCAAGTGCAGCACGGCGTACTTTAAGTCCTCCCTGCATTTCCGTATCAATAGGCCAAGACGCAGTAACTACCAAACCTGATTCAATCATAGCTTTAACAAGGGTTTCCCAAGCATCGGGATCTTTGTGGGCAAATACAATCACGATACGACCATTATCACATAATGAACCGTGTGCTGCTCGAAAACTTTCCACCATGCCTTTTTCGTAAAACCTTTTTGCTTCCTCGTTATTTCCATCAAAACGTCCGGCGTGTTGAACAAGTTCACTGATCTTGGGTGTGATAGGTTCCGACATAACACCAGAAAACTGAGTATTGATCATGCGACGAAGCCACACGTAAAAGAAATCAGAAAGATCTGCATAAGGAATTGCATCATAGTAGGGTGGATCGGTGATAATAGCATCGGTTTTTCGGTTGATCGGGTCAGTCGCAGATTGCTGTAAAATTACACAATCTGGCGTTTCTGCTATGTGTGCGCGTCCAACTGTTTCCATAGACGAGAGAATTTTGTCGAGGCAGAGTTGATAACTCCCTCGCACTTCATGCGGAATTGCCCCTTCACTGAAATCCCATGTCATCGGAAGGGCATACCTGACAAAAATATGACCTATTGCTTCTGAACCCAAGATCCAATAAATTAGGCTTGAGTTAAAGACCAACATCCTGTCAAAGGTGCAAATTAAGTAGACTCTAACCGCCTCCAACCATTCTGGCACATAACCGACGCTTTCCATCTCTCTCTGTGCTGCGAGCGTCCACTTCACGAAGGTTGCCAAGGCAAGCAATTGTCGGTTTGTGAATAAGTCAGACCATTTCTTGAAGCCGTAGAGTGGAACCCGAAATCCGAGTGTCTCAGACCCGGGCATTGGTTCATCAGGAATCCCTTGCGGAATTTGATCAGCAATCTCTTCTAACACTTCCGTTGGTATTTCTGCGGCAATCATTTCTTCAGGTGTTGGAGAACGGTACTCTCTTCCGTATTGCTCTTGATAAACAACTGCAGTCATTTGTGCCTTGAGTTTTCCCTCATGTCCACACCGCTTAATATAATTATCGGGCTGCTGGGAGCCACAAAACGGACAAGTCGTCTTAGGTTTCTCAATATCTTCTACATTTTTCGGTGTGACAATTTCAAAATCGACCCGCTCTGTCTCAGGATTTGGACAGAGTTTGAGGGCGCGTTTTGCGTTGATCACCACTTTCGTCTGGTTTTTTGTCCTTTTGAGTCGTAGAAAGTCTGAACGGTGTCGATTTTCGAGGGTATCTTTAAGGGTTTTCTCTGCCTTCTTGCACACCCACAGTGTCTTGAGCAAAGGCACTGTCGCTTCACATTTTGGGTCCTGACACGGGATGGTTCGGGTCCAGAGATAAGCGACCGTTGACTTGCCATTAATCACTGGGTAGTATTGCACGAGCTCTTTGCGTGCATTTTCCCATATCCACTGTCCCCACAATCGGACATGGTCGGCGAGATCCCCGTTTTTTAGATCCGGAGGCTCATCAAGGTTGAGGTCGGGGAGCTTCGCTGTCTTCCCCGCGAAACGTTGTGGGTATTCAAGCGTGCATTTGAGGATAAACCATGCAACTGGATTGTAATCGTTTGCTATCGTCTGGCAGCCGAGGCGCATCGCTTCAAGCGGAATCGCGCCCCCGCCTGCGAACATGTCCAAGACTTTCGGGGGAACGTCATCATAAGCCATCAGGATGAGCTCTCTGGCGATACGGAGTTTATTGATATAGCGTCCCTTTTTATCTTTTCTGTCCCAATCACCATGTCCATTTTCATCGCCCCATCGGGTGAGTGAAGCAATCAGGTCGTTGCAAAGGTATTCACGCTGTTTTTCTGGCAAGGGTGAACCGGCAAGGCGTGTGTATTCTGTCTTTATTTTTTCAGGTGCATCGGCGGGATCCGGGAGCAGAGTTGCTATCGTTACGGCGCGACATGCGGCGAGTGGACGGCGGGCGGGCCAAACGTGCAGCGAAGATATATGTCCGTGTTTTACATTTTTTTCGTGTTTTGAGTCTGCGGAGACCTTTTGGAGTGGGAAGGCTTCTTCGATAAGTCTACGTGGCAATTTGTTTTCCTTATAACTGTTTGAAATGTTGTGTGATAAACCTCAATAATCCGTAGCCTTTGAGTTCATCTGCTAAGATTTTAAATCCGAGTTCATAGATTTCAATGTCGGTGAGTTCTAACATCCCTTCGCGCCATGCGGCGATCCGCTCGGCTTTGAGGCGTTCCTCCTCTTTCCGCGATGCTGCTCTCTGTTGGATACGTTTCGCAAGCGTCCGGATATCTGGATCGTTGTCCATCCATTTGTGGCGTTCAGCCGTATAATCATAGGTGCGCGGTTTACAGTTTTGAAGGAATTGTGTTGTATACGCGGGACCGAGTTGTTTTGTAAGTTCTTTAATGCCGAGTTCATAAATCTCAAGATCTGTCATTTGGAAATAGACCTCGCTTGATAATTCTCTATCTTGCCGGACTTACGCAATTTTGATCATCGCCCGCGCAATGAGAAAGATATCGTATAGAAAATGCAGATGGTTTCTTGGCACAGGAGACCAACAGCCTATGCTACAAAAGAGCAACGTGCGTAAGCCTACTTTGTTTCAATTGACACTTAGAGGCGGTTAGAAAACCACACCGACTGCGGAATTGCGTAGATTCTAATGTTATTCTTCATCCAGCATCAATTTGAAGGTATCAAGGCTTTGGACTTCTGCCGCAGCGAGATGCAATTGTTCGAGTCGCTGGAACTCAGTGATCCGTTGCATGATAGGGATGAGTTCATTGACATCCTTTTCTGTGAATTTCGCCTTTAGCAATGTCAAGGTATTTTTAATAGTGGTCTCTCTCGCGCCCTGTTCTATGCCTTGGGCGACGAATTCATCCCGTAGGAGCTGATAGTATTTAGATTCTTGCATGAGTGCCTCCGGTATAATTTGTTTGAAAAGGTGGGCATCATAGACGATTCCACCGAACAGGGATATAGCACAGAGCAAATCTCCCCGGGTCTGCTGGTCAACAGCCGTAGCAGTCACCGCACTGACACACTCCCTTATCCACTGGTCTATATCCATTCCGAGAGGCTGCTTCATCAATGGCGTGAACGGTAATAGTCCAGGAGCCCCGATCTCTAAAACGGATTGTCCATCTATATCAACGAGGCGTATCACCTTATACCGTAAAGTGTATTCGTAGCCATGGGAACGATACGTATACAACCCTGTATCGTTCCGCCCTGCGGTGGGATGAAAATAGATAACATTGGAATAGACAGGTATCTGATGTTCTCCGATAAGATAGCCGTGATACGCGGCGTTCCGTGCCCACATCGGCTTGTGCGTGCTATCGCGAAGTTGCAACTCTATATGCAAGATCGCTTCGCTATTGTTGATACGGATGCGTTTTGTGCTGTCAGTTCGCTGTCCTATAACGATTTGTTGCTCCGTATCAATGTTTTCTACAACTTCAACCTCGTTTATACCGAGTACAAACTGTGAGATGTCGGTAGCATAATCTGTTAGTAGATTTTTCGCTATGTTGTCGTATTCTTGAGCCATATCAGGTATTATATAATCCTATCTTAGAAAATGTCAAGGTAGATACGGAACATCAATTTACGGGATCTCGCTTTCCCTGTTGCGCATGATGTCGCTGGCATTGATCCGTATGCTGCCCGTGGCTCTTGCGATCAGCGTGCCAAAGGGATCTCGACACCGGTATAATCGAGGTTCTGTGTCGCAATGATAGACGACATAGAGCCAATAACGGTCGCGGTGATTGGCGGCTTGTCGCCATTCGTTTGCTGTCAATTCAACGCTCGTAATCCCTGTCCGCCCTTTGACTTCAATATAGCGAACCTCACCATTTGGGTGTCTGGATTGCAGGTCAAATCCTTTTTTTAGGTTTGGATCGGAAACATCCCTGACTTCGGCATCACGCTTATTTTCATAGTTTATAGCGGTTTTGAGCGCGATCGCCTCGGCATCTCGGAGCGTCTTCGTCGGTACTTCTTCGCGTGGCGGTGGGGCAACAAAGGCACGAACATAGAGCGTTACAGGACCCAATTGCGTAGTTGCGATTTCTTCAATAAGACTTGCTTCTGCTTCTTGACATTTCGTGGGGAGGGCATTAAGTTCCCGTTCACAGTTGTTCAATTTCGTCTGCGCTGCAGGCACCCCTTTGGCAACAGCGTTTTTGAGGTTGAGACGCTGTTTAAGAAGTTCCGCCTTCCGTAAATTAGATGAAATCCTAATCTGTTCTCTTTTGTTTTCCAATTCTGACTGAAGTGTATCGTGAATGTGAGAAAGCCGCGGATTTCCGAAGTTTTCACAGACGAAGTTTTTAACGGGTTGCGTTTCGTCAGCACGGTTGATCCATTCAGCAGACAAAGTTTCAGGCACATTCCCTTGTGTCAGTTGTGGTGTTAAGGTCAACAAGAGATGTGCTGGCGTTTTTTCACACCGTCCATCTGAAAAGCGTTTGATTCCGATAAGCATCTCCTCAAGAACTTGAGAGGTTTTATCGGTTTGTCGGACCACAGGCACTTTTGCCAAGTAGAACAGATACGGTTCATCTGTATGTGGATCGAAATAAACCGCCCCTCGCTCGCCTTCAGTGTTGAATTTTTCCAAAAAGCGGGTGCGGATCGCGTCAAAAATTGGCTCACCCGGGTGCAGAAAAATTGCCGCTGGTCTCTCGGATCCAGTGGGCAGTGCCAGTTCACGTGAGAAGGTTAGCTGGTTTCGGAGATGCTCTGGATATGTTTCAATTGCATTCTGCACAAACACAGGACAACGGGAAAAATTAAAAGTCGCCTCAACGTCCCCCTCAATCCGATAGTCAAGTAAGGGTGCTGCATCTTCAAAGAAACTTCGGACATACGCGGGAAGCATACGAAGCGTTTCAGCGGACTCTCTCTGCTCTTGGACGCTGGTGAGCAGACGTTTGACCTCGCTACTGGCGACCGACTTCTGCTGTCCTTCGAGGTGCTTTCGGGTACTTTTCAGTGTGTATCGCGTGTCGAGGGTCCGGATGGAGGCATCGGTCTGATTCTCTGTAATGGCTTTCATGATAAGTTCCGTCAAAGAGATCTGGCTGAATTGTTGTCCAATGACATCAAACACCTTATCGTCATCCAATTCTTCACGCATCCTCTGCATTTTTTCCAATAGTACTTTCAACACACGTCCTTCACGCGTGTCTTCGGCAACGAGATTTAGTAAAACCACCGTCCGCGTCTGTTTATACCGGTGAATCCGTCCCATTCGTTGTTCAAGTCGAGCGGGGTTCCATGGAATATCGTAGTTCACCATGAGCCAACAGAATTGGAGGTTGATGCCTTCCCCAGCCGCATCGGTCGCAACGAGATATTGCGCGCCGTTTGGATCGCGGAAGAATTCGACCTGTTCCTCGCGTCGACTATACCTCATACCACCGTGGATTTGAGCAACTTTCCCAGTAAAACCCAACGCCTCTAAACGTTCGATGATAAAATCCATCGTGTCTCGATGTTCAGTAAAAATCAGAACCTTTGTGTCTGGATACCCCTGTAACGCCTCCCAGAGTTTTTCAAACTTGCTTTCGGCTTTCAGGTTGTAAACTTGCCTTGCCAATTCAACGAGATCTTGAACGTGGGAGATTTCGGTTTCAAGCTCGGCAATTGATCGCGAGGCGGTTGCACGTTCAAAATCCTCATCGGCTTGCTCTGCCTCTTCCCTTCCGTCAATAATTTCTTCCTCATCGGCTGTCTTTTCGTCTCTGATGTCAATGTCCGAAAGTTTCTGCTGCGTCTTTTCAAGCTGCGCCATTGACAAACTTCCGCTTTGGAGGTTTTGAAGCGTGGTTTGGAGTTTTTCTGCCCGTCTGACCAGACTCCGTAACAGCGCGAACGTTGAACTGGTAAGCCGTCTTTGTAATACCATCATCGCCATTTTTGCCGCGCTCCGATTGTATTGACCAGCAAGATCGAAATATTTCTCGCAATACGCCGTGACAGCATCGTATAGCGATTGCTCGCTCACCTCTCCCTGCTTCAGCGGATAGGCAATGGTCCGGCTCCGCCGCGGCGGGTAGATGGGTTTTCCATCAAAAGTGATCATCTCCTCTTTCATACGCCGAAGCAGGTGTTTAGATTTCTCCCCGTCAGGTAACCGTTCAAACGCCTTTTGTGCGGCGAGGTGCTCAGGTAAAAGCAGTCGCCACAAAAAATAGTAAGCATCATTCTTTCCCATGTGCGGTGTTGCTGTGAGCAGTAACAGATTTTTTTGCTGTGCAGCAACTCGTTCAGCAAGTTCGTACCGTTTCGAGGTGTCTACCGTTCCATCTAACTCGTATCGTGCGGAGAGTTTATGTGCCTCGTCAAAAACGACCAGATCATAGGGTTGCGCTTCAAAGAGATAGTCTTGCATCCGCTCTTGCCGTAAGGTATCAAGGCTGACAATAGCTAAGCGGTTCTCGGG
This sequence comes from Candidatus Poribacteria bacterium, assembly GCA_022821725.1. Taxonomy (GTDB): domain Bacteria; phylum Poribacteria; class WGA-4E; order WGA-4E; family WGA-3G; genus WGA-3G. Next base: position 76,205 of record JAJEDB010000128.1, on the reverse strand, counting down.
ATCCGCAAAAGGATTGGTATGTTTAGCATCCGCACTTGACAGAATACGGAATGGAAGTCGAAAACAGACCCGTAATTCGCGTTTCCAGTTGCCAATCAGTCCCGCGGGTGGTACAATCAGCACGCGTTTCATCTGCCGCCGGAGTAACGCCTCTTGTATATAGAGTCCTGTCATAATTGTTTTTCCGGCACCGGCATCGTCAGCCAACAAGAAACGCAAAGGCTGATGTTTCAATAGATGTTCATAAACCGCGATGAATTGGTGGGGCAGCGGATCAATGAGTGAGGTTTCTGTGGCAAAGATCGGGTTAAACAGATAGGCGTGTTGAAGTCGATGCGCCTCAGCAACAAGTCTTACCAGATTGGCATCTGCTCGAAAAGCATTGGACATAATCTCAAAACCAGAGTGTAGTTCTTCAATGGAAAAGGACTATTATAGTAGATCCGATAATGACGGGGTAAATTGTGAGGTTACGTCTCACGTTGGCACAGGCTAACAGCCTATGCTACAAAGATGTCGATTTATTTTTGGGCTTTACTATAACAGCGGACCTACCACTTTCTCGCTTGGACAAGTGCTTCGACTTCGTCAATCTCTTTCGGGACACCGTCCGTCAGCACTTCACACCCGTCTTCTGTGATGAGGATATCGTCCTCTATGCGGACCCCGATGCCGAGATACGCCGGGGGGACATCCTTTGTATCGTCAGCGACGTAGAGTCCCGGCTCAATTGTCATCACCATGCCGGGTTGGAAGGTTTTGAAATCACCGTTGGATTCGTGGACGCAATTGACATCGTGGACATCTAAACCGAGCATGTGTCCGATCCGGTACATGTAAAACTGTCGGTATGCCTCTTTCTTTATCAATTTCTTTGCCTTCCCCTTGAGGAGACCGAGGCTGAGCATGCCTTCCGTCAACAACTCAATCGACTTTTGGTGCGGTTCGTCAATGGAAACCCCCGGACGAATAGCATCAATAATGGCAGTATGTGCGTCAAGAACAATCTGATAAATCTCTCGCTGCGCTTCAGTGAAGGTGCCGTTCGCGGGGAAGGTCCGGGTCACATCACCAGAGTAGTGACCGTATTCTGCCCCTGCGTCAATGAGGACGAGGGTTTCGTCTTCAATCCGGCAGTCATTCGTTGTATAGTGGAGCGTTGTCGCGTTTCCACCACTCGCAACGATAGTGGGAAAGGCGACACCGTTTGCCCCGTTCATACGGAACGTGGATTCGACGAGTGCTTCCAACTCGTATTCATACAACCCCGGACGCACCGCTTTCATCGCAGCGACGTGTCCGGCTACGGTAATCTCCGTCGCCAATCGGGTCCGCTGCAATTCGGTCTCATTTTTGATTAACCGCAGCTCGCTGAGAATCGGGCTTGGATCGACAAGCGTATCAAACCCCTTGCCAGATCGGATGCGTGACCTGACAGACTGTGTGAAACGGGCGAGAATTTCACCATCAACATCCGCATTGGCGCCGAGCGTATAGTAAAGCCGTTCGGCACCCTGTAGGTATTTCCCGATTTTTTTACTGAATTTCTCTATCGGATAGGCTTTATCTGCCCCGTAGTGTTTACGAGCGTTCTTAACACCAACCCGCTTACCGTTCCAGATTTCCGCCTGCTTATCTTTCGGACGCACGAACAGGATATATTGATGTTTCGGATGATCGGGCGCGATGACACAGATCGACTCTGGTTCTTCAAACCCCGTCAGGTAATAAAAATTCGGATCCGGACGATAATTATATTCGGTGTCGTGATTCCAGATTGCGGGGGGTGTACTGGCGAAGATAGCGACCCCGCCACGTCCCATCTTTTCAATAAAGGCTTCGCGATTTTGTTTATACAAACTGTTCCCTCCTCATATTTTAATTTTTCCTTGCGGAGTAATAAAGGACGTTTGAACTATTATGTGTGTTCCATCTATCTAGGGGAAATGCCCAAGCAAAAACACCCTCCATTTCATTACGGACTACAAGTTCTGGCTGCGCACTCTAAGACGTGCGTCATGCTGCAAAAGAGCGCCCTGCGGAAGTCCTAAAGAAAACGAAAACCAAGCCCGGAAGCGAGGTGGAGGGGTTTTTGCTGGGGTGTTTCTTCAACGCTCGAGAATGACATGTCAGCGTCCTAATCCACGTCGTTTACCCGCAAGGTAAAATTAAAAATTAGAGATATTCGATGGGTGTGCCGATTTTGCCGATGATGCCACCGCTGGCGACCATTGGATAGACGGGTTTTGCCCAGAAAATACCATCGACTGGCGCACGGATAGACTCCCGGACCTTGCCAAACACATCGCAGATGTCTGCTATAGGTTGATACATCGCAAGTCGATCATACAATTCCGCCTTATAATAGACGAATCCACCTTCATTGCTGAGGATGGGTACAAACTTTTTCACAACGATCTGTCGGTCAGGAATCTGTGGTGCGCCGGCAATGAATTTATAATATTGTAAAACATTGCGCACGCCGCGCACACCTTTTTCGATGCTCTCTGCATCCCATCCGTGGGTGCCCCCTAATTCGGGATCGATTGTTGGAATGCCGACCTCTGGTGCGGCTTGCGCGAGTTGTCCTTGGGGTCCCTTCTGATTGAGAATATGTCCTATGCCGAAAACGCGTGCGAGTTCAAGACAGGCACCGTGCAGCGCGTGTTTCTCGTCAACACGCACCCGGACCTCGTCGATCATCGGGTGTACTCCGCCTTGGTGCAGATCAAGACAATAATCGGCTTGCTGGATGGCGCGTCGAAAGAGGTGATATGCTGTCCGTTCGCTCGATGTTCCATCGCGCCTACCGGGAAAACAGCGGTTCATTTTACGGCTGTCTACAGGGCTGAGTGCCTGTTTCGCATGAAACGCGTGAAAATTGACGAGGGGGACGGCGATAATCTTCCCATATAACTGCTCTGGTGTGATCGTAGAGAGTACTCTGTGAACAACGGCGATTCCGTTGAGTTCATCACCGTCACTAATCGCTTGAATGTAAAGTGTTTTGCCGGGGTACCTCCCGTTGATTAGCACAACAGGCAATCGGACAGCCGTTCCATCGGGCATGCTACCGACTTTGATATGTCCTTCTGTTCGGGTTCCGGGCTCGGCGACTAATTGTCCAACGACCAATTGGCTACGGCGAATTTTATTCCTCATAACGGTTATTTTACCAAAATCAGCGAAATAAGTCAAATCATTCGCTGCCGGAGGTCAAGGTTTGGATTCAGAGATCCCCCTACTGGATTTCAGATTATCGCTTGATTTCGAGGCGATTTTCTGGTAAACTTATGTATCATGAACACAGAAAATCAGAAAAAAATTGCTGCAGAAAAAGCGACAGAGCACGTCCGATCCGGCATGGTTGTGGGATTAGGGACGGGTTCCACCGTTTACTATGCCCTCCTGAAACTGGGTGCGATGGTGCGGGAAGGACTTGATATTATCGGGATTCCGACCTCTGCAGGCACTGAAAAAATTGCGACAGCACAACAGATACCCCTCGCGACGCTCGCGTCACATCCAAGTCTCGATCTGACGATTGATGGTGCCGATGAGGTAGACAAAGACCTTAACCTCATCAAAGGTGGCGGCGCGGCCCTCGTCAGAGAAAAAATCATCGCCAACGCATCTAAAGAGATATTGATTGTTGTCGATGAAAGCAAAGTATCGCGTGTCCTCGGCACGACCTTTCCGCTTCCTGTCGAAATTGTGCGATTCGGATGGGAGGCAACACAAACCGAAGTCAACCGGATTTGCGGAAAATCAACGTTACGCCTCGCGCCTGCTCAGGATGGAAACCCACATCCTCTTATCACTGACAACGGAAACTATATCCTCGATTGCCACTTTGATGGGATTCCCGCGCCTGAAGGGGTTGAGTTGCAACTGAACAACATCCCGGGCGTAGTGGAGAATGGAATCTTTGTGAACCGCGCCGACAAAATCATTATCGGCACGCCTTCCGGTATCCGGTACATGGATAACACCAATGGTTAAATACCAAATCTTATTCCTCCTGTTCCTTCTTGCCTTTATCGCGATCTCACATCCAGCCAGCGGTGAAATATTTACAGAAAGCGGATTGGTGGACATCCCAACGGGGAATGTGCTGAAACACGGGATATTCGGGGCAGGGACCTATATGGCGTTCCAGCATTCCTCTGAAACCCTGCGCGCACTTGGAGAGAATAACGCCTTTGGCAACGCTATTGCGATTCGTCTTAACTTCGGACTGTTTGATCGGGTCGGGGTCGGGTTAAAATACCTATGGAACGAACACGACGCTGCATCTTTCATCGATTGGACTGCGACCCTCAAGGTCCAACTCTTAAAAGAACAAGAGGTTGGCACGATTCCGAGTGTAGCGATAGGGATTGAGACGCTCAGCGATAGACTTTTTTCGGGAAATTCGGAAGTGGAAGAGGACGAAAATCCTTCAGCGTTTCTCGCCATCAGCAAGACCTTTAATCTGCCACGGATTCATCAGTTCTCTGGACACCTCGGCGTTGGCACCCAGCGATTTGCTTTCGGGGAAAGTCCTATCGGTCTGTTTGTTGGACTGAGCAAAGAATTTCAACCGGCTTTCGCGAGAGGTGATATCACGATGAACTTGGAATTCGATGGTGCAGGTGTGAACGCGGGGATGCGGTATATCACCCCAAGCGGACTTCAGGTCGCCCTCGGTGCCGAGACTTTGAACACCCCAGACGAATTGCGGTATCTTGCCGCTGTTTCGTGGACAAACGAGCGACTGGTCGACCAGATCAATGAAACGAGAGGGTTGATTAAACGCGCGACAGAACTCGCTATTGAAGCGAAACGCGCGGTTTCACGAGGTTCTAAATAGCAAGCAGAAATTACTGAGACTCCTTCGTCTCAATAGATTCCATTACCTTTTGGAGAGATGCCAGGAGTTCGGATAAGAAATCTTGGGGTGGCACGAGTATAATTTCGATTCTGCGATTTTTGGCTTTTGCTTCCGGTGTGTCAGCGGTATCTATCGGTTGGTAGAAAGCGTATCCTGTCGCTGCCAAGCGTTGGGAATCGACCTCCGCATGCACCTGTAAATACTTCACGGCAGCGATTGCTCGTTCGGTTGAGAGGTTCCAGTTTCGGAGTTCAGAACCCCCAATAGGAGCGTCATCGGTATGTCCCTCGACCCGCACGGCATAATCGGCATAATTCGTATTGAGGAGGACATCCTCAGCAATCGCATCAAGAAGTGCTTTCCCCTCTGTGCTCAGGATCGCACTGCCTGTCTCAAACAGAATTTTCCCTTTAACATCAAGTTTCAAACGTCCTGCGTCATCTAACACCGCCCCGACCGTATCTTTAAATTTCTCTTGGATAGCTGCTATTGAACGTTGCGATTGCGTCCGAATTCGTTGTAATTCCGATTCAATCTCAGTCAGTTTTGCGCGGAGTCCCTCTTTTTCGCGTTCAAGCGCGCTTTTGTCCTGTTGGAGTGCGTTCCGTTCGGCGGCAATTTTCCGAGCGGCTTCGCTTTCGTTTTGCAATATTTCCTGCGTTTGGCTGAGTTCTAAACGCGTTTTTTCCAGCGTACCTTGGGTTTCGGTCAACTTTTTCTCCAGATCGGCTTTTGCGGTTTCAGTTCTCTGCAAGGTGGCATTGGTAGCAACCAGTTCCGCCTGTGTCTGTTTGAGTTTGCCCGAAGTTGAATGGAGCATCACCGCCAGAACAATGGCAGCGATAGCGGCAATACAGATAGATATAATTGCGAGGATTCCTTTTTTAGACATTGTTTAATTCTCCCTGTAGGTTCAGGATCGCCTCGAAGTTGTCGTTTTTTGATGTTTTGTTTTTTTTCTCTATACCACACGTTGTGCAGCGGTGGGTGAGGATATAATCACCGTGTTTTATCGTAAAGCCTACGGGTTCCATCAAGCCGAGACAGGACGCGGCTCGGTCGCCGGGATTCACGTCAACATGCCGGCTCCAGAGGCACTCCGGGCAGTGATTGGTATAGCCGTTTCCCTTGACAGAGGCACCACACTGCACACAGGTAAAATCTTCAATGTGGCGTTGGAATTTTTTGTTCATCACAGGTCCGCGCGGGTCATGAAGGTTGCATAGATAGCAGAAGTCCGCACGAGATCGGGAATATGCACGCGCTCATTTATGGCGTGCCCACCCTCGCCACTCGGTCCGTAACCAACGCCGGGTAAGCCTGTATTGACGAAATAGTGCAAGTCTGTAAATCCGGTAGTGCCTTTAAATCTCGGCTGATTGAAACGGACTCTACGCACTGCATCGGCGAATGCCTGTGCTATCGGTGAGTCGATATCCGTTAAACACGGCTCAATACGCAAGATGGCTCGCGCCTCTGCGACCAAATCGGGATAGTATTGGCACGCCCCAGAAATCGCCTCCCGCAACTCGAGTTCGGCAAATTCCAGCTCCTCGTTGGGTGTAATCCGCCGATCAATAGAGAACGTGACGCGCGCCGGAACGGTGTTGACTTTATCGCCATCGGTGCCGCGGAACGTACCACCGATGTTCACTGTCGGATAACGATCACTGCCATCCGTGAGTTTAAATGCACGCTCAGGCGACCTCAAATTCCGCTTAACCCGTTGTAACGCTGTCACGAGTTCAGCAGCCTTCTCAAAGGCGTTTATTCCCTTATCTGGCTGCGCCCCGTGCGCTGCTTTGCCTTGGACTTCAACCTCTAACCAGAGGACCCCATTATGCCCATTGCCGATGTTCATCTCCGAACCGCCTTCACAATTGACGACGTAATCCGCATGAACCAACCCTTCCTCAACGACATACCCGGCGCCTAACTCGCCGCCGGTCTCCTCATCACAGGTGAAAGAACACTCAATGTTAAACTGCGGTTTGACACCCGTCTCTTGAACCGCCTGAATTGCGAACAGAAGGGCAGCAATGGCATCTTTCATATCGTCGGCACCACGTCCATAAAGCCATTCACCCTCAATCTCGCCGCTGAATGGGTCATTGAAACGCCAGTCTCCCGCAACGGGGACCACATCGTAGTGTGCGTTGAAATGGACTGTCTTCTCTGCCCCGATATCCCAACGAGCAATGAGATTCAGGCGTGGATGGCTTTCGGCATTCGGGATAACCTGCGCAGCACGCGCTGTGGGGACCTCGGCAATCTGCGTCTGCATCCCCAATGCCTGACACTTCGCGTCCAGTAGCCCAACAATTTCGGCATAATTTTCGCCGGGTGGGTTGACAGTGGGAATCCTGACGAGTTCCTGAAGCAAGGCACAAAGCGCGGCTTGATTGTCCTTAATATAGGCTTGAACGGACATTTTTAATTTTTCCTTGCGGATAAGTCATAGCATCTGTGAATCTAATGCTTTTCGTGTTCGAGTTGAAGAAACGCCCTAACAAAAACCCCTCCACTTCGTTACGGACTCGGGATCCGATTTTAGGAAGGACATAGAAAATAATCATCGGTTCGTATTTTAATTTTTCCTTGCGGATAATTAAAACCCATTATTTGACAACCGCCTGATCCCCCGCGGACAAATGTGCCACGGTTTCGCCTGTCTCTGTAAAGGTGCGGGTCACGCTGACAGACGCATAGGTCCATAGGATTTTCATGGGTGCATCGCTCTCATTCCAAAACCGATGCGGGATACCCGCTGGAACAAATGTCGTGTCAAAGGCTTTCATGGCAAAGACTTCACCATCAACCTCACAGGAGGCTTCGCCTTCAAGAATTGTAACGGATTCATCGCAGTTGTGGTAGTGGCGTGCGATCGCTGCGCCTGGGTCAAACATTGTCACGCCGTTGGTAAGTGATGTGGAATCAATCCATTTACCGGCTAACGGGACGGTTTTCACGCCGGTGCCTCGGTCGATAGGGTTCTGTTTCTCAAAGTCGATGATATGTGCTTTTGCACTCATTTCTGATTTACCGTCTTTCTTAAGATTTGCCTAATTTTAGCATGAAGGGAAAAAAAATTCAAGAGATGAAATTCAGGAAAGGACTGCTGCAAATGCATCAATCGCGCGTTGGATCTCCGCTTCCGTATGCGTTGCCATGACGGTCAGCCTTAATCGACTCGTTCCGGTCGGTACAGCCGGAGGACGGATCGCTGGTGCGAACACGCCCGCTGTGAGTAGTGCTTCTGCCACATTTGTTGCCCGTTGCGGACGCCCCAATACGACTGGTAGGATTTGTGTTTCGCTCGGCAATAGGGTATACCCTAAATCAATCAACACCGTCTTAAGACGTTTTGCGTGCGAGAATAGGCGTTGCCGCAATTGGGGTTCAGATCGCATAACATCAAGGGCTGCATCCGCAGCAGCCACTGTCGCCGGTGGAAGTCCTGTCGTGAAGATGAAGCCACGTGCACGGTTGACGAGCACCTCAATCAAGGCATGGCTCCCCGCGATATACCCACCGAGGGCGCCAACCGCCTTGCTGAGCGTGCCCATCTGAATAATGTTTTCCCCTCCCAATCCGAAATGCGCGAGGGTCCCGCTTCCGTTCTCCCCTAAGACGCCAAACCCGTGTGCATCATCTACCAGCACCATTGCATCGTGCGCTGCAGCGAGATTACAAATATCGGGTAGGGGCGCAATATCGCCGTCCATGCTGAAAACGCCGTCTGTCACAACGAGTCGTCGCTGAAAGGCATGGGATTCTGATAGCAGGGATCTGAGGTGTTCCATATCGCAGTGTCGATAGACTTCTTTGGTGGCACGGCTGAGACGGCATCCGTCTATGATACTGGCATGGTTAAGCGCATCGCTTAGGATGAGGTCGCCTTCCCCGGCAAGCACGGGAATCACACTCGTATTCGCAGCATAGCCGGAACTGAAGACGAGTGCGGCTTCGGTCCCCTTTACCTCCGCAAGATTGGTTTCCAAACTCGTATAGCGTTCGCTATTCCCGGAAATGAGGCGTGAACCGCTTGCCCCAGTGCCAAACGCCCGCGTCGCCTCGACAGCGGCAGCGATCACCTTCGGATGCGTGCTTAACCCCAGATAGTTGTTTGAACCGAGCAATACAACATCGCGTCCATCCAGATTAATTGTCCCTGTTGGGGCACTCCTGACGGTGCGGAGGTGGCGGCGTAAACCGGCTTCCTCCAGTGTTGAGCGTTCTGTATCTAACCAATTTTTTAATTTACCTTGCGGTTCGGTCAGGTGAGTCATAAGCAGATTTATCCGATGAATTGTCTCAGGAAGATATGGCTTTGGTTTAAGGCGCGCTGCCGCGTCTCTAAGGTCGCTTCATACGCTCGATCCTCTACCTCAACGCAGACTGCTCCTTGATAACCGGTATCGCTCAAAACGGAGAAGAAACTGCCCCAATCGACATCACCCAATCCCGGCAGTTTCGGCGTATGATACGACAACGGCGTTGCGAGGATGCCCACCTCATCAAGTTTCGCTCTGTCCAACCGAGCGTCCTTTGCATGCACGTGGAAGATCCGATCCGCAAAGGTCACGAGCGGTTTCAGGTAGTCCATCTGAAGCCAGATACAATGCGAGGGATCGAAGTTGAGTCCGAAATTCGGGGCGGGAATCTCTTCAAACATCCGTTCCCAAACCGCGGGGCAATAGGCGAGGTTTTGTCCGGCGGGCCATTCGTCCTCGGTGAAGAACATCGGGCAATTCTCAATCCCGATGCGAATACCGTGGTCGGCGGCGAATTGGATTAAGGGTTTCCATACCTGTTTGAAGCGGTGCCAATTCTCATCTATCGTGCGGGTCTGGTCTCTACCGATAAAAGTATTCACGATGTCTACCGACAGACGTTCCGCTGCCAGAATCAGTTTTTTGAGGTGTTCGCTATAGATAGCGGCTTCCGCTTCATCGGGTGTTAGCGGGTTGGGATAGTAGCCTAACCCGCTGATGGTTATCCCGGCATCCGAGACGCATTGTAGGATTTCATCCGCTTCCTTTTCGGAAAGTTCCGCCGCATCCACATGCGTAACACCGGCGTAACGGCGTTCGGCTTTTCCTTTGGGCCAGCACATCAATTCAACGCAATCATAACCGGTGTCCGCCGCGAACTGGACCACTTCTGCCAATGTTTGCTCCGGCAAAATTGCACTCACAAATCCGAGTTTCATACACAACCTCTGTTTCGTTTTCAGACATTTTACTACAGAAAGGGGCAGTGTGCAAGTGTATCTTTTAACAAAAAGACATTTGACGGAAACTAAAAGGGTGTGTATAATTCAGGAAAGCGAACATGTCCAGATAACCTAAAAGGAGCGAAAATGACACCAGAACAACGCTATCTGTTTGACGTTACAGGCTATTTGCACATCGAGGACGCAGTCAAAGGCGATGCCCTAAAGGAAGCACAGGCGGCTGTGGATCGGTATATCCACATGTCTCTTGACGAACGTCCCGAAGAATTTACGACGCGTCCGCGCGACTTGGAACCCGGCAAAGGCGGCAGATATGAACACGGATTCGCCTTTGATCGGTCACTTGAAGCGATGACAGTGCATCCGGCTATCTGGCCCCTTATCAAAGAGTTTACCTTCGACAAACCCCGGTTTGTCACTGGCACGCTTACACTCGAACAGCACAACCCGGACAGGCAACCGATGGGGACAAATCCAGCAGGTTTGCACTGCGCACGTGAGGGACGGCACTGGCTCACCCGTTACGAGGTTCAGCACAGCCACATTTACTGCAACGATTTCGTGGCGTTCTTCTATCTGACAGATGTGCAGCCCGGTGACGGCGGGCTTATTGTTATCCCCGGTTCGCATAAGAGCAAATTTGAGAGACCTGAAGATCTTTTAACGCCGGGACCCGATGGCATTGATCCCGAACCGGATGACGTTTTTACGAATATCACTCCCAAGGCAGGGGATTTCGTTGTCATCTCTGAACTCTTGACACACGGTGTTTTGCGGTGGAAACCGAAGGATCGCGACAGACGCTTCCTGATTCTCCGCTATCGCCCACAATATGAGGGGAATCCGACGCTGCCGGAAACAATCATCAACCGGTTAACACCCGAAGTTCAGGAACTGGTGCAAACCGCGTCTTATGGACATACGAAAGAGATCGTCAAACAAGACATTGTAGCGTTAAGTGTATAAATGTATTTCTAACAGGACCTGCTACGGGTGAAAACAATTTTCGTCTTTCTACCAAACCCGTAGCCTGCAACAACGGCGCAGGGTTTTTGATAGGGTATTTCTTCAGATTTGAGAAACGCATATCAAAGTCCAAACGCACGTTGTTTAACCGCAAGGAATAATTAAAAAATGGGAACGAATCAATATCGTGCTTGCATCGTTGGCTGTGGCAGAATGGGTGGCACAATTGATGAAGAGGTCCGTGCGACACCGCACGGGGCATTGCCCTATTCACACGCCGCAGGGTATACCGCTTTCGAGCGGACAGACATTGTCGCCGCTGCAGATGTCGTCGAAGAGAAGGCACAATACGTCTGCAACAAATGGAATATCCCGAAATACTACTTAGACTATCAAGAGATGATTGTCGCGGAGAAACCGGATATTGTCAGTATCGCGACACGCCCTGGAAATCATGCGGACATCACGCAATTCGCGGCAGAAAACGGTGTGAAAGGCATCTATTGTGATAAACCGCTGTGTGCGTCTATGGAAGAAGCCGATGCCATGGTAGCGGTGTGTGAAAAATACAATGTCAAGTTCAATCTCGGCACGCAGCGGCGTTACACGCCGGGCTATATCAAAATGCGCGAGCTCCTCGAAAGCGGTGAACTCGGTGAAAGACGATCTATCATCGCTTATAGCGGAGGTTCCGCGCTTTGGGGTTACACGCATGCTGCGGATATGCTTCTCTTTTTAGCAAGCGATTCTCCAATAGAATACGTCCAAGGCAACGTTGCTGTTGATGATGCCGATTTTGAGGACAACCGCACCGACACCGATCCCGGGATCGTCATGGGATTCATCCGTTTTCAGAACGGCATTAACGGCATCAGTATTCCCGGCACGGCTTATGAATTTGAGGTGAACTGTAGCGAAGGCACAGTGCGTGCCCTCAATAACGGACTCGGTTTCCATCTCCGAAAACGACAAGGGGAGTTTAACGAGATTTTGGAAGCGGAATTCCCACCCTACGAACGGAAGAGCGGCACAGTGGGTTGTATTGAAGACATCGTCGATGCGATTGAAACCGATACCGAGACACAAGGCAATATCCACCTCGCACACCGAAGCACGGAGATGGTCTTCGCAATCGTTGACTCACAACGGCAGCAGGGGCGCCGAGTGCCGATGCCGATGGAAAACCGAGGGCTCTACCTCGGAAGGTGGTGAATTACCTACTGAATCAGGATTTAAGGATCGACAGGATTAGAAAAATAGGGAGTCAAATTGATGCTCAGAAAACTTGGCGAGTTGACTAAACAGCCCACTCTGAAATTGCTGATTGTTAGCGTGGCGCTCTTACTGAGTCACGCCATAAATGCGCAAAATGCGGAGCGTCCAGCCAGCACGCGTTATGAACAGAGAACGCCAAGCCGAGACGGTATTGGAAAATTCTACATGGGACGCGAAATCTCTCACGTGATGGGACACCAAGGCGCGGACTGGTTGGAGCGTCCGGAACGTGAACGCGAAGAGATGCCAAACATCCTCGTCGAACTGCTGAAACTCAAAGAAGGGGATGTCGTGGCGGATATCGGTGTTGGGACGGGTTACATCGCTCGGCGGATCGCTCCGAAAATCGGTGAGACAGGCACCATTTACGGCGTTGATATTCAGCAGGAGATGCTCGACCTGCTTGATGAGAAAATGACGGCGGCAGGGATCACGAACGTCAAAGGGGTCTTAGGCACCATCACCGACCCGAGATTGCCACCGGCATCCGTAGACGTAGCGATTATGGTGGATGTCTACCACGAGTTTTCGCATCCGTATGAGATGCTGCAGAACATCTGCCGGGGTCTCAAAACGGGCGGCAGGGTTGTTTTTGTGGAATACCGCGCCGAAGACCGGCGTGTGCCGATCAAGCGTTTGCACAAGATGAGTGAGTTGCAGGTGATTAAAGAGGCGACCCCGCATCCGCTTGTGTGGGTAGAAACGCTCGATGACCTGCCGTGGCAGCATGTTATCATCTTTGAGAAGATTGGGGTCGAGTAGGATTTCACCTCACGATTGAGTATACACAAGATTTGGACAATCAGAATCAGAAATATTTGACAAAAATGCAACCGCATCGTAAAATAGCGTAATATTGCTAAACCTTTTTGTTAACGAAGCGTCACAATTGCTAATATCGTTATAGCAAGCTGCAGCGTGCGTCTTTTACGCCGCATTGCTGCCTAAAACGCTGAAAAGGGAGAGAACACCAGTGAAGACTGCTAACAATACGATTCCACTAACGGGCACCTTGTTGGTATGTTTCTGTCTCGCCGTATTGGGACTTCCGACTGCCGCTGCGGAACATCACGAAACGCCACAAACCCCCCTTAATTACAATCTCGACATCCGCCCGATCCTTTCGGATAACTGCTATGCTTGCCACGGACCCGACGCGAAGAGTCGGCAAGCCAACCTACGGATTGATACGAAAGCCGGAGCGTTCTCTGAACCGAGCGGATATCCGGTCATCGTTCCGGGTAAACCCGAAGAGAGCGAACTCCACATTCGCGTCACCTCTAACGATGACAATTACCGCATGCCGCCTGCGGGTTTCAACAAGACGCTGACACCGGAACAAATTGAAGCGATTACACAGTGGATCCAAGAAGGTGCGAAATGGGAAGAGCACTGGGCATTCACCACACCCGTCCGTCCAACGCCACCTGCTGTCAAGGACGGAGCCTGGGTCCGAAATCCCATTGATGCGTTCATACTCTCACGCCTTGAAAAAGAAGGTTTACACCCCGCAAACGAAGCCGATAAGCGGACCCTCATCCGACGCCTAAGCCTTGATCTCACTGGCTTACCCCCGACGCGTGAGGAAATTCACCAATTTCTCGCAGACGATTCACCCGAGGCTTACGCAAAAGTGATTGATGCCTTCATGGCAAAGCCGGAATACGGTGAACATCTCGGACGCTTCTGGTTAGATGTCGCACGTTACGGCGACACACACGGACTTCATTTAGATAACTACCGTGAAATGTGGCCCTATCGCGACTGGGTCATCGAGGCATTCAATCAAAATATGCCATTTGACCAGTTCACGATCGAACAATTAGCCGGGGATCTCTTGCCGGAACCGACCCTTGAACAAAAGATCGCCACAGGTTTTAATCGATGCCATGTCACGACAAGTGAGGGCGGCTCGATCGATGAGGAATATTACGTCCAATACGCGATTGACCGAGCAGACACCACCTCAACCGTCTGGATGGGATTAACTGTCGGATGCGCCCAGTGCCACGATCATAAATACGATCCGATCACGCAGAAGGAATTCTATCAACTCTACGCCTATTTCAATAATATTACCGAAAAGGCGATGGATGGCAACCGTAAGGACTCTCCCCCTGTTGTGAAGTTGCCGACGCCGGAGCAGGAAGCCGAACTCGCCGCGTTCGATGAACAGATCGCCGAACTGGATGTACAGACGAAAGCACCTATCCCTGAAATAGACGCGACGCAAATCGCTTGGGAAAACAGGATACCCCACTGGACAACGCTGAAACCGACCTCGCTCTATTCAAAAGGGGACGCGACCCTTGAAGTTTTAGAAGATAATTCTATCTTAGCCAGTGGCACTAATCCTGAACAGGAAATCTATGAGATTATTGCGGAACTGCCACCCGGTAAATGGAGTGCCGTTCGTTTAGAAGGTCTCACACACGAGTCCCTGCCGGAAAGTGGGTTCGGTAGAAGTAGTAACGGCAATGTTATTTTGACGGATTTCGCGCTTTTCATCGCGCCAGCCGCAGCGGATAGCGAGGCACCCGCTGAACCGGAAAACACTGACACCGAGGTTAATGCTGAAACGCAAGCAGAGACCGGAAGCACCGTCGAGGCTGAAGCACAAGCAGAAAATACGCCTACCGTCGAGACCGATGCCGAAGATCAAGCGGACAGCGAATCCACAGATGAAGCGTGGGCAGAAGTAGAAAATGAGACTGAAAACACCGATACCGATAACCCATGGACGCGTATCCAAGTCGTGCACGCATGGGCAGACCACGAGCAAGCACTCGGAGAAAACAATCTCGAGGGTGTCGTTGCCAATGCGATTGACGATAAGCCGGAAACGGGATGGGCACTCGACAGAAAGAGTGAAAATCGGCAAGCCATCTTCCTTGTCGCCGCCCCCTTTGGAATAGAAGGTGGCAGATTAAAAATCCGTCTCAAACACGAATATGATTTGCGACAGAAGCAACTTGGACGCTTCCGCCTCGCGCTTACAGACGTCACAACGATTTATCCTATCGGCTCCAAAATCACTTTGGATGACTGGCACGCCGCGGGTCCGTTCACTGCTGGACACGGCAACCTCGCTTTTTATAAGGCATACGAACCTGAAACGAAAGAGGTCAACACAGGCGATACGTATGAGGTCGATGGAAAAACCATCAAATGGGAGAAGCAGACGCATTGGGTTGACGAACAGGTGCATAACGACATCGTTGGCGAAAACAGTGCCACCTATCTCTTCCGAAACATCGTCTCTGTTACACAACAGAAAGCACTCCTCTATATTGGGAGCAACGATGCCCTGAAGGTTTGGATGAACGGTACGGAACTCCTCGCCAAAAACGTTCAACGGGATGCCGCTGCCGACCAAGAACAGATACAGGTCACTCTCAAGCCCGGTAACAATAAGCTGCTCCTGAAAGTCGTTAATTACTCGGGTCCCTCCGGTTTCTACTTCCGTATGGAAAGCGAACCTCCGATGGTGCCAGCAGATATTGTCGATATCGCGGGAATATCTCGCGGTGAACGTGAAACCGCGCAGATGGAACAGATTCGAGATTACTATCGGCAGAACATTACGCCAGATAAGACAATCAATGAAAATACCAAGCGCGCCTTCGGGGAACTGAAAACGCTTTTTGCAGATCTATCGGAGGTCCAAGGGAAACGGGACACCCTCGATGCTTCGGTTACGACGACGCTCGTCATGCAAGAGCGAGAGGAACCGAGAGGTGCATACGTCTTAGCACGCGGTGAATACCAGCATCGAGAGGAACAGGTATATCCGCAAACGCCAGCAGTGCTACCCGCCATGCCCGAAGATACAGCACCGAACCGCCTCGGTTTTTCGAAATGGTTGCTTTCACCCGAGCATCCTCTTACTGCCCGTGTCGCGATCAACCGTTTCTGGCAAAACGTCTTTGGGATGGGGATTGTGGAAACATCAGAAGATTTCGGGACACAAGGGAAACCGCCGGTGCACCCGGAACTTCTTGACTGGCTCGCGACGGAATTCATCGCCTCTGGGTGGGATGTGCAAGGCATGCTCAAATTGATGCTCACCTCGGCAACATACCGGCAGAGCGCACAGGTCACACCCGAAAAATTGGAACGCGATGCCGATAACATCCTCCTCTCTCGGAGTCCAAGGTACCGACTCGATGCCGAAATCGTGCGAGATAACGCCCTCGCCCTTAGCGGCTTGCTGTATACTAAAATTGGCGGTCCGAGTGTAAAACCACCGCAACCCGATGGACTCTGGAAAGCCGTCGGGTTTACCGGATCTAACACGGACACATTCGTTCAAGATACCGGGGCTGATAAGGTATACCGCAGGAGTCTCTACACGTTCTGGAAACGGACGGCACCCCCGCCACAGATGAACATTCTCGATGCGCCGTCACGTGAAGCCTGCACAATCCGCCGTGAACGGACCAACACACCGATGCAGGCGTTAATGCTGATGAACGATCCGCAGTTCTTTGAAGCGGCGCGTGCGTTCGCAGAGCGTACTATCAAGGAGGGCGGCGAAACACCCGAAGCACGTATCGCCTATATCTTCGAGATGGCAACGGCTCGCCTGCCGAAGCCGAAGGAGGAGGCACTGCTCTTGAAGACGTTCCAAGCCCATTATGCGGAGTTGGAAACGAATCCAGAAGCAGCCAAAGAACTCATTGCTGTTGGTGAGTCGTCACCCGATGAAACCTTAGATGCAGTCGAAGTCGCTGCATGGACAATGATTGCAAACCTGATTCTCAACCTGGACGAAGTCCTGAATAAAGGGTAGATTAATCAAGGAGATAGACAATGGACCCGGTTAAAGAATATTTGAAACTTGAAACCCGTCGCCAATTCTTCGGTAAATGTGCGTCAGGTCTCGGTGGTGCGGCACTCGCTACGCTGTTACCGAACGCCATTGCCAACGCGCTTGAGAGCCAGGCGAAACCGAGATTTGGCGGTTTACCAGAGTTACCACACTTTGCGCCGAAAGCCAAACGTGCCATTTACCTATTCATGTCCGGGGCACCGTCCCAACTGGATCTCTACGACTATAAACCGAATATGGGAAAATGGTTCGATACGGATCTCCCAGAATCCGTCCGGATGGGTCAACGCCTCACAACGATGACCTCAGGACAGGATAAATTCCCGATCGCACCCTCTATATTTGAATTCAAGAAGTATGATAACGGGGGTGACGGTGTATGGCTTAGCGAACTGCTACCACACACGGGATCGGTGGCGAAAGACCTTGCGATTATCAAGACGGTACATACCGAGGCGATTAACCACGATCCGGCTATCACCTTCTTCTGTACCGGTGATGAAAGTCCGGGTAAACCGAGTCTTGGGGCATGGTTGAGTTACGGGCTTGGGAGTGAAAACGAAAATCTACCGGCGTTTATCGTAATGAACGCCACATGGAGCGGTCCGAAGGGCGCACAAGCACTTTATAATCGACTTTGGGGATCCGGTTTCCTCCCATCGGAACACCAAGGCGTGCTTCTGCGGAGTCAAGGTGACCCTGTCCTATTCCTCTCGAATCCGGAAGGTGTCAATGAAAAGACGAGAAAACGGATGTTAGATACCCTCGTTGAACTCAACCAGGAACTCTACGAGGAAGTGGGTGATCCCGAAACGCATGCCCGCATCTCACAATACGAAATGGCGTTTCGTATGCAGACGAGTGTCCCTGAACTTACGGATTTGTCTCAGGAACCCGAGCACGTCTTAGAACTGTATGGACCTGAGGTCAAAACCCCCGGAACATTTGCCAACTGCTGTATCCTTGCACGTCGGATGATGGAGCGAGATGTCCGTCTTGCGCAAGTCTTCCACCGGGGTTGGGATCAGCACGGGGAGCTCCCCAAAAACATCCGCAACCAAGCCCGGGATATCGATCAGCCCTCGGCTGGACTTATTACAGACTTAAAACAGCGCGGGATGCTCGATGAAACCTTAGTCGTCTGGGGCGGCGAATTTGGACGAACTGTCTACTGTCAAGGCACGCTTACGCCGGATAACTACGGACGCGACCACCACCCGAAATGCTTTACACGCTGGATGGCTGGCGGCGGTATCAAAGGCGGTGTTGTCCACGGCGAAACCGATGACTTCAGTTACAATATCGTCAAAGATCCTGTTCACGTTCGCGATATAAATGCGACGATTCTCCATCAACTCGGTATTGATCACGAACGGTTAACCTTCAAGTTTCAAGGACTTGACCATCGATTAACGGGCGTTGAGGAGCGCGCGCGCCTTGTGAACGAGATTTTGGCATAACCCGAAACATCTATCGTTAGGCGCGCTTTCCACGCGCGCCTCTTTATTTCCGCTCACACGCAACACTCTATCCCTTCCTTGGAGGCTTCATGCCCAAACTATTTGTCAAAAATTTCATAAATATCCGCGAAGCAGAAATTGATATGGATAAAACCTTGGTGGTTTTCATCGGTGAAACCGCCAGCGGGAAAAGTGTCCTCGCGAAACTGATCTATCTTTTCCAAGAGTTAATCGGCGACTTTCGCCAACACATCAGACAAATTAATTCCTACCCTCCAGAACATTTGAAAACGCCAGGACAAGAATTGGCGACGGTATTTCGCACACAAATCGCTCGTAAATTCCGTGAGTTTTTTGGTGATGCCAAAGGGTTTGCAAAACTGAATAGTAATCAGCAAGAGACGGAAATGGAAGAAAAACAAGGCGGAAAAGAGGGGACCCATCCTTCCGTCCCTCCACCCCTCCAGCCAAATGTCGATAGCGACTTTGAAATCATTTATCACTATACACCTGAAAGTGCCATTAGACTGACGTTAACCGATGAGAAATCGCTCCATATTGAATTACCCACCGTTATGGACGAAGTTGAAGACCTGTGTTATAACCTACTGGAGAAACTGAAAAGCATTGACCTAAAACAATCCGACAGCACTGCAACGGCATCTGACGCTCCTAAAGAAACAGATGCGTCTTCAGAAAGTGACCCTCAACTAAATAAAAACGCCGATCAATTCCATTACATTTTGAATATGGCGATCGGAATGAGCAAAATCACGGAGAAATTAGCCGGTAAACATCGTGACGGTCTCTTCATTCCGGCAGATAGAAATATCGCTGCCAACTACCCAGATGCCCTTAAAAGAATCTTCTATGGTGGCATAAAAAGTGACCTCCATACGCGCGCTGCAAGCCATTCACGTGCCAATCTCCATCTTATCGCACGCTTCTTGGAAAAAAATGAAGAATTCCTTGATATCTTCAGCACACAGAACTTCCGGAGCCTTTTTGACGAAAGGATCGAGGAAGAATCAAGAGATGTCGATAAACCGATGATGGAATTCCTGCTCAAGAAAATCTCCTTTATCTTAAACGGTGAACACGAAACGACAGACAAAATTTCTCAATCCCGCCTTTTTTTACACCCAATGGGTGAGAAGACAACATTCTTAGAAAACGCCTCGACAGGGCATCAAAATCTTATTCGAATCCTACAAGATGCCTTCATGAGTATGCTTTACAATGAAATGATTTTTCGCGTGATTGAAGAACCCGAAGCGCACCTCCATCCAACAAACCAGAAACACCTCATGCATATCATCGCCCTGATGCGAAATTACATTGACAGCCAAATCGTTATGACAACCCACAGTCCATATCTTTTGGCGGTGCTTAAAAACCTCCTAACCGCCGGGCGACGGTCAAAGAAAAATCCAGAGGCTGCTGCTGCAATGGAGGCGCGTGTCCCAAAATTATGTTGGTTAATGCCTGAAGATGTGGAAGTTTATCATCTTAAAGATGGGAGAAGCCATTCTATTGTCCAATCGAAAAAGAAGTCGATTCTCCAAAATCCACTTGCCGATCTCCTTTCAGATTTTTAACACGGTCTCCTATACCGTCCACCGTATCATATAAAATAAATATCAAGGTAAAAATAGACAGATGTACGAGAAGCACGGAGAAACAATCAAAGCACGGACCTTCCTTGGCGCCTTACAAAGCGATGCCGTATCCGTTACTTTCACGAATTGCACGATCGAAGGGGTTGTTGACCTCTTTTCTATCGAATTGGAACGGGACGCAAATGACCGGATACTCCTCAATAAGAGGCTCTCCTGCATCGGGTGTACGTTTAAAAACATCGTCAACTTTCGGACAGTCGTTTTCCACCAGGAGGTGGACTTTCGGCGCACGCTTTTTGAGTCGGATCTTGATTTCGATGAAGCGATTTTACAGGGTCCCTGCGCATTCCGTGAAGCCATCTTCCAAAGGCGTGCCGATTTCCACAGCGCAATTTTCCACAAGAGTGCCAGTTTTTGGCGGGCGCGATTTTATAACGTCGCCGACTTTCACAGGGTTCAATTCCGTGAAAACGCGGTTTTCCATGAGGCTAATTTCTTCACTGAAGTCAATTTTCGTCGCGTGTTGTTCGAAGGCATCCTCGACTGCACAGGGACATGGTTTCCTGAGACGACGGTGTTCAACAACGCCACATTTTTCGGGACTGCCCACTTTACCGCCGCACAGTTTGTCTCCGTCGCTGCCTTTGGCGACGTTACATATACCCCAGACACTTTTTTCCACGCCGTGAAAGCCAAACTTGGCAGAAAACAGCACCGTCCGACCGAATTCTATTTAGATAGCCGACACATCGACGAGGTCGCGAACCCTTTTTTCAAAAGGTACGTCGCCGACCGGCAGTTCATACGTGCGTTCAATCAGGCAAATCCGATATTGGCAAAGTTATGGCGATGGAGTTCCGACTACGGTCGGAGCTTGGTCCTCTGGGCGTTCTGGTCTCTTTTTTTTGCGTTTCTGTTCGCGCTTGCGTATATGCCGCTCCCGACGTGGATGCCACCTTGGCTGCAAGACTGGACCCCTCGCTTCCATCAATCGACAGGTGCTTATAGTGGTGAGCCGTTAACCTTCTGGAACTGTTTCTATTTCAGCATTGTTACCTTCACGACGCTCGGTTTCGGGGATATCGTTGCGGATAACGCTGCTGCGCGTTTGCTCGTTACACTGGAAGTCATTTTCGGGTATTTGATGTTGGGTGGATTAATCAGCATCTTCTCAAACAAACTGGCGAGTCGGAGTTAAATCACGAAAGAAAAAGGTTTTCTATGCAAACCAGAATTTTACAGACATTCTTCGTTATTACCTTCATAGTATCTGTTTCCACAACACATACCACAGCACATGTAGCACCACAATCGGGAAACGCGGACTATGCGGACTATTTTGACTACATCACGCTTTTTTCTCAAGGAAGGATCACCCGTTTCACAGAGATGCCGATCCGGGTATATATCTCTCCTGTCCTCAGAGAGAGTCCATACCTCCCTGAAATCCGATATGCGATGGAAACTTGGCATACCGCCAGCGAGGGTGCTATCCGCTTTGAAGAAACCGAGACACCGCAGAACGCAGATATTCGCGTCAGCTGGGGATATACCGGTCTCCTCGCTGATTTCCAAGATACCCGACTCGGCAGTGCAGAACTCACACGCCTCAAAGATAGCGTCCAAATCGGCACCTTTTCTAACGGATTAGAGGTGGGTTCTATCACGACAGTTGAAGATCGGGAAACCGAGACAATACAGGAGATCAGTTTTACAGTAGAGGTTATCCTCATGTTAGAGGGTTACGGAACCGTCGGGGAATTGTCGCAGGAAGAGATGCGCACGGTGTGCGTTCACGAATTCGGACACGCCATCGGCTTGTGGGGACACAGTCCGCATCCTGGAGACATCTGTTATCCGACAGCGACCGCACAACTGCCGAGTGAGCGCGATATAGCCACGCTGCGTAAACTCTATAATACCCCGCTTAATATGTCACAACACGATGTCGCTATCAAGGTCCTGAAAACCGAGATTGAACAGAAACCCTATGCAGACCCTCAAACGCAGCTGCGGACACGCTATCTGCTCGGAGCCGTCTACTTTGACAAAGGTGATATACCCGCTGCTATCGCGACCTTCCAAACCTGTCAAGCATTAAATCCGAAGTTTCAACCCGCAATAGAAAAACTCATTCACATCTACCACGAAACAGGGAAAACCGATCAAGCAATAGCACTTGTTGAGAAACGGATCGCGGGGAAACCCTCGGCGGCAGATTACAATACGCTCGGCATCTTCTACTACGACAAAAAGGACGTTGAAAAGGCGGTCCACGCCTTTGAAAAGGCACTGCACATCGCACCGTATCACAAAGCCGCACGACGAAACCTGCATCAACTCCTCCGAGCCAAAGGCTTCAAAGCACTCGCATCAAAAGACTTTGAGACCGCTACCACCGCCTTTGAAAGGGTGCTGCAGATGGAGCCTCTCGACGCCCCTACCTATCAACTCATGGGGAACGGATACGCGCAAGCCGGACAATTTGAAAGGGCTATCAACTACTATCAAAAAGCGATCGACCTGAATCCCGTAGATGCACTGACACAGCAAAACTTCGCACACTGCTATAACAACTACGGTGTATCCCTACGAAACCGTGGAAAATGGGACGCCGCAATTGAGGCGTATCGCAACGCTTTACGGTTGATGCCGACGCTCCGAATTGCTCGCACGAACCTGAGCGACGCATTTACCCGAAAGGCGAAGGCACATAGTGAAGCAGGCGAATTAGATGCAGCCGTGGCGGTGTATCTCGAATTGCAGAAACTCCATCCGAACGACATGCATATTCGGAATTTGCTTGGGGAGTTATATCTCAAAAAAGGCGACTACGCCGACGCGTTATCGGTATTTCAGCACGTTTATAACATCAATCCGAACGCCGATCACGCCCTACATAACCTCATTGCAGCGTATCATCACTATGCACGAAGCCTCAGCGATGCGGAAGACTACGCAACAGCGATTCAACTGCTTGAAAAGGCACTTCAACTCTCACCGACCGATCTGAATTTACGGTTGAGCCTGGCGAACGCCTATCAAGGTGCGGAAGACTACGAGCGTGCCGCTACGGAAATATCGCGCGTTTTGGCACAAGAACCTGGGAATCCACAGGCAAAAGAGGAGCAGATTAACCTGAAAATCCGACGGGGCAACACCCTCATGCGGCAACGGCAGTACACCGACGCACTCGCTGAATTCGAGGCGATCCCTGAATCTGCGCGCGACACTGAGATTTACAACACTATCGGCTATCTCTATCTCGTGGAAGGCGAACATGCGAAAGCGTTCACCGGTTTTGAAACCGTCCTGCGGAAAGATCCGATTAACATGCCTGCCTTCAGGAATCTATTGTCGTTAGAATCTCAGTTAATCCGCAAACGTGCGAATAAAACGAGAGAGGCTACCCTCGTCAAGGTCCGATGTCTGCTTGCCATCGCCTTGATGCATCGAAAACAATCGACTGCAGCGGTCGAAAAATATCAATTTGCGCTGAATTCTGCGAAAAAATCTGGGACATCTGAAGATATAGATTCACGCCTTATTGAAACCGGTAGACACCTCGCCAAGTGGTTCCAGCAACACGGGGACGCTGAAAACCGAGAGATGATTCTCGATTGGGTTGAAGAACGCAGGGGTAATTGATTTTTGGAGAATCGCGAGCATGGGGAAATCCGCAGAAATACCCAAGCAATACGCAGAAACACCCAAGCAAAAACACTCGCTCCTACAGGAATCGTTTTAAAAGGAGAAAGGTCGAGCAAAAAACCCGACCTAACGTGCAACAACGAATGAGATTTGCGTTTGCTACTATGCGATGATTACTGTCTGCCACCGCCACCACCGCCACCACGCCAACGGTTCATACGACTCTGCTGTGCCATCTGACGCTCTTTCGTCAATTCGTTGAGTTTCTTCATCTGCTCTTCAGTCAATACCTCTTTGAGGTTCGCTTGGAACTCTTTCCCGACGGTTGCCGCAAAACTTTGCATCTCCGACATAGCGGCTCTCATGTCCCCCGATGCCTGTGCCTCTTTCATCTTCGCTTGAAATTTATCGCGAGCCATCTGATAGACAGGACGTGCCTTCACAAGGGTCTCATCATCGACTTTCAGCGTGAAGGTCAAATCGACCCAAGAATTATCGACTAAAGACGCGGGGTTCATCATTCCCGTCATGCCCCTGCCGCCTCGGTCGCCGCCCTGACGGTTTCCGCGTTGCCCTTGTGCGTTCCGGTCGGGACGCTGTGCTGACGTTGCGTGTTCAAAAACAAACAAACCTACGATTGCGATAACTGCGATTGCACCGATTGTCAACATTCTCTGCTTCATTTTCATTTCTCCTATTGGAATTTTGATTTTATGAATGCCTCGACTACTTTTTGAAAGGCGTTCACAATTGGGTTCTGCCTCTTTAGTCAAGTCTGTTCGGAAAAGGTTCGTTTTTTATTTTTTTTCTAAACAAGAAGAGATGTTTATAACGACTTAATATTGATAGGCGAGGTTCATGAAGTTTCAGAAAATAATTCGGTAATAGACGGGCAATGAATTGCCCTACTACAAACGGATTGGTTCGTAGTAGTGCGATTTATCGCACGTTCAGAAATTACCGAATGAATAAATTAATCTTGATTTAGTTTGTGTCTATGGGTGTCGCAAACTAAAAGTTTGCGCTACGAAAGAGAAAACTCAATAGCCCTATAACTTGGACAATTCCCCTTGAAATTGCCCTTCACATCCGTGTATAATTGGCATTATCCTAAATTCAACTGCCAAAACACACGGAGAACACTCGTGCCTACACTCTATCTGAAAGGCTTCATAAGAGATGCGACATATATACCACATCTCAACCCAGAGAAATTTGAAGCGTATGATATAAGCCGATTTGACGTAAATCAAGCACAGGCATCCGGACTCATTGATTTGGGAACATCAGGAAATAATCTGGCTTTTTCAAAATGGGTTTCACCGAAACGGACGCGCTCTTACCCCTTCGCACGGATTTATAACACGTTCCACTTCAATACAAAAAAGGTAACAATCATTCCGATTATCAAAGATGAGGGCGCGGGTACGCAGAATAATGACCGGATTAACTTCATCACATTTTCATGGATGAACCTCTTGAACATCTACATTATCTTAGCGTGGTATGAAGATGCGGAGAGAAAACCAAGCACAACCGACCGAATTACCAATCAGATTCTGAACGTTGAAAGCGTGCGTGAGAAATTGTTTGAGGTGAGTCGGTATCAGATGACCGCGCTGCACTGGAACACAACACACTTTGAAAAAGATTTTGCGCCAATTTATCTGAACGCAGTTGATGGATACAAGAAAATATCCCGGGAGAGAAACGTCGCCGTTCACAGTCCTAAAAACCACCTACAGACTCTTGAAAAATTTAAAGCGAATGGTCATTTTAGTTTAGCATCTTTTAAAGAGGCAAGTCTCCCACGCTCCTACGAAGCTGCCCATAGAGAATCCGTAACAACGCACATCTTAGAATCTCTTGAAGAAAATACCAAAGGCGTTTTCGACATTTCAAACTATCTGGGTGGGCAGTATTATTTAACCGCCGATGAAATTTACTGGGAAAACGAACAGTTAGTCATACAAGAATCTAAAAACAGTAGCAGAGGGAAACTTCCGGCTGAAGATGACATCAAGGACGGACTGTTCAAACTGATTCTTTTTGCGAATATGGAAGAAGTAGCAATTGATGAAAGAACAAATATCCAGTTTATCACCCGATTGAAACTAACAGGTGATCTCATTGGTAACCTGCTTCTACCTTGCGCTACAGAGGATGTGTTTAATTTTTCTGCAGCAAATCGTTTGACGCAAACACATCAAAAAAGACTCATTTTGCTTAACCAAGAAGCAGGTCAAAATAACAGATTACAAGTATGGATAACGGGTCGCCATGCGTAAATTAGCCAAAAGCCCACTACGGTATCCAGGAGGTAAATCACGGGCACTCAAACAGATCCTGCCGCGGATTCCGGTGAATATATCGGAATTTCGAGAGCCTTTCGTGGGTGGAGGTTCTGTCTTTTTTGCGATCCGAAGCCTCTTTCAAAACCATATTAAGTCCTACTGGATTAACGATCTCAACTACGACCTCTACTGCTTTTGGAAACAGGCAAGAGATTATGGGCCCAGTTTAGTTGACGCACTCAGAGAAAAACACACAACCACTACAGATGGACGGACTCTGTTTGAAGAATTAACAGAGGCAAAGGATGAACTAAGCCATAACCGAGAATTACTCTGCGAGTTTCAACGTGCTGTGCGCTTCTTTGTGCTCAATCGCATTACTTTTTCTGGCACGGTGGATTCCGGCGGATATTCACAATCTGCCTATGAGAAACGTTTTACGGATTCATCCATTGAACGTGTGAAAAACATTTGCCCCTATCTCTCCGGTGTCAAAATTACGAATGGAGATTATACCGAGGCACTTTTTCAAGACGGCGACCCCGATGTATTTCTTTTTCTTGATCCGCCCTATTGGAAAGCAGCTGCGTCGAAATTATACGGGGTGAGAGGCGCACTGCATACGGCTTTTGACCATGTGCAATTTGCTGAGAATATGAGGGAATGCCCACACAAATGGTTGATTACTTATGACGACTCGCCTGTCATTAGGGACCTCTTCGATTTCGCTGAGATTCAGGAGTGGACACTACAATACGGAATGAACAATTACCGTAAAGGGAACGCGGCAAAAGGGAAAGAATTGTTTATCAAAAATTACTAAGAGGAATCGCGATATGGAGTGGAAAGATGCGCTGTTGGACATCGTAAAGGATTCAGGCTCACGGGTCCGGTTTGGAGAACCCCTCGCAAAACATACCTACTTCGGCATCGGTGGCGAAGCGACCGCTTACATCGAAGTTAGCACGGTAAGCCAATTGGCAGCACTGGCACGTTTCCATCGACAGTGGGAGGTTCCAATCGCGATTATTGGTCGCGGCTCAAATCTGCTGGTGAGCGACACCGGCTTCAACGGCATCAGTATCAGGTTAATCGGGGAGTTAGCGAAACTACAGGTCGATGGGAACGTTGTTTCGGTCGGCGCAGGTCTTTCGCTGCCGAGACTCTCAAAGGTGATGTCTCGAGGCGGTCTGAGCGGTGTGGAATTTGCGCTCGGTATCCCCGGTTCCGTCGGTGGTGCCTTGATTATGAACGCCGGCGCATGGGGGAGTAGTTTCGGAGATGTCGTCACAGATGTCACGGTCATGACTGATACGGGTGAACGTGTCACCTTAACCCACACCGAAGCAGAATTTGAATACCGACGCAGCGGCTTGGACACCTATTTCTGTGTTACAGGCGCGACGCTGAAACTCGAACCCGGAGACGCCGATACAATCACGGCACGGATGCAAGCGTTCTATAAACAGAAAGTCGAAACGCAACCCTTCGCCGAAGAGAATGCCGGATGTATGTTCAAAAATCCACCCGGCGATTCCGCAGGACGGCTGATTGATGTCAGTGGTCTGAAAGGTCATCGTATCGGGGGTGCGGAGGTGTCCACGGTCCACGGCAATTTTATTCTCAATATCGACAACGCAACGGCGGCGGATGTGTTAGATTTGGTTGCATATATCCAACAACAAGTGCGTGAAAAGACAGGGATCTCCCTACACACCGAGGTAAAACGATTGGGATTCGACACTAAGGTCGGATAACTGTGCCGTCCATTCGCCGCACGGGTGCCCACCCCCCGTTGAGGGGATGCTCCGGAAACGGGAAGCGTGCCGCGAGTTCTTCATCTACATCGATACCCAGCCCCGGTGCCTCATTTATCCAAAAACAGCCATCTCGAATTTCGGGACACCCCGGGAAGACCGCTTTGGTGTTTTCGCCAAAGACATGCTGCTCCTGAATACCGAAGTTATAGCATGCGAGATCCAACGCAACATTGGCAGCATGTCCAACCGGAGAAACATCGCCAGGACCGTGCCATGCCGTGCGGATACCGAAGAATTCACAGAACGCGGCGAGCTTACGCGCAGGACTGATACCCCCGATTTGTGAGATATGCACCCGAATAAAGTCGATAAGCCGATCCTTGATAAGGTGAACGTATTCATTCGGGTTGTTGAACAATTCACCCATCGCAATCGGGATACTCGTTTGTTGACGCATGAGTTGGAAATAGTCAACGTCTTCAGGCGCAAACGGGTCTTCAAGGAAAAAGAGGTTATACGGTTCCAGTCCTTTCGCGAGATTAATCGCTTGGATGGGCGGGATGCGTTCATGCACGTCGTGAAGGAGTTCTACCTCCTCACCGAGATGTGTCCGTAAATGGTCGAAGAGTTTGATGACGGTATTGACATAAGGCGTCGGTTCAAAAGCGGGTGAACTTCGTCTCCCACTGCCGGCACCATACGTCGAATACCCCGGTATTGCCACCTGTGCGCGGACATAGCGATAGCCTTGCTCCATATAACGGCGGATGTTCTCCTCCACCTCCTCAAAAGTGCTACCACCTGCGTGTGCATAAAGTGTTGCCGCTTCTCGGCATTTACCGCCGAGTAGTTGGTAAACAGGCATGTTGGCACGCTTGCCCATGATGTCCCATAAGGCGATGTCCACACCGCTGAGAGCGTTGTTCAGCACTGGACCGTTCCGCCAATAGGAACTGACGAAACTGGTCTGGAAGATGTCCTCTATGTTCGTCGGATCTTTTCCGATGAGAAAGGGCTTGAGATATTCATCGACTGCGGTGGCTACAGCGAGCGGACGCTGTGTAAACGTCGCACACCCGATCCCGTATAAACCGGGTTCACTCGTTTCAATCTTAACAACGACAAGCCGAGTGCCATTCGGTGCCGTCAAAATGGTTTTTACATCCGTAATTTCCATATCTTAATTTTTCCTTTCCTATTTTTTACTCAAAATAAGATTCTGGTAGACATCAACAACGGCGGAGAAATTTGGAGGTATTACAGTTGTCGCGCTAAATTCTGTGACAATCGCGGGACCCGCGATGCGATTGCCGGGACATAACACCTCACGGCGGTAGAAATTGGTAGGGAGCGCCTCACCCTCAAAGATAACAGGATTTTGGACCGTAAACGCCTCAGCGGCATCAGCATCGGCAAGCGGGGCTGATGCGATGGGCGGTTTGTCGGTCTCTCCAGTGGCTGTAAGGCGAAGGTTCACCACTTCCACCGGGGCATCGGTCCGGGCATAGCCAAACCGATGTTCATGCGCAGCGTGAAACCTTTTAACAAGGGTTTCTACGACTTCGGTTGCAGGCTCAGATTCTGCGATAAAACAGGGGATATTCAACTCATAAGACTGTCCCTGATACCGCATATCGAGCGAACGGTCAATCTTAAGCTGGTGCGGCGCGAACCCCTCATTTTTCATCTCGTTCTCTGCACGGGTTAAGAGTGTATCAAAACCAGCGTTCAACGCCTCAACAAGATCTGTGCTCCCTACATCGTGATGGCGTGCTTCCGAAAACTGCCATAGCACTGTCTGCGAATAATCTTTAACGACATCTGCGAAGAGCATCCCGTAAGCGGAGAGCAAACCCCCATTTGGTGGAATAAGCACGGTCTCGATGCCGAGATTCTCCGCCATAAATGCGGCATGCAAACCGCCCGCACCGCCGAAGGAGACGAGTGTGAAATCGCGTGTATCGAACCCACGCTCAACAGAGATGACTTTAATGGCGCGTTCCATCGCCGCGTTAGCGACCTTCAGGATGCCATCCGCCGCTTGTAGGGGTGGAACGCCAAGACGCTTTGCAAATTCTTCAATGTGCGTGCGGGTCTTATCGGCATCAAGGGACATCGCACCGCCCAAGAACTGGGTCGCCGCGATACGTCCTAAGTAAAGGTTTGCATCGGTGACTGTCACATCTGCCCCGTTGTTTCCGTAACATATCGGACCCGGATCTGCGCCGGCACTTTCCGGTCCCACGCGTAGGGCACCGCCTGCATCCACAGTCGCAATAGAACCGCCCCCCGCACCAACAGTGTGAATATCAATCAGTGGCACTTTGATCGGGAGTCCACTAATCGTGCTCTCGGTCGTGAGGGAAATCCCGCTGTTGCAGAGACTCACATCCGTTGAAGTGCCCCCCATATCAAACGTGATGATTTGGTCGTAGCCAGCAGCCTTGGCGACTTGATACGCACCAATAACACCACCGGCGGGCCCGGAAAGGACCGTGCGGATCCCCGCGGATTCAAAATTGCTTGCTGAAATACAACCGCCATTAGAAAGCATCAAACGGAAAGATTTTTTAATTTTTCCTTGCGGATTTTCAATTTTTCCTTGCGGAGAAATAACGGGATCTGGACCTTGAAGGGTTTCCCTCTGGAGCCGCCTGCGCCGTTGTTGCAGGCTTACGGTTTCGTTAAAGCTACGCAGCAAGTCAGAATCGATCAGCGTAGAGAGATGCCGTTCCAAAGTGGGACGGATATACGCGTTCGCTACAGTGGTGCTGAACCGCGCATACTCTCGATATTCCGGTAAGACTTCGTGTGAACATGAGACGGGTATACCGAGCCGTGAAAGATAGTTCGCAACAATCTGTTCGTTGTGTGGATTGACGTAGGCAAAGAGGAAACAGACGGCGATGGCATCCAGTTCCAATGCGGAGAGTTCAGACGTGAGCGCCTCTAAATCGCTGGGTTCAATCTCGGTCTGGATTTCACCTGTGTGCAGTGTGCGTTCCGATATACCGAAGCGTCTATCGGCAGGGACAAGTGGCGCGGGTCGTTCCACGAAGAAATCATAGAGGTCCGGACGCGCCTGTCTCCCGATCTCTAAAATGTCCTCAAAATCCTTCGTCGTGACGAGGGCGATACGCGCCCCCCTGCGCTCAAGAAGTGCGTTCGTTGCGACTGTCGATCCGTGGACAATGTCCGGCTTCCGTTCAGTATCGGTGTCGTGCTGATGCAAGATTTCACTCACACCCTGTATGACGGCGAGGGCGGGATTCTGCGGGGTGGACAGGACTTTGTGTGTGAACAGATCGCCATTAATACGCATCACAATGTCTGTGAAGGTGCCACCCGTATCAACCCCAATATTTTTAACTATCAAATCTTGTCGATGCTCCATTTCATTCAACCACATTCTGGGGTGTGCCTTGCAGAAAAGCGATGATATTGTCCACCGCGCCTTCATTAAGAAGTTCAACACCTTCAGGGGTCATGTCCGCACAATGTGGGGTCAAAATTACCTGCTCGCATTCCAAAAGCGGGTGATTCGCAGGGGGCGGTTCCTGATCGTAGACATCAATAGCGGCACCCCCGAGGTGTCCACCGTTCAACGCAGCAACCAACGCATCTGTATCAATGACGCCGCCACGTGCCACATTGATAAGGAGCGCGCCCTGTTTCATCAAACCGAGTTCACGTTCCCCAATGAGATGGTGACTCTCCTCTGTCAGCCTGACGTGCAGACTCACAACATCGGCAGTCTGGAGCAGTTCATCCAGAGAAACAAACCGGACTCCCAATTCTGTTGCGCGTGCCGCTGAAGGGTGATACGTCCAAGCGATAACGTTCATCCCAACTGCGGTGCCGAGGCGTGCCATCTCTGCCCCGATATGCCCAGTGCCTATAATTCCCAAGGTCTTTCCTTGAAGATAGACGTTGTCCATCCGGGGCCATTCACCCGCCTTCATAGACGCCGTGAGGAACGCCGCTCGTTTGGCGAGGGCGAACATCAGTCCGAACCCGTGTTCCGCTACAACCGGGGCGGTGCGTCCGGGTTGATTGCAAACGGTAATTCCACGCTTTTTCGCTTCATCAAGCCCAATCATATCGGTGCCGATGGAGCAGAGCGAAATCAATTTGAGTTTGGGGAGTTGGCAGAGAATTTCCGCGGGCCATTTGACGATACCGCGTGAATTGATGAGGACATCTGCATCTTCAGCACGGCGAATTTTCTCTTCGGGGGTCTCGGGTCGGTCGGTATAAAGAACGACATCGCCATAGGGTTCGAGACGTTCCAGATGTGGTGACCCTTGGATTTGCGGTGGTGAATCACCGGGAACAACGATCTTAAGCTTGTTCACAATTCATTCCTTTTTCTACAAACACTGACGGTAGAGTGCGACGATCTCTTCAACCGTAGCCTGTCGTGGATTGTTAGCAGGACTTCCGCTCGCAATCGCGTCCGCTGCCATCTGTTCAATGACCGCCTCGAACTTCTCCTTGTCAATGCCGATTTCACCGAGTCGTGGCATCTGAATATCGGTGACAAGCCGTTCCACAGCGTCAATCGCTGCGTCCGCTTGCTGCATCAGAGACAATCCATCAATCGACTCACCCATGGCAGACGCAATATCGGCAAAGCGGGCAGGGGCACCGACGACGCTAAATGCCATCACATCCCGTAACAATACCGAATTTGACAATCCGTGGTGGATGTGGAAATACGCACCGATGGGACGCGACATCCCGTGAACTAAAGCCACAGATGAATTGCTGAACGCCATCCCTGCGATAGACGCCCCGATCATCATATCCGTGCGAGCGGGGATGTTTTCACCGTCTGCCCATGCCTGTCGCAATGAACCGGAAATCATATCAATTGCCTTCAAGGCGAGGGCGTCGGTTATCGGTTGGGCGCGTTTGGAGATGTATGCCTCTATTGCATGCGTCAAGGCATCCACACCGACCGCCGCGGTCAGGTGCGGTGGGGTTGTCAAGGATAGCATCGGATCCACAAGCGCAACAGATGCCAACAGACACGGGCTACTGAGCATCATCTTGACATTCCGCTCAGTATCGGTGATGACAGTAACTTTGGAGACCTCGCTACCCGTCCCGCCCGTGGTTGGTATCGCGATGAGAGGGGCACCCGGATTCGGGATCTTGTCCACTCCCATGTAATCGGCGAAGTCCCCGTCGTTCGTCAGCTTCATAGCGATGCCTTTTCCGCAGTCGATCGCACTTCCGCCACCGATGCTTACAATGACATCACAGGCTTCATCAGCATATTGCTTTAAGCCGTCTTGCACGTTCTGTAAAGTTGGATCGGGTGTGACATCGGAGAAGCATGAGGACGCTATTCCTGCCTTTTTCAAATTCTGGGCGATTTCGTCGGCGTATCCGATCTTAGCGATACCCGGATCCGTCACGATGAGAGCATTCGTCGCACCGAGCTGCTTCGCCTGTTCGCCAACGTTTTCGGACGCGCCTGCGCCTGTAATTATTGTGTGTGGGAGTGTTAATGTCGCAGACAATTTTTAATTCCTATAATGATTTATTATCCGGTTGGGTGTAGCAGGATTAAAAAAGCACGTATTAACCTTCGCGCTGTAATCAATAGCCATATTAAACTGTTACGGTAACTAAAGGGACATCGCTAACCTGAATTTGCGGATGGGATTCAGAAAGGCTGTTTTCCTTATCTGCCAATAGCGACTCAAAATTAATTTCTCCCCCCCGCTCCGACAGATATTCAAAAAGGAGGTCAACTGCGTCTTGCAGATTTTTTAAAGCCTCTTTTTGAGTATATCCCCAACTTGCTGCCCCTTTATGCTCCAGTGCGGGGATGTACGCTCGCCAGACAGCGTCCTCGTCTGGTTCATCAGGCCATTTGTCTTTTTCTAAAACAACCTCAAATGCATACGTCTTCATATGTTCTTCCTTAGTAGTTACCTATGCCATTCAAAAATTCCTCAATGTTTTTACCGATAGTAGGCGGTGGGAGTGGCTCGTTGTCGCGATGAAAGATTTCTATCCACTCATCAACAATCTCGCATAACTGCCGATACACTTCGATTTCATCAGGACCATGGGCGCACGGACCGATGATTCCCGGACAATATCCGATGAAGCATTCGTCTTCGTCCGACCATTCAACGATCTTGACGTACTTGGCACTTTCAGTCATCTTTGAGACTCCTCAATTCTTCTTTTGATTAAATTTTCTTGGAAAGGCTTGGCATCATCTCCGAGTTTTCCAGAAATTGTAACCCGCGGACCTTTCGGATGCTTGAAATTTCGATGGCTACCTTTCCCACCTGTGTTGATAAAACCAGCTTTTCTTAAGTCGGCGATGAGTTGTCGTATTTTTCTCGGCATAGAATATCACAAAACCTATCGGATTTCCAATCCTACCACGCATATAGGTGTTAGTTCTGACTGCATTAGCGTTACTAATGCCGGAAATGTCGCACGCCTGTCAGGACCATTGCCATGCCGTAGGCATCAGCCGTTTCAATCACAGGTGTGTCATTGACAGAGCCGCCGGGCTGAATAATCGCACGAATGCCCGCCTCACCGGCAATTTCAACACCATCGGGGAATGGGAAGTAGGCATCCGAGGCTAACACCGCCCCTTTCGCCTTTTCACCCGCCTTCCGGATAGCGATGATCGCAGCATCGACCCGGCTCATCTGCCCTGCGCCGATACCGACACTTTGTGTGCCGTTGGCAAGGAGGATGCAATTCGATTTGACATGTTTGCACGCCTTCCACGCGAAAAGCAGGGATTCTATCTCTGCTGCTGTTGGCGCACAAGAGGTTACGACCTCTAAATCGTTAGGATCTAAGTCGTGGACATCCGGGTCTTGGACCAGCACACCCCCCGTAATGTTGCGAATCTGCAAAACAGGTTCCGTTGCCGAAAGTGACCCAGCTTCAAGAATCGGGCGGCGTTTGACCCGAGATAACGCTCGCAGTGCTTTTTCGGTATAACTCGGTGCGATAATTGCGTCAATTTTCACACCCGCATTCGCGGCTTCGCGGATAATGTTCGCTGTCTGGAGGGTTACCTTCCGATTTAATCCGACAATCGAACCGAAGGCAGAGGTCCGATCACATTCCAATGCGTTCGTGAAGGCATCTTGCAGAGTGCCCGCCGTCGCCAATCCACACGGGTTATTGTGTTTAATAATCGCACAAGCAGGGGTCTCAAAGTCCTTGACGATCTCCAAGGCGGCTTCTAAATCGAGGAGGTTATTGAAGGAGAGTGGCTGTCCACTGCGTTGGTTCGCCCATGCGGCACATCCCCCTGGACTGGCTTCAGTTTTGTAGAAAGCGGCACGCTGATGTGGGTTCTCGCCATAGCGGAGCGTGCGCTCTTTCTTGAAACGGAGCGTCAGGTTATCCGCGAATTCGTCTGGTTCGGAACCGTCTGTTTGATTCCCCCGCCTATCCCCCTTTATCAGGGGAGAATCACTGTCGGTAAGGTAGGCAGTGATTGCGGCGTCATAGTGCGCGGTATGGGCAAAGGCTGCCCTTGCTAACGCAAACCGTCTCTCTTCCGAAAGAGAACCGTCGTTGGCATCTAAATCGGCGATGATTTCGGGGTATTGACTCGCCTGTGTGAGGACAGCAACATGCCGATAATTCTTCGCTGCGGCGCGGATCATCGTAGGACCCCCGATGTCGATGTTTTCAATCGCTTCGGGGAGCGTTACGTCAGGCTTGGCAACGGTTGCCTCGAACGGATACAAGTTGCATATCACCATGTCAATGGCAGTAACACCGTGTGTCTCCGCTTGGGCAGTGTGCTCAGCGTTATCCCAATCCGCAAGGAGTCCGCCATGAATTTTGGGGTGGAGTGTTTTGACTCTACCCTCAAGCATCTCAGGAAAACCGGTATAGTCAGAAACATCAAGGATATTAATCCCAGCGTCTCGCAGGTGTCTGGCTGTGCCACCCGTAGAGAGAATTTCCACACCCCGTTGTGATAGGGCATTGGCTATCTCTAAAAGGTTTGTTTTGTCGTAGACGCTGATTAAAACTCGTTTTATTTTTTTCATAAGTCGTTGCCAATCTTCAGTTCGGAAAACACTGCGTGTTTTTCTTTCAGTTTTCAGTTAACTTATCACCTAATAGACTTTGCTTCGGTGTCCTACCTCGTGGACAGTCAACACTCTTGTCCGTCTATCAAAGGTATAGAGGGCGCGATAGGCGTTTATTTTCAAAGTAAATTTTCCTCTGTGCCTACCTTTGAGTGCCTTGTGTTGTCGATTATCGCAATTCTCACAGAGCCATATCAGTTTATTGCGGATCTGCTGGGCGATTACTGAGTCTAAACGTTGTATATCCGCTCGAGCACGTGGAGAGTGCTGCAAAGTATACAAAATTATGTCCCCTCTGACTCACCGAAGACTTCTTCCAGTGAATACGTCTTACCCCCCGATTCAATGTCTGCTACGCTTTGCTCAAGCCTTTCGAGTACCTCTGGACGTAATTCCAATCCTTCATCCGGATCGTAATCATATTCTTCCCATACGAGTTCTAAGAGTTCGTAGGCGACGAAAAATTCTCGAAACACAGTATCTAATTCCGCGAGGGGTGCCTTCTGTTCAAGCAAGGCGAGAAGGCGTTTTCGCACAGAAAAGATATCCAAACCGACGAGCATACGTAACAGGCTCCGATATTGATCGGGTGATAGTTCTGTTACCTTCTTCTCTGGCACCAGGTCGCCTTCTTTATAGAGTCCTGCCCGTCTGCGCATCCGCTCTTCAAGGGTCGTTTTTCGGTTGGCGAGGATGTATTCACGCTGCCGCTTGAGTTTTTTCGCGAGATGGGTGCACAGGGATAGTCCTTCAAGCGGATCTTCTTGGTAAGTCTCAAGAAAAAAAGCGAGACTTTCATAACCGCAGTAAAATTCACGGAACTCTGTTTCAAATTTCTGTGTATTCGCGGCGGAAGGCGGCTTATTGAGCAACACGAGGAGCCGTTCCCACGCCACAAAAATCTGATCGTTCGCGAGGATCCCTAACAACTCAAGGGCTTCAACGGTTTCCATATCCACAATGTTTTTCATTTTTCCTCCTGTGTTCAGACCACATATCTCGGAAATCCAAACCCGTCATTTGCGACGTGGCTTCGCGCCGGAATTTGCGAGCGGTTGGGTATAATCAGGTCCATTTCCGATGTATTCTCAATGACAGTGCCGTCGCCGATGCGCACCTCATCTCCTATATAAATTCTTCCGGGATGCTCCGCCGCGCCTCGGATCGTCCCGATAACGACTGATGAACCGATGCGACACCGCTGTTCGATTTCAACAAACCCATAAATCTCGGTATTCGTTCCCACACTGGAATGGTCAGAAACCTGAACAGGTCCGAGCAGGCTGGTATCCGTGCCGATTTCAACAAAATCGCCGATGACGGGATGCCGTTGTTTCACTTTGACACTCAATCCACCGAACGTGCTGGGATAGATAACGCACCCCGAACCGATGATGCCCGTCTGGCCGGTCGTTACACCGCGATGCGGATGTTCCAAGAAATTAGCATCACCTATCTGGGTTTCTGGGTGTAAATCGGCTTGATAGTAGCGTCCACCGAGTTCCGAAATGGCGCGCGGCAACAATGGGACCGGGATTCTGTGAATGTTTGGACTCTCCTCAAGGTCATCGCTCCGCGTTAAAGCGTGTGCGACATCGTGGTAAAAAAGTACACGCCAACCGGGATACGTACTCCCTACCAACTGGAGTTGATAATCCAAAACAGATGCGAGATTCAAACTTCCCAGAAAGTCTTGGTAGGGTTCAAAGGTTCGTTCCTGAATTGCGATGTCAATTTGGGAACGAAAATCCAGCGCGGCGAGTTTCTCGCGCGAGATACCGGTGTGGAGAAGATAGGCATCCCAGACAGCAGGATCTTTAAGAGAGGCGAAGCGATTCCAGAGGGCGCGACGCTTGAGACGTGGCAGCTCCCAGAGGAGCGAAAAAGCCGTTTCAAGCGCAGCACCGAGACGGGTTTCGTCCGTAACAGCCAAAAACGATTGTGCGACCATCGCATATAACTGATCCGCTACCTCTTCAATCGCTTCTGAGAGTTCACGCCTTTGGTTACGCAGCTGCGGCGCGTTATGCGATCCCGGTGCGACGCATTCCAGCAAATTGCCGAGCACGGTCTCAAGAATATCCCGATTGACAAACCCGCGTCCAGAGCGTTGCGCTAAACCCTCCCGACTCATACTGTCAATACGTAAAGCGTCCAATTCAGACTTGCTATAGATGGGACGCAAACGTTCCAGCGTTTGGGTGAGCAGCGGCTTTTTTCGGTGTTCGTAAGAAGCATCAAAAAGTGTATTTTTAATTTTCCTTGCGGTTCGCTAAGGCGGACTCGGATAATGACCTGCCTTCCCATATATCTGAAGAAACACCCAAGCAAAAACCCCTCCATTTCATTACGGGCTACGGTTTTTCATTCTATCCAAGATAGCAGCCTGCAACAATACACAGAAATACCCAAGCAAAAACACGCAGGCGGATACAAGAGGAAACCCTCAATAAAAAAACGCCTCATTTCTCGCCTCGCGAACATTTAAAAACTTCCTGTGCAGCAGTGACACCAGCACCCAATGGGACCTCATATCCGATGGCGTGGAGACCTCGCTCGAAGGCAGAGATAGCAACAACAACATCGTTCTCATCCATCCAACCGAGATGCGCGATCCGGACGATTTTTCCGCTCAACTGACTCTGACCGCCCGCATAGGTGACACCATACGTATCGCGCATCAGATTGATAAACGCCTTTCCATCAATTTCCGATGGTAAGCGAATAGAGGTCAAAGTATTCGCAGGAGACGCTGCAAAGAGGGAAAGCCCGAGTGCTTTAACCGCACTTCGAGTCGCGACTGCCAAGCGGTTGTGACGGGCAATGGTATTGCGGATACCCTCCGCACACAAGCGATTTAAGGCACATTGAAGTGCCGCCAGGAGTGTTACCCCGGGTGTGTAGGGGACAGATCCCTCCAAACCGCTTTCGCGCGCTTTTCGGAAATCAAAATAGTATTTCGGAAGATCAGAACACGCAACGGCATCCCAGGCACGCTGATTGAGCGCAGCGAACGCCAGACCGGGAGGTGTCATCAAGCCTTTTTGGGAGCAGGACACAACAACGTCCACCCCCCAATTATCCATCTGTAAATCGTCGGCAGCGAGCGCGCTGACGGCATCAACAACCAGCAGTGTCGGACGCACTCGCGTTAGACCTGCCAACGCCTCAATGTCGTGTAAAGCACCCGTCGATGTCTCACAGAGCGTCGCAAAAACCGCTTTCACATCCGGATGCTCCGTTAGGAGTGCCGCAACTGCCTGAGGTTCAACAGAAGCCCCCCAGGGCACATCAATTGGGAGAACTTCGATGCCGTAAGCGGTGCATATCTCGCTCCATCGTTCCCCGAATTTACCGCTCCGAATGACAATGACTTTGTCTTCACGCGCTAAAAGATTCGCGACTGCGCCCTCCATAGCACCGGTTCCGGATGATGTTAGAAAGAGGACATCATTCTCGGTCTGAAAAACGTGTTTGAGTTTTTCAAGGATGTCTTTAATGAGCGTTACAGCGGCATCGCTGCGGTGATAATCAATCGGTTGCGCCATCGCCAATAGGGCTTCGGGCGG
Organism: Candidatus Poribacteria bacterium; assembly: GCA_022821725.1. Classification (GTDB taxonomy): domain Bacteria; phylum Poribacteria; class WGA-4E; order WGA-4E; family WGA-3G; genus WGA-3G. The sequence goes on along the minus strand of JAJEDB010000128.1, from coordinate 36,572 downwards.
AATTGGCGTGGGACCGGGTGTAAAAAGCAATTTCTTCATCATGAATAATGGTCTCGAAACGTGCGATAATGTGCGTCGCATGAATCAACGGTATTCAGGTTTCCGTGTGACATGAACCGGGACGAGTACGCCGCAAAATCGCACAACTACGAACGAAATGTTTATCCGGCAGTGTTGACAGCGATGACTGTTTTGCCCTCAACGTTAACAATAACCCATTCTTGGTCGAGGAGTTGGCATAATTCTATAATTTCGGTACGTTGTGCTGTGCTATCCATCGGGACTTCAATGGTGAGCGTGGCGAATTCTTCTTTTTGTATTTCGCCCTGTTTATCGAATTTCATTGGCGTAATCTGAATTTTTTTCAATTTGGCATCCATATTTTTACTTAGGACCTCCTGGACTGCTGCGTCCGTTGTTCTTGTAGGTTTTCGGTTAATTCCTGGCTGGGTTTGGAAATTTTTACGTTTCTAAAGCGCCAAGAGATGGGAAGGCGGGTCTCCATCCTTGTCTCCATTCCTCCGTTAATATATGTCCTCCATGAACGCCGCGACATCAATACACACGCCGCCGCGCCGGGAAGACTCCCACCCTGCCAAAATAGGGGCTAAAGAGAAAAGCCCATCGTAATAATCACTCTGTAGCAGACTGGAATCCGCAGACTGAACGGCACGAATAAAGGTTTTGTCCTGTTCCAACCACGGATCGAACGCGTCGGCTTGGTAAAGGACCTCGCCATTTACCACAATCCTATCGTACCCGTGAATTTCGAGGCATCCGCCTTCATAGAAGATAGTAAATCTCGGCTCATCTTTGGGACCTGAACCCGCTGCGACAAAGTTGAGCGTCATCGTAGCACCGTTCTCAAGACAGTAATTGAAACTCGTAGACAGCGCATTCGCGTAAGTCGGACGTTCACAATAAAACGCCTGAGATTTCGCAACGTTCAACCCCGTCATGAATCGGGTATAATCGGTTGCGTGAACCCCCCAATCGAGAGCACTGCCCCCAGATTTGTCCATCTCCTCCCACCATGTTTTGGGGTCTCCTTCTGCTGAAGGTGGTAAACCCCCGAAACTCTGAAATCGGACATGCACGACGTGCTTGTCACCCAAATATCGGCGTGCTTCTTGGAAGATCGGACGATAGCGTTCACGAAACCCAACGGTGCTGATCACGCCGGCTTGCTGAATGGCAGTGTTAATTCGGTGTGCCACCTGCATCGTGAGTGCCTGCGGCTTTTCACTGAAGATGTGGATCCCCTTTTCTGCAGCGGTCGACTCAACGTTGGTGCGGACGTACGCCGGCACGATAGAGTATAGCACGTCAATTGCCTCGGTGTCAAGCATTTCGTGAGCGTCTTGATAGACGCTTGGAATCTTAAAACGTTTGGCGGTTTCCTGTGCCGCTTGTAAGTTGTTATCGCACGCAGCGACGATATCTACTGAATCTGTCTGTAATAGGTTCGGGATTCGGGTTCGGTTCGCGAAGTTCCCACATCCATAGAAAGCGACGCGAACGCGCGAGGCTGTTGACACGATATATTCTCTCCAAATTATTCCCGCCAAGGGGGAACGTCCCATGTGTTGAACCAGTCCCATTTCCAGATAACCCGTTTCTCTGGCATTTCCACCTCGTATTCTATACCCGCGGTGAACGGAAGGATGTGCGTTCTGTCTCCTACTATTTCACGGATTGATTCGACAAATGCCATTTCATCTGTGACGTTTGGGGGCCAATGTCCCGCTGGTATCGGGTCGGATTTCCGATCGGTTCGGTAATGCGTGGGTATCACGAAACGCGGTTGGATTAACTCTACAAGTTCTATGAGTCGAGACGCAAGTCCTTCACCGAGACCGAGTTTCATGTGGATAAGGAAATCCACCTTGCCTCGGAGGTTCACTAACGCCGGATAGGGTTCGTGCAAATCGCCAGTGTGTAAGACAGAGACATCCTTCGTTGTGTGTGTTATCAGATACCCGTTTGTCGGTAGATTCGGCGTTTGGTTCTCGCCGCTTTCAATCGTTTCGACGCGAATATCCCCGAGATCGAGCGTATCTGACCCTTCAAAGGCGCGCGAGAGTCCCTGTTTTTCGCTGAGATGTTTCGGGTAGAGAACCTGGACCTTATCCGCGGGGACATGCTTGGTAATCGGTAGATCCCGTGCAAATGCGGCATCACCGTATTTCTCAGCGATGGGTTGTGCGGGGGTCATACAACCGAGGTTGACGAATAATTTTTTAAAACGTGCCCCGCGACACAATTTCTGTAAGGTTACGGGGTGACAATGGTCAAAGTGTTCGTGGGATATGAAGATGTAGTCGTATATGGGTTTGGCATCCGCTAAGTTCCGATCGAACAGGTATGGATCGAAAGCGATATTCACATCTCCAAAACGCACGTCAAACGCGCCGCATCCCCACCATCTCAAAAATATATTTTTCATTTGGTTATTGGTTAATAGATTGGCGAGATTGTCAATCTCGTTTTATGCCGACGATTACATCCTCAGATGACACGTCTTCGGGTATAACGACAAAAATCTTTCCAGAGTCGCCGTTTTCGCTCTGCGTTTTCAGATACTTCGCTATTTCAACTTCATCAAGAAGAACCGCCCCATCTGCATCAGATTCAGGGGTAGGTCCGAGCGGAGTGCCAAACTTCCGAATCCATTTGAAGACGGTACTCGGCGATACTGAAAACTTCCGCGCGATGGTGCTGATAGAAATCCCACGACAGTATAGAAACACCGCTAAAGCCCTCTGCCATGGGGGTCTCCCACGGGAGGTAAACCGTGTAAACTGGAACCCACAAGATTTACATTTATAGCGTTGGCGTTCCCTAACTTTCCCATTTTTGACAGCATCTTTCCGTTTGCAGCGCGGACAGTTCATCGCGGTGTCCCTCCCTTAAAATGTGATAGGACACAGTATAACACAAAAACGACTCCTTTCGCAATAGACCCTTGGAAAATTTCCCTTGTTATTTTTTTTTGCATTGTATATCATATCCTTAGGTCGGAATTTGTAAGCCACTACAATATACAGAAGCAAAGTTTTGAGTAGAAGGTTGTCAGTCTCCATCAGAACTTTGGTGAGAGCAGACTGTGCTCATGACGCGTCCCAGCGCGTAAAGGAGAATACAATCATGGCAGGGAAACTGAAAGTAGCAGCGGTTGGGTGCGGTGGCATCGGGCATCGTCATCAACTGGGGTATATTCAGCATCCGGGTGCGGAATTGGTGGCGGTATGCGACATAGACACTGCTAAAGCGAAGGCACGTGCTGAAGAACTCGGCATAGAGAAGTGGTACCCTTCCATCAAAGAGATGCTTGCGAATGAAGCGTGTGACCTCGTAGACGTTGTAACCGCGGATTACCTGCACTTTGAACCTGTGATGGAATGTCTGGAAGCCGGGAAACACGTTATCTCTGAAAAACCATTGTCCCTTTACATTGATGAAGCAGAACAGATGGTCGCGAAGGCAGACGAAAAAGGGGTCTACCTTGCCATCGATTACAATCGCCGGTTCGCCCCCGGATATGTTCAGGCACGCAAATGGTTTGATGCCGGTGCTATCGGGCAGACTTACTACTTGGATATGAAATTATCTCAAGGGGGCCCCGCCTCAACGTGGAAAGGCGAATATTACCTGCTTTATGAACTGGAAACGCACGCGATTGACCTACTTCGATGGTTTGGCGGCGAAATTGTCGCCGTTTGTGTGCAAATGGCGAAACCGCGACAACACGAAGCGCGGGAAGGCGAAGATGCATGTTATACCAGCATGGCGATTTCTTTCCGTTATGAAACAGAAACCGTTGCTACGTTGATGGCAAGCTGGGATAGCGATTTTATTCACCCGATTGAGCGACTCGAAATCTGTGGTTCCGATGGCGAAATCGTCGTCGATAATGTTTTGACACGGGCGACTTTGATGAGACGGGATAATCAGGTCGTCGAAGAATACCGTCCCTCCATTTTTAGAGACGAACAACTTGCGTTTAATGGAACATTTGCCTTACGGGTAGCCGCCCTCGTCGATGATTTACTCACCGATCAGCCGCCTGCGCCAACGGGTAGAGATGGTTTGCAAGCGTTACGGATTACGGAAGCTATTGTAGAATCGTGGAAGGAAAAACGGGAAGTCGCGGTTAAGATTGATTAAGTATGACACGTAAACTATATCTCACGCAAGCCGTTTCTATACGTAAGGAGGAATAAACCATGAAACATTACCTGTCGTATTTAAGAGCACTTCGTCAAGCGTTACTGAAGGGTTCATCATATTCAACGGTGTGTGCTTGCAGTGCCTTACTTGGGTTCGTGCTGCTGGCAATCAACTGTGGTCCGCCACCGCAAGGGCAGTATCACGTCCCGGAAACGGCACTCGCTGCTGCGGAAAGGAACACGAGCCAAGCGTCCGGAGCGAGCGAAGCGAGTTTACCTGAAAGTGCTACGATCCAGTTACAAAAAATGCCCTACGTCAGAAACGCTTTCAAAGAACCCCCGCGCGTTGGGAGCAGAGGTGCCCTCGATGATTTCTACGCAACGACCCGCAGTCGGGTACAAAATCTTGCCATCATCTCCAACTGTTCGCTCGATGTCCTAAAGGCATTTGTTGCGAAAGGATGGGCCCCTATTGTGATGATCCAATTCCAAGGACGAACCCCCGAGATCGTAATATTGTCCGATTACAACGACCAATTGCGTGAAATGTCGCTCCAGAATCCGATGAGCCTTAATAAACGCCGATTGAGTTACGCAGATTTTGAGGCATCCTGGCGTAAAGTCTCACGGAGCAAATGTGTTTTAATCACACCACAACAACTCTCGGACATAGATGTTCAGAATGTGTTAGGGCGATACTTACCGACAGAAGCGTTCCAAGGGATTGGTGTGAGAAGTCGCTAAATAGCTTTCAACTTTATGGTATCACTTTATAGGGCGGATGTAAAATCCGCCCATTTTTTTTGCACAAAATTTGTGCAGATTCTATAGATGTGAAAACAAAATTAACGTATCAGTATTTTTGTGTAAGTTCTGGGTTAATAAATGTCGCCGCGGTTGTCAATTTGTACAATACGGATTAGCCTCTTGTTCCGGTCAACTCGATAAATGAAACGGAGGGGTCCTATCCGATAGCGGTAGCGTTCTTTTTTGTTCCACGTAGCCGCTTGATGATCGTAGGATTTGCGTGCCGAAACGGAGAACGAACGATGTGTGCCAAAGCGACGTTAATTCGTTCTTGCATGTCTCGGTCTAACCGCCTGATAAAATTCTCGACTTTTCTTGGAAGCGGTTCAAGCGTATAGGGCTGATGGTTCACAGTCCAATTTCCTGTTTGATCTGTTCCCAAGATTTTCCGCCACCAGCATCCAATTCCTGCTCCGCCTCAGCAATATCTGCCAAGACATCAGGTTCTGAATTGATCAAAGCCGTTTCACGCCATTCGGAGAGGAAAATAGAAAGTGTTGCTGCATCTTTTTTTCCTTCCGAGATCGGCTTTACTAATTTGAGGAGATCAGCGAAAAATTCAACGAACTCTTCAGGTTGTAACCATTTGATCCAATCAAAGTGTTTTGAAGTGGTAATAGATTTAACGAGCAATTCGTCTTTCGTGAGGTGTCCGACGACAAGTTTAGGTTTTTTCATTTCGAGCCTCCGCGCGCGGGGATATTAAGCCCTCGTAAATTATACATGAGGAACCAACAGGTTTCAAGTTTCCTCGATTATAGATGTTCCAGATTTCTGTATGTGCTGTGCCAGGCAGCCCTACAAGTGTGACTTACCGATGGAATCGGCGTTCCAATTCATCGCGCCCCATCTCGACGATAATAGGTCGTGAATGCGGACAATTGAACGGGAGTTTCGCCTCAGACAACTCCTTGATAAGGTTCATTATCTCTTTCGTATCCAATGTATCCCCGGCTTTGACAGCCGATTTGCAGGCGAGTGTTATCAAGGCATTGTCCATCGCCTCTGGGATTTGGACATCGGTATGGGGGGCTTCCGGGAGTTTGTCAAGTAGATCCGTAACGGTCTGCGCGGCAATACGCGTGGGTAGCGGCGACGGGATCGCACGAATGAGGATCGTATTCCCACCGAACTCCTCCAGATCGAAGCCGAGTTTCTTGAAGATGTCGCCGTGAATTTTGAGGACCCCGAGCTGCTGCGGTGCGACTTCTAAAGTCACCGGCAGTAGCAACCCCTGCACAGGAATCCCATCGGTTTCCACTTGGTTGACGAAACGTTCATAAAGGACGCGTTCCGCAGCGACATGCTGGTCAATGAAGAAGATTTTATCTCCCGCCTCAACGACGATGTAGGTTTTAAAGAGGATCGTCTTGAGTTGGACATTCTCGAAGTCGAGCAGACTGAGATTTGCATCATCAGGCATTCGCTGCTGCGGTGGCTGCACAACCATCGTAGGGGCGAGGGTACCTTGCCCGTGCTGCGTAGACGGCGTTTGCGCTTCCGAAGTCTGATCCCCCTTCTCTGTCTCCTGTGGTGTGACAGGCGGTGTTTGCCTGTGCTGCACCTGCGGGATAGATGTTGTTCGTTGCCCGCTTCCAGGACCCGATAGGGAGCCCAGTGGGGGTACCCGTTGCGGCCGACTGACATCACGGTTTTCAGTATCTCCCTCGGCGTGCGTCGGTTCAATGGGAGTTTCAATTTTGGGGATATATTTTGTTTTATGGAGCGCGTCACGGAGCATCCGGACGACACCGCTATAAATCGTCCGCTCGTTCCGAAAACGCACCTCGATTTTGGCAGGATGTACATTTATATCGACCGTATCGGGTTCCAGGGTTAGGAAAAGGAGCGCGACAGGCTGCCTGTCTTTGGCAACCATGGCATTAAGTGCTTCTGTCAATGCTGCACCGATGATACGGCTGCGTATCGGTCGCTGATTGAGGAAAAAGAGTTGATATTCTCGGTTCGGCTTCGTAAATTCGGGTTTACCGAGCAGACCATACATCTTCAGGTCGGGCAGTGCCTCTGTAAATTCGATGAGGTTTTCGGCGAACTCTCTGCCGTAGAGGAGGCGAACGCGTTCGAGGTATGAATCACAGGAACGGACATCAAGTATCGATCTGCCGTTGTGCGTCAGCGAAAAGTGGATCTTCGGATGCGCGAGTGCCGCCCATGTCACCTGATTCGTGATATGGTTCATCTCAGTCGTATCGGTTTTGAGGAATTTCAGGCGTGCAGGGACATTGTAAAAGAGGTTGTTGATGGACATGTGAGTGCCGGGGGAACATCCGCTCTCTTGCACAGACCGGAAAACACCGCCCTCAACGTCCACCTTCGTGCCTTCGAGCGCGTCAGCCGTGCGAGTGAGGAGTTCAAATTGGGACACGGAGGCGATACTCGCGAGAGCTTCCCCGCGGAACCCAAAGGTGTGAATACGCGCAAGGTCCTCAATCCGATTCACTTTGCTCGTTGCGTGGCGTTCTAAGGCGAGGAGTGCGTCCTCGCGTTGCATACCGATACCGTTATCAGATACACGGATAAGACGTTTCCCGCCTGCCCGAATTTCGACGCGGATGGAGGTGCTTTCTGCATCTATGGCGTTTTCAATGAGTTCTTTGACGACGGAGGCAGGACGCTCGACGACCTCGCCTGCGGCGATCTTATTGGCAACATCTGCGGAGAGTATTTTAATTTTTGGCATTTTTTATTTTACCTATCATATCTCTTCAGGGTTTTGATACAAGTAACAGCGGCACGAATGCGTCCGTGTAAAATGGGTTACACCGGGATATTCTTCTTTACACATCGGCATCACTTCCGGGCACCGTGGATGAAAATGACACCCGACTGGACGATTGATTGGGGAAGGCACATCCCCCTCCAATCGAATCTTTTCAACACCTGTCTGCGCATCCATCTTCGGGACGGCGGAGAGGAGTGCCCGCGTATATGGATGCTTAGGCGCATCGAAAATCTCTTCTGTTGTCCCACGCTCAACGATCCTACCGAGGTACATCACCGCGACTTCATCCGCAAAGTACTCGACAACGGAAAGGTTATGCGTGATGAAGAGGTAGGTGAGATTAAAATCGACCTGTAGCGATTTCAATAGATTGAGTATTTGCGCTTGCACGGACACATCTAACGCGCTGGTCGCCTCGTCACACACAATGAACTCCGGATCGACAGCGAGGCACCGGGCAATGCCGATGCGCTGTCGCTGCCCGCCGGAAAATTCGTGTGGATAGCGGGTTACCATATCTGGAGATAAGCCGACACGCCGCATCAATTCCGAGGTCCGGGTCTGTCGTTCCTCGTCAGATGCACCAATACCGTGTGTCTGCATCCCCTCCTGAATAATACGCCCCACAGGCATCCGCGGATTCAGGGACGCATAGGGATCTTGGAAGATAATTTGCATTCTTTTCCGATAGGGATGCATCTGTTGACGGGTCGTCGTGGCGATGTTAACGCCATCATAAACGATGTCGCCTTCGACAGGCACACCCAACCGGAGAATAGCTTTACCGAAGGAGGTTTTGCCGGATCCAGACTCTCCGACGAGTGCCAGCGTTTTGCCGCGTGGGATATCAAGCGTAACGTCATCAACGGCATAAACATAACCGTCCGTCCGTTTGAAGATACCTTTCTGAATAGGGTAGTGGACACACAGGTCCTTCACCTGCAGGAGATTGGAACTCTGGAGGGTTGGAAGACGCTGTGATGGCAGGTTGGAAGATTGGGAAGTTGGGGGGTTCCCCTTCCCTTCTTCCACCCTTCCCTCCGATAACCTTTCTTCCGTTTCAAGCTCCAGTTTTGTGTCCCCTGTGAGTTTCGCATTATTAAAGGGCGGTTCAGGATTGTAGAGATGACACGCGACCCCGTGTTCGCTCCCGTTGACAGCATGTAACGTCGGGATAAGGGTGTCGCAGCCATCCATGACCTTTGGACACCGATCGGCGAATCGGCAGCCGTCATTATACGCAGTCGCTTTCGGGACTCTGCCGCTAATTGTGTTCAACGCTGTTCCGCGTTTATCCCGCGCCGGTGTGGATTCGAGGAGTTTTACGGTGTAAGGGTGCTGTGGCGTCTCGTAGAGGTGTTCCCATGTCCCCATCTCAGCAATTTTTCCGGCATACATCACAGCAACCCGGTCAGCAATGTTGGCGACGACCCCCAAATCATGCGTAATTAGGAGGACTGCCATCTGCAATTCCTGTTGGAGGCGTTGGATAAGTTCGAGGATCTGTGCCTGTATGGTGACATCCAGCGCGGTTGTGGGTTCATCGGCGATGAGGAGCCCTGGACGACAGGAGAGCGCCATCGCAATCATAACACGTTGTTTCATACCCCCCGACATTTGGTGTGGATATTCGTCGTAACGGGCAGCGGGTTCCGGAATGCCGACGCGGTCGAGCATTTCAATTGCTGCATTTCTTGCGGCGGCACCGCGAAGGTCTTGATGTTCCTGGATTGCCTCTGAAATCTGATTGCCGATGGTGAAAACAGGGTTGAGACTGGTCATCGGTTCTTGGAATATCATGGCGATGTCGTTGCCTTGGATCTTCCGTTTCTCAACTTCAGATAAGACTGTGATGTCTTGCCCTTTATAATAGATGGCACCATCGGCGATGAACCCAGCAGGTTGCGCGATGAGCTGAATTATAGAGAGCGCGGTGACGCTTTTACCACAACCCGACTCCCCGACGAGTGCGAAAATTTCGTTCGGTTTGATGTCAAAAGAGATGCCATCAACCGCACGGGCAAGCCCTTCGGGGGTGCGAAAATAGGTTTTGAGATTTTTTACGCTCAGCAATGTGTCGTCCATAAGATTACTATAGCATAGGATTTTGTGAAAAGTCAAGCGGAATTCAGAAAACCTAAATTTTTTGAGGTTGACACACACGCCTAAATATGCTTTAATATCCCCAAAAGGAGACATCAGGTGGCTATTGGAGGGAACCGAAATGGCAGCACGGCGTTTTTTGACAGCAGAGCAAGGCGTTGAACAACTCCTGAAAACACCCCCACTCCTCCATTTCAAGGGCAAGACAAAAACGGAATGGCAAGACTGGAGAAGACGCTTTCGGCGCAACCTCGTCAAGGACCTGGGACCTTCGCCGGAAGCGTTGCCGTTGGAGGTCGAAACCTTAGAGGAGATAAAACGGAACGGTTACACACGGAAAAAGATAATTTTTAATCCAGACCCATTTTCCTCAATCCCGGCATACCTCTTAATCCCAGAAAGCGCGAGTGCGAAGAACCCAGCACCCGCAGTCTTATGTGCACACGGACACGGTGTCGGTAAGGACGGGGCAGTTGGAATTGTGGAGGACTATCAAAAACAGTACGCAGTCGAATTGGCGCAGCGCGGTTTTGTTACATTAGCCCCCGACTGGCGAGGCTTCGGTGAACGGAAGGATAGAGACGAATGGGTGCGTCGCCCGAGCCGCGATGGATGCAATGTTGCGTATCTCGCATTCGGGTACTTCGGTTATCAACTGATACAACTGAATATCTCAGACGGACAACGGTGTTTGGACTATCTTCAGTCGCTCCCGGAAGTTGACGGGCGGCGGTTAGGATGCATGGGATGCTCCTTCGGCGGGACGATGACGACCTATATTTCCGCCTTGGACCAGCGGGTGAAGGCGGCGGTTATTGTCTGTTACCTCAGCACACTGACGGACGCGCTCAATGACAGAGGACGTGGGAATACGTGCGGCTCGCAGTTCATGTTCGGGCTGCGGAAGGCAGGCGACATCGCAGACGTAGCGGGACTCATCGCCCCACGGGCGTGCATGGTGCAGATCGGTTCCGAGGATATGTGTTTTATCGAGTCAGATGCTCTGGCAGCGTTCGGGCAACTGGAGAAAATTTATGCCGCCTCAGGCGGACGGGATCAATTAGTGCTGGATCACTTTCAGGGTGAACACGAAATTGATTTGGAAACCGGGATTGCGTTTTTGGAGGATCGGTTGTAGAAGGTAGCAGGTACACCCTGTGTGCCGACTACTGTAACGAATAGAGCTCTGACATCCATTCACCATCATGGGCAGGATTATAGATCAATCCCTTCTTGATGTCAAGGCAAAGATCAAGATCTTCTAATAGGATATGTCCGATAAGAACAGGCGTGCCTTCAGGGACACCCATGACGGTGGTGATGCTTTCACGTTCCAAAAGTGTAAATTGGACCGGTGAATAAATCCATAATTCTGTGATCCCGTTAACTGTTCGGACCGGTTCACTGCGGAACGGTGTTAAGCCGAGTTGTTCAATAAGGGATGGCGGTAGACCTAATCGTGTTGCCCCCGTATCGACGAGTGCATCTTCGACGGTAATTCGCTTCACATCTTCCGGATTCATAATGCCCAATTTTACTGCAACTAGTTCATCGTTATTTGCGAGGTCGATTCTTGCTGTATGTCTCATTTTTGTTCTCCTGTAACAGAAACTGTGAATATATCCTGACTTTCCAAATTTATGCCATTATACTACCGGCACTCCAGTAGGATTTACACTTCAAAAAGACGCAGATAATCGTCGAGCGTCTCAACCCGGCGGATACAGGTCAAGGTGTCGCCATCAACAAGATACTCCGGGGGACGCATCTTTAGATTGTAGTTGGAACTCATGGCGTGACAATACGCGCCCGCATCGTAAACGACCAGTCCGGCACCTTCATGCGGTGTCGAGAGTGCCCGCCCTTTGCCCAGAAAATCTGCGGATTCACAGACGGGACCGACGATATCGTAGGTTTCAACGGCACCCGCAATCGGTTCGATAAATTGGATATGCTGATAAGCATCGTAGAGGCTCGGTCGGATCAGTTCCGACATACTCCCATCGGTGACAATGAAATGCTTGTTACCATTGGTCTTCACACCCGTAACGCGATTGACAAAAACAGAAGTATTGCCAACGAGAGAACGCCCGGGTTCGATAATAAGGGTAATGTCCTTCGGTAGCAGATCCCGGATGGAATCGATGAGGTCGGAGGGGGTCGGAATCTCCTCGCCAGTGCGTTCGTAGTCAATGCCCAAACCGCCGCCGATATTGAGATACCGCGGCGAAAATCCTTCCGCTTGAATCCCACGTATGAAAGCGAGCATAATTTCAGTAGCGTCTCGGAAGATGCGCACCTTTTTAATCGTTGACCCCAAGTGGCAGTGGACACCCACTAAATTCAACAATTGATCCTTACGAATCTCGTTTAAAAACCAATCCAGCCGCTCATTACGGATGCCGAACTTGGAATTCTTCATGCCGGTAGAGACATACGGATGCACCTGCGGATCGACATCGGGATTGATGCGGATAAGGACATTCGCGGGGTGATCAAGGTTTTTTGCTGTCTCTTGAATGTGCGCCAAATCGAATTCGCTGTCAATGTTAATTAGCACACCGTGTTCAACGGCGAGTCTGAGTTCTTCCAGCGTTTTTCCGTTGCCGTTCAGGATCGTCCGTTTCAGATCGAAACCCGCGGCGAGGGACATCTGCAATTCGTTTCCGCTGACAAGGACAGCACCGCTACCGAGCGCGCTGAGGCGTTTGAGGAGGGCGAGATTGTTGTTGGCTTTAATCGCATAACCGATGATTGAATCGATCCCCTCCAGTGCTTTCTGATATGCGGCGTAGTTCGTCTCCAGTTGCGCGAGACTGTAGAGGTAAAATGGACTGTAAGGTACCTGCTCTTGAATGTCTTTAACCCTCAATTTTTCGCAGTAGAGGTACCCCTCTTTATAGTGAAAACTCATAAATTTTTACGATGCCTCATTTCATTGGGTAATTTTGTAGAGATGCCCTGTGCGGTTCGGTGAAAGCACCTCCCGGGACCGGGGTGCGGTTACCATGCATCTTCAATCCAGTCGTCCCCGTGGTCTGGATTATAGATGAGCCCTTTCCTGATATCTAAGCAGAGGTCCAATTGTTCTAAGACCATGTGCCCAACAAGGACAGGGGCATCGGCGGGCAGGTTGGTTACGGGGAGCGACCCTTCCCGCTCTAATATCGTAAACCGGACTTCTGAATAAATGATCCGGTCTACGATGCCAGCCGCGGTTCTTGCCCGCGCGTTACCGAAGGGTGTCAAGCCGAGGTGTTCGATGACCGGTTCCGGTAAGCAGAGCCGTGTTGCACCGGTATCAACGAGTGCGTCTTTAATGGTAACGCGGCGAACCTCTTCAGGACTGATAACGCCTCTGTTTGCTAAAGCCACATCTTCGAGATTTGCGAGTTCGATTTCTGTGGTATGTCTCATGTTCTTAATACTCCCGTTTGTGCCAGTCGTCCTCAAAGAGATTGAATGAACCTTCGCGATACGGATGTTCAGCGATGAGGTCTTCATTCAGTTCCATACCGAGTCCGGGGCCATCGGGCAGACTGAAATAGCCGTCAATGACTTCGGGACACCCCGTGGCAGCCGCTTTCACCCACGCTTCAGAGAAATCGTTGAAATGTTCCTGAATTTTAAAGTTAGTGGTACACGCCGCAAAGTGCAAGGCGGTTGCTGTGGAGACGGGTCCACCGACGTTATGCGGTGCCACCGTCATATAACACATATCGCCCATCGCCGCGATTTTCTTGGTTTCTAAGAATCCGCCTGTCTGGGTAATGTCGGGCTGTAGGATATCCGCGGCTTGTAAGTTAATCAATTCCCGGTATTCATATTTGTTGTGGAGCCGCTCCCCCGTAGCGACGGGGAGGTTAATTTTCTCTGCGGCTTTGGCAAGTGCCGCGATGTTGTCCGGTGGGACAGGTTCCTCAACCCAACTCGGTTGGAATTTCTCCAATTCTGCAGAAATCTCGATTGCCATATACGGGCTAAAACGCCCATGCATCTCAACAAGAATTTCGACATCGGGTCCGACGGCATCCCGGACGGCTTCGACGAGTGCAACGGATTTCAACTTCTCTTCATAAGAGAGCTCATAATACCCAGCACCGAACGGGTCGAACTTGAGGGCGCGATAGCCTTTTTCGAGGACACGTTTGGCGGCGGCGTGAAATTCTTCGGGTGAGCGTTCAACCCGATACCAGCCGTTGGCATACGCTTTGATCTTATCGCGGCAGGCACCGCCGAGTAAGCGGTAGACGGGCTGGTTCACGGCTTTACCGATAATATCCCAGCATGCAATTTCAATCACACTGATACCGGTTGCGACGATCTCACCCGCGCGACCATAGTCGTCGCGGAACAGGCGTTGATAGAGGTCCTCGGTGTTGAACGGATCGCTGCCAATGACATGTCGGCGTTTCGCACCATCAATATAGGCAACGAGTGCATCCGTGCGGTTGTTCATCCGCACTTCACTGACACCCGTTAAGCCTTCGTCGGTTTCAACTTTCACGAACGTTAGGTTGCGCCAACTGGTTCCCATGACCAGGGTTTTAACATCTGTAATTTTCATGTTTTTAATGAGGGTCCTTTGCTTATCCGTATAACATAACACTGTTGGAGGCTCCGTGTGTCAGGGATGAACGCTCTGCTGTCGTTTGAGGGTTTCGATCTCTGCTCGGAGCTCCTGATTAATGCGTTGCTGTTGGTTATCTCTGCTACTTCGCCATGTCAAGATGACCTGTGGGATGGCAATGGCAGCGACAATGAGGGCGATGAGGGCATAGACGAAATTCGTCAAGAGGGCAATCTGTTTGTGTATCCCCTCGCTTTGTATGTCAATATCCGTTCTCACGTTTTTCTCCGAATCGGCGATCTGTTCTCTGAGGTCTTGCTTGACTGTAGCGATCTCTGCTTTGAGGTCTTGTTTGACTGTAGCGATCTCTGCTTTGACAACCTTGTTGACGATTAAGCGGATCTTATCTAAGTCAGCATCTGTTAATTCACCGAGTGCTGGGACCGCAAATGCGGAAAAGAGGAGTGCGAAAAGAATGAGGCGTTTCACGGGGTGTCTCCTTTTTTGTGCTGATTCTTGTCAATTTTAGCAGACTTTTGGAGAGATGTCAAGTGCCATGCGCGTGCGGGGCGTGTGATACCCACATCCAGGGCATTAACGCCTTGCCTCTGCTTCGGAGACACTGCGTTGTCCACTTCTCTGCGTGGGTGCGGGTTCGATTGTGGGTGCATCTTCACCTACCTCTAACATCCGACGAATGAGCCGCTCCCGCATGACCGCTGTGACAATTTCGTGCGATTGCAATCCGATAAGATTCCGTAACTCGTAGGGATCCGCGTGGAGATCGTAGAGATACTGCTCGACATACCGGTCTGACCCGGCATCCGAGCCGCCATTTTTATGCGGGGCATCCACGCCGTATTTCCATCGGTGCGTCCGGACGGCACGCCCGACCTGCGCCTCACTGATCTGGACGAAAACCTCCTCTTGCCAGTCATCTGTTTCGCCACGTAGCAGGGGCAGAATGGATTTGCCCTGCATCTCACCTGGAACGTCCAATCCGGCGGCATCCAAGAGCGTCGGCGGGAGATCCACAAGACTCACAAGTTCCTGGACCTGCCCACCCCCGATGAATCCGGGACCGTGGAACGCCGTCGGGACCCGGATGGAACTCTCGTGGCATGAGCGTTTGTATTCACCGTTGCGGGTCTTGAAATGACACCCGTGGTCAGAGGTAAAGAGAATGACAGTATTCTCAAGCAGGTGGAGGCTCTTGAGGGCATCAAGCAGTCGACCGAGTGCCTCGTCAAGCCTTTTCACCATACCGTAGTAGCCCCCCAAGTGTTGATGCGTCGAACCCCCGAGCGCGGCGAGATCCGGGGGTATCCATTTCCCAGCATACCGTTCCCGATATCCGTCCGGTGGCGGATAATCATCCAGATGGTTCTGGTGATGGGGTTCAATGTATGACGTAAAGAGATAAAACGGTTCGTTCTGATGCCGATCAACGTAACGGATCACCGCATCCGTGAGCGCGTCTACGCGATAGCCGGGAAGGTCGACAGGATTATTGTCGTTATCGTAGAGCGTCGTTTGATACGCATCGGAAGTGAATTCAAGAACGTTGGACGCTAACCAGTCGTCATACCCGCCGCGATGCGCAGCCGGCACAGGTCCGGGACCGGTGCCGCCGCTATAGAGATGCCATTTGCCGATGTATCCGGTGGCGTAGCCCGCCTCCCCGAAGTGGTGTGCGAGGGTCTTGAGGTTGGGGGATAATGGGATCCCGTTTCGGAAGCAGCCAGTGCGCGTGGCGTATAATCCGGTTTGTAGACAGGAGCGGGCGGGTCCACAGACGGGTTGGCATGTAAAGGAGCGACGGACATGTGTCCCCTGCTGTGCCATCCGGTCAAAATTGGGCATTAAGTCCAGTGGATTGCCGTGTAAACCGGAGGTGTCCCAGCGTTGCTGGTCGGTGAAAAAGACGATAACATTCGGTTGATTTGTATCACTTTGTGGCATTTTTTAATTTTCCTTTCCATTTCGTTTCAGGCTGTGCACTTTTTTTAATTTTAGAGGACGCTTAGATAGATGTCAAGGAGAAAAATTATCCAAGCAGAGATACTTTTTTCTTGACAATAGTTTCTAACCATGAAATAATGAACAACGATTAATTTTTCTACGCCAGAACGTTGTCTTCCGGTGTTTGATCTCCAAAGCGGTTTTGGGTATCAATACGGGCTTAATACAAAATCTTTTCTCTCTGATGACAACGCATCTGGTTGCGGGCGGTGGCGTTTTCGTTGTGCCCGGTTCAAATTTTCATTTAAAATAAAGGAGATTCAGCATGTATCAGAAAATTGCAACCTTCGCGTTTGTATTCGCAATTGTTGCCTTAGTTGTCGGACTTTCCGGTTGTGAAAAGATGGCACCGATGGTGCCTGATGCCAAAACGGAAATGCCTGAAATGATGGAGGGAACGATTCCCATCGGCATCGCCGTGGCTTTGACGGGGGAATACGCCGACCCTTATGGACTTCCAATGAAACGTGGTCTTGAGTTGGCACGCGAAGAGATTAATATGCACAGCCATGCGCACATCATGACGCACGACCATGGGAACATCATGTTCATCGAGGTGGACGCTCAGAGCACTGCAGCGGGCGGAGTTGCCGCTGTCCAGCAATTGGTGGATCAAGGGGTCCCTGCCATCATCGGTATCGGTATCTCATCGCATCTCAAAGAGGCGTTTCCTATTGCACAGGAGAATGGGGTGGTCGCTTTTAGTCCGATCTCCTCCGCCGCGGGTTTAAGCAGTCTTGGGGATTATATCTTCCGCACCGGGCTCGCTACAAATGTGATCATGCCGGGCATGGTAACAGCAACGCACCAGCAACTTGGCTATACAAAAGTCGCGACGATCTATGATGCCGCGGATGCCTACGCCACCAGCAGCAACGAAGAGATAGTGAAAACCCTTGAGGCGAGTGGCATCGAGATTCTGGCACAGGAAACCGTCCAAACCGGCGACACCGATTTTTCTACGCAGCTCACGAATATAGTGGACCTCGCACCTGATGCCCTCTTTGTCTCTACACTGGCACCACAGATACCTCTCATTCTCAAGCAAGGACACACGCTGGGTATCCCCGACGCTACGCAGGTGATTGTCGCCGAGTTATCCTCAGCCGAGATACAAAAAGCGGAGGGTGCCGCCGAAGGTGTAATAACGGCTGTCGGTTGGATAAGTGCGAGTACCGCTCCGGGAAGCCAAGCTTTCGTCCAGAATTATCAGGCAAAATACGGTATGGAGCCCGAACTTTGGGCAGCGCAGGCGTATGCGACCCTCCATATTCTCGCCAACGCCATCGCAAACGCGCAATCGGCAGATCCCGCTGCGATCCGCGACGCATTAGCACAGACCATGGATTTTCCGACGATTTTAGGGAATTTCTCATTTGATCCGAACGGCGAGGCAGTCTATGACCCGATTGTTCTGATGGTCAAAGACGGGGAACTTCACGCCTTTGAAGCAACAGCCCCTCAGGTGCCGGCTGCGTCGGCGATTCCCATCGGCGTTGCTGTGTCATTGACAGGACAATACGCCGATGCCTACGGGATCGAAATGCAACAAGGATTTGAGTTAGCACGAGAAGAAATTAATAGGACCCTGCCACCGAGCATGCAGCTCACTTTCAAGACCGAGGACGCTCAGAGCACTGCTGAAGGGACAACGGCGGCTGTCCAGAAATTGGTGGATCAAGGCGTCCCTGCCATCGTCGGCGTTGCAATCTCAACACATCTCAAAGAGGCTTTTCCCGTTGCGCAAGAGAATGGGGTGGTCGCTTTTAGTTCCGTCTCCTCCGCTGCGGGTTTGAGCGCACTTGGGGATTATATCTTCCGCGCCGGTCTCGCCGTAGATAGAATGAACCCGAGTGGTGTTATGACGACGCATGAGAAACTCGGCTATACAAAAGTCGCAACGATATACGATGCCGCGGATACTTACGCCACGAGTAGCAACGAGGAAATAGTGAAAGCCCTTGAGTCGGGCAGTGTCGAGATTCTGACACAGGAAACCTTCCAAACCGGCGATACAGATTTCACTGCGCAGCTGACCAATATCATGGAAATGGCACCGGATGCCCTCTTTGTTGGTGCTTTGTCAGGAGAGATGACGCAGATTATCATTCAAGCGGGTGAGCTCGGGATTCCCGACACTATCCAGCTCATTGTTCCTGATTTGACAGCGACTGAAATCCAACAGGTAGGTGCCGCCGCTGAGGGCGCGATAACGTTCGTCGGGTGGTCAGATATGGCTGATACCCCCGGAAACCAAGCCTTCATTCAGAATTATCAGGCGACATACGGGACGATGCCTGGCCCGTGGGCGGCACAGTCGTATGCAACCCTCCATATCCTCGCACACGCGATGATGCAGGCACAATCAACAGATGCCGCCGCGATTCGGGATGTATTAGCGCAGACGATGGATTTCCCGACGATCTTGGGCGATTTCTCGTTTGATCCCAACGGAGAAGCCGTCTATAACTCGGTCGCTCTTATCATCAAAGATGGGGAACTTCAAGCCTTTGAATAGCCTCACCATTGGATGAATATAACCAAAGCCTGTCATCAGTTCCACGCTGACGACAGGCTTTTGCTGTTTTTTTCTTCAGTGATATGCTAATATAATTCAGTAGTCAGCAAAAAGGGGTCCAAACTCTCATACCCCTCTTTTAACTAAAGACTGATAACTGATAACCGATAGCCATTCATTATGGAATACTGCAAGGTTTTATCAATAACCCTCCTACTTTTAGCAATGGCAATCTGCTCCGAATTCTCTCCGATGAAAGCGGAGAACTTGCCTTTCGCGGACACCGCTGCCGACATAACTCCGGGTGAGTTGCTCATCCGCTTAACGCCTGATTCCGCCTCGGACCTCGATCGGTTGCAGGCGAACGCCCCAATCTCCATCCTGCACGTCCAGCATAAGGTTGAATCCCTACACCCGTTATTTTCCTACATCGAGCGTCCATCGTTGAATGCTAACCTAAAGCGGACCTATCTGTTGCGATTCGCGCCTGATGCACCGCTTGCGGATCTCAGGGCTATTTACGAACAGAGTCGACTCGTTGAGGCTGTCGAGTATAATTACCTCCGTCCAACGCTTGCAGATCCAGTCGTTCCCAACGATCCGAAGTATCCTGAACAGTGGAGCCTCCCATTGATGAAGCTGCCGCAGGCGTGGGCACTCGAGAAAGGGGACAGGAACGTTGTCATTGCGATTATTGATTCCGGTATCGACTACAGACACGATGATCTGGCACCCAAGGCGTGGATAAACCCGGGCGAGATACCCGAAAACGGGGTGGACGACGACGGCAACGGTTACATTGATGACGTTTACGGCTGGGATTTTACCGATGCCCCCAATTTACAAGCAGAGGGGGATTACCTCGAAGGCGATAACGAGCCGATTGATGAGAAAGGACACGGCACACACGTCGCGGGTATCGCCGGTGCTATGCCTGATAACGGGATCGGTATCGCTGGGGTGGCGTGGGACTGTCCGCTCATGGCAATACGCGCTGGACTCTCAATCGGTGGGAGTTCTCGGATGCAGGATGACGACTCCGCCGCGGCGATTGTCTATGCCGTTGATAACGGCGCGAGCGTCGTCAATATGAGTTGGGGCAGTGAACGTCGCTCTTTCGTTATTCAGGACGCAATCGATTATGCGTATGCCCGGGGTGCAATCCTTGTCGCCGCCGCCGGCAACTCGCAGAAGCCGACCGCGATCTTTCCCGCTGCCTATCGGAAGGTCATCGCTGTCGCATCTACTGAACAGAATCAGCAACGGTTCTACCAGTCTAATTTTGGGGCATCTGTGGACATCGGTGCCCCCGGCAACGTGATTCTCAGCACGCAGATTCATAACCAATATCGGCTCCTCACTGGGACTTCAATGGCGTCGCCACACGTGGCGGGCGTTGCGGCGTTGTTACTCGCCAAACGTCCCACGCTGACACATGAAGAGGTGCGACATATACTCATTAGCACTGCCGATCCTGTTTACCAAGAGGAGAGCGAGGCATTGGATGAGCGGTTTGTCGGGGCGGGCACTGTCAATGCCGAACGCGCACTCCTCGCAAGCGGTGTATTACAAGCACGTATCCTCGCACCTGAAACCAATAGCGGGGGCGCGGATTCAATTCATATTGTTGGGACCGCAGGTGGCTATAAGTTCCGTTCTTGGCAGCTCAGTTACGGCGAATCCACAGTTCCAACCCAATTTACGCCTTTCACACAATCTTCCAACGCCCAAAAAATCGGTGAGACGCTGGCGGTTTGGGATACCACAACCGTCCCAGAAGGGATTTATACCGTCCGTTTAACGGCAACAGCCACGGATGGACAACAGATACACGACCAAGTCGTGTTGAGTGTAGACCGGACACCCCCGCAAATCATTTCTCTTACCGCAACGGATACACTTTACGGTGAGCGACCCCTTACGATTTTTACATGGGCAACAGATGATGTCACCCTGAATACACTCTATTACCGGCGAAAGGGGAGTCTCGCGCCTTTCGCGCCTATTGAGACAACCGATCTCGGCGTAGAACAATTCCTATTCCTGGGTTTAGAGCGCGGAACTTACCAGTTTTTCGTTGAAGCAGAGAATACGACAAACCTCAAGACGCGCGAGGATAACGGCGGCGCGTTTTATACCACTGAGGTCGTCGCTGGTTATATCTCGCCGAGCGGATTCACTGAAAAATTTCTTAATATCCCACCCCTCCACATCGCCAGCGTCACCGCAGACTTCGACAGAGACGGTCAGCTTGAAATCGTCGGGAGTCCGGTGTCCTCGGAAACGCTTGACACCGTAGGGGCTGGGTTACTCAGCCCGTCCACTATCCTCGCCGTCTATGAACGGCTTCCAAGCGGGCGGTATGAACTGGCACATACCCTTGAGAGCGTAGAGGGGCTCTCCAATCTCGAAAAATTCGTTACGTGGGCAGTAGATGACACCGATAACGACGGTTTGCTCGAAGTCTTGGCGACCGACGATGCAAGAACCTTCCTTATTGAGAACCTTGGTGTGGGAGGGGTCTCTAACCCCATTGAGAACCTTGGTGTGGGAGGGGTTCCTAACCCCGAATTCCCGCACCAGATCATCTGGGAGACTCCATTTCTCTCCGGTGGCACGATCGCTGATTTGGATGGTGATGGACACAAGGAAATTATCGGCGCCGATAACAACAATGACCGACTCCTCGTTTATGAATACGACCCTGCGACACGCACATATCTTGAGAGGGCTGTTTTGATGAACGAGTCCGCTGGCTCTAATGTATTCGCGCAAAACTTCGCTATTAACGATTTTGATGCCGATGGGAGCACGGAACTGATAGCAGCGGATAGCGAAGGGGATCTTTTCGTTTATGAGTCTACCTCTATCCGTAACACGTTCCGCCTTGAATGGCAGACACAACTTCCGCTTGAGGACATCACGCAACTCGCTATGGGGGATCTCACCGGTGATGGTTTACCCGAGTTTGTTGTTGGCGGTTTACTGTCGCTACCGGATAACCCTTCGGGACCGCTCATCTGGAAGTTTTTTGTCTTCACGCATACGTTAAATGGCTACGCCGTGCTTTCGGAAGGGACGCGTCCTGCGACTGTCGCGATTGCACCGCACCGACGAAACGGGAATAGTCTCGCAATCGCGGACCTGGAAGGTGATGGTTACAATCGGTTGGTCATCGCGACCTATCCGAATCTCTATGTAATGCAGTGGGATGGCACGGCGATGGTCCCTCTCTGGCACCGAAAGATGGCGGAAACCCCCGCGCTCCTTACCGCGGAACTCAACCAAAACGGGTTCGATGAGTTTTACGTTAACCTTGAAGAGGGTATCTACCACTTTGAATCCATCTACGCAACGGACCCGAATGCCATTGATACGCTGAAGCCGTGGAACGTTGAAGCAAGACCGCTGACACAGAAAGTGGTTCACGTTACATGGGATGCCGAGGAGAACGACGAAACAGATACGGAACAGGCGGGTCAGACGCGCCACTTTACTGTCTACCGTGCACAAGGGGAAAAGACGCAAACACCCACCGCTGACACTTATGAAAAAGTGTCAGAAAACCTTACCGTCACGAGGTTTCTCGATAGGCGTGTTACGAAGGATAATACCTACTGGTACGCTATTACGACGAAGGACAAAAACGGGAACGAAACGGAACGCACCGAGCCTGTTTCTGCGACACCGCGGGAACCCCCGCAGCTGATTGGGGCGACCTATCACCGCCCAGGAGGGGATGGACATCCAACTCGGTTTCCGGAATCTGAAATTCAGATACCTAATGGGGTTTCTACGAGTGGAAATTTCTGGGTCCTCGTCACCTTTGACCGGCGGATGGATCCCGGGATTGGGAATGAGAATCGGTATGTCTTACGCGCCGCTGAGCGGATTGGTGGGGTGAGTCCAGTGTCGGCTATCCGGGATAGGATGGGGCGGCGCGCACTCTTGGCGTTTGATACAGGCAGTCTGCTTGAGCACTTCGGGCAATCACTCACTGATACGACAGACCAATATGAGATTACCGTCTCCAATGTGGTCGATATTGACGAGAATCCTATCCGGGCTTCCACACAACCCCTTGAAATACCCCTTGATGTTATCGGAGCGGCAGTGTCTGACTTGACGCAGGTGCGGGTCTATCCAAATCCGGTCCGTCCTCACGCCGCTGACAAAGGGGCAATCACTTTCGACAGGTTGCCCATCGGCACCCGCATCCAACTTTTTACTGCAGGCGGTGAGTTGCTTGAAACATTGAATGTGACCGATCAGGATCACAACCGCAAGGAGTGGTGGCTTACGAGCGGTAACACCGCAGACGTATCAACCGGTATCTATATCTATGTCCTTGAATTTGAGACCGAAAAAAGAATAGGTAAAATCGCAGTAATAAAATGAACAATTTTCTTCTCATTGCAAACCCCATTTCAGGTAAAGGACACGCCAAAAGCATTGCTGAACAGGCGTATACGACGCTTACGGAATCTGGGGCTCACGGACAATTGACCTTCACCTCGGCATCCGGCGATGCCAAGCGTTTCGCACAAGAAGCCGTCTCCGATGGCGTCCGATCCGTAATTGCGTGCGGGGGTGATGGGACACTCCACGAAGTCGCCAATGGTATTGCAACGGTTCCCGATGTAACCTTGGGGGTGCTCCCGTGTGGTCGTGGCAACGATTTCGCAGCGGCGATCGGCGTCCCACTGAAACCGGACGACGCAATCGCAACCCTCTTATCTGGCACCCCTATCCACGTGGATTTAGGATGTTGCTACCAGAATAGCAGTCAACAGTCAGCTGTTAATCCAGATAATGTAGCCCGTAATGAAATGGAGGGGGGATCTACGGAAAGGAACCTCAACGTCCAAACCCCACCGACCGAACCGCAAGGAAAAATTAAAAACTACTTCATTACCATCGCCACTTGCGGTTACGATACGGAGGTGAGTCGCCGGGCGGCGAAGGGAACCCCCCTGTTTGCAGGCACTGCCTCCTATGCTTACGCAGCCGTAGAGACGCTTTTCTATTACGACCCGCCGTTCGTCCGTCTTGAAGGCGATTTTGGTGTCCACGAGGGACCGCTCCTCCTCGCTGCGACCGGCATCACAAACCGATACGGCGGTGGATTTCAGATTGTGCCGAAGGCTCGCATCGACGATGGACTTTTCGATGTTTGTATTATCCGTCCAGTATCCTCTCTAACGGTGCTACGGCTACTGGTGACACTTTTTTGGGGAGGACACGTTTCACATCCTGCCGTATCCATGCACCAGACCCGCACTTTAACAATTGAGACGGATACCCCCATGCTGCTGTATGCCGATGGCGAGCCGATGTGCGAAACCCCTGCCACAATCGAGATCATCAAGCATGGACTTTCGGTAATGGCACCCTAAGCAGACTGCGATCCCTTGCCATGACTTATCCGCAAGGAAAAATTAAAAATCTTCTGGATACATCTCTTCAATCGCATCCCCGTATCGCTCCATAATAACGTTCCGTTTCAACTTCAGCGTAGGGGTCATCTCGTCCGCTTCTTGTGAGAACTCCTTTTCAAGGAGTTTAAACCGTCGCACCTGTTCAAAGTCCGAGAAATCGGTTAAACGACTTCGGATTTCGCCTTGAATGAGTTGCTGCACCTCGCGCGTTTCATGTAGGGGCGGGGTCTCCCCGTCCGTCCCTCCCGTTGCAACGTTATTCTCCGCTGCCCACGCCTTGAGTGCCTCGAAATTCGGAACAATCAGTGCAGCGAGATTTTTACGTTCGTTGCCGACCAGCATAATCTGATCAATAAACGGACTTTGCACCAATTCACTCTCTATCGGTTGCGGGGCGACGTTCTTACCGTTGGAAAGCACAATAATATTCTTCTTCCGATCGGTAATCTTAACGAACCCGTCCGCATCAATGATACCGATGTCGCCCGTGTAAAACCAACCCTCTTCATCGATGACCTCTGCTGTCGCGGCTTCGTTATTGAAATACCCCTTCATGACGTGTGGACCGCGGGTTAGAATCTCACCATCTTCAGCGATGTGGACCTCCACACCGGGGGCAGGCACGCCAACGGTTCCAAACTTCCATTGTGCGGGATGGTTCATGCTAATGACGGGCGATGTCTCCGTTAAACCGTACCCTTCCAAAATCAATATCCCCGCCGCGTGGAAAAACTCGGCGATCGATTGTGGTAACGCCGCGCCACCTGAGACGAAGAAGCGTAGCCGTCCCCCCGTTGCCGCCTTCAATTTCGCGAAAACCAGTTTGTCCGCAATGTTCTGTTGTAATTGCAAAATTGCAGACGGCTTTCTCCCCTTTTGAATCGCTGAACTGACGGATGAACCCACGGAGACACCCCAATGGAAAATCTTCTGTTTGAGCGGCGAGCCTTCCTGCACGGCACGCAGGATTCTGTCATGCATGGTTTCATAGAGTCTCGGCACACTGAGCATCACTGTCGGGGCGACCTCCCGCATATTCTGTGCGACTGTGAAGGTGCTCTCGGCGTAAGCCACCTTCGCACCCGAGGACAACGGCACATAATGCCCGCCGAGCCGCTCAAATACGTGTGATAGCGGTAGGAACGACAGCAACACGTCTGCATCACTGACATCAATCAGCGATTTACACGCTTCTAAATTTGAAATGAAATTCGCATGTGTCAGCATGACCCCCTTCGGATCCCCTGTTGTCCCCGAAGTATAGATAATCGTCGCGATGTCATCCTCACTCGCGTGGGAGGGGTTTCCAACCCCGATGTCGTCTTCGCTCGCGTGGGAGGGGTTTCTAACCCCGATTCCTTGTTCCTGTCCGTCCAATTCACAGACTGCCTCAAATTGGATGACACCTTCAGGGAGTTCACCTTCAATCGGGTCAAAGACAATTATCTGTTCAAGTGTCGGCACTTCATCTCGGATAGCGGTTACCTTCTCCAACTGCCGGCTCGTGGAGACGCAGATAATTTTTGATCCGGAATCTTTTAGGATATAACCGACCTGTGCCGCAGTCAGCGTTGAGAACATCGGCACGGTTACCGCACCGGCTTTGAGGCTACCAAAATCCGTGATCGCCCATTCGGGACGGTTCTCAGAGAGAAGCGCGACCCGATCATCCTTTTGCACCCCTAAAGCGTTTAACCCCTTACGGAAAGCGTCTACCGATTCGCCAAATTCAGTATAAGAGATGTCTTGATAGATGCCACCCTTCGGTTTATGTGCCAATGCTGGTTTACTGCCATAGTGTTGGATTGAGTGTTCTAACAGAGATATGAGTGTCATAAGAATGCCTCTCCTGTTTACCTCGCAGATTTCTTGTAGGAGGGATCTCCAGATCCCGACGTTATCTTAACATACGGATTGACAGAAGTCAAGTTAATCCTGCGCAAACGAAATTCCACCTAAACTTGTTTTTTTTCTTGCGTTAGTGTTACGAATTGTGCTAAACTATTGGAAATTATCACAGTCGCCCCAACTTTAAGCGGAAATATTCGTAAAATTGTGGGAAATGTGGTAAACTCTATCGTAAAGTCATCCGCGCTGTCTGAGGAGATGTCAAATGTACGATAAGAAAAATCGTAGAACTGCGGGTCCAGGTCCCGATGGGAACGACCTGTTTATTGAAGATGACGAGGAACTTGAAGAGGAACTCACTCCTGAAGAGGAGGCAATGGGTTCTGGCTATTCATTGCAGTTAATTCACCACATTATTGCCGAGACCCCGGTAGATGACCGGCGCCGCCGCTGGCTCATGGAACTCCGTCGCTCTATTCTCAGCGATGAAGGTGAATTTCAGGAGAGGGTCCGTGCCATTCAGCAGGAGGCACTCCGTATCCACGCCGAAATGGAGGAGCAGATTGAAAAACTCACCGCACCGGCGAATCGGATCGGAACCTTGCTCGGATTGCCCAAAGAAGATATTGCCCGCGTTATCGTCGGTGGCTCCGAATACTATGCGAATATTGATCCAGAACTGGAAGCGTCCACCCTTAAAAAGGGGTTCAGCATCCTATTGAACGACGCTTTTGTCGTTGTCGGTGAACTCGGATACAACGATGCAGGTCCCATTGCAAAGATCGCCGATGTCATGCCGGATGGACGGCTCCGGATCGGTCAAGAACCGAACGCTCAAACCGTCATCCTTGAACGCTCCACGGACCTCGTAGATGAAAAACTGAAGCCCGGTGATGAGGTGCGGATTGACTCCAATTTCCGTGTCGCCCTTGAACATATCGCCGCGAAAGAGACAGACGCTTACGCGCTTGAGGCGGTACCGAATATACCCTGGTCAAAGGTCGGTGGGCTTGAGGATACCATCCAACGCATTAAGGACACGATTGAACTTCCGATCCTGCACCCCCAACTTTTTGAACGGTTCCAATATAGCGCCCCGAAAGGTTTTCTGCTCCACGGACCTCCAGGATGTGGAAAAACGCTTATTGGCAAGGCGACGGCTTACAATTTAACCCAACGGCTCCGAAGGGAAAGCGGCGAGGATGTTGAAGGCTGTTTCTTACATATCAAGGGACCCGAGATTCTCAACATGTGGCTCGGCGAATCTGAGCGGAAGGTGCGAGAAATTTTTCAGATCGCCCGTGAGAAAAAAGAGGACGGTAAATTGGCTTTCGTCTTTATCGATGAAGCCGAGTCAATACTGGGGACCCGCCGGGCACTCAGATCCCACAGTATCTCGAATACACTCGTCCCGATGTTTTGTGCAGAGATGGATGGTATTGAATCACTGCAGGATGTCGTTATTATTCTGGCGACAAACCGTCCCGATTTGATTGACCCTGCCATTTTACGTCCAGGGCGCATTGATAGAAAGATTAAAGTAACACGTCCCGATGCAGAGGCTGCAAAGGATATCTTCCGCATCTACCTCACCCCTGAGCTTCCCATCGCTTCACTCCTGAATGCAGAGAAGGATACCGAAACAGAAAAGGGTGAAACACCTCCTGAAGTTATCCCGGCTGAGAAAGCCGTCGCAGATCTTATCGCACAGGTCGTTGATGAAATGTTCCGTGAAGACGAAGACAACCGATTCCTTGAAGTGTCTCTCAGAAGTGGCAGACGGGATATCCTCTATAAAGGACATCTCTGCAGCGGGGCGATTATTGAGTCGATCGTGCAGCGGGCGAAGGAGTCCGCACTCAAACGTGCGATTCAGAACCCAGAGAAGGAAAGTGGTATCACACGCGCCGACCTGTTAAATGCCCTCGCAGCAGAATATGGTGAAAGCGAAATCTTCCCGCCGACCGAGGCGACTGAAGACTGGCTCAAACTCCTTGATTACGATCCAGCGAATGTTGTCAAAGTTACACCTATCAAGGCGGAGAAACAGGAGCGCCGCAAAGCCTCCGGATCTCGCGTTATTTAGAGGGCACTTCGGGGTTTCGCCAATTCTTCATGTTCTTGTTAAGTTTCAGTAGCCCGTAACGAAGTGGAGGGCGGTTCTACGGAGAGGATCGTTGTTTGTATAATTCGCCTCACCGAACCGCAAGGTAAAATTAAAAGACTTTTTGGAATCGAAACTGAATACGGAATCACACTCGAAAATGAAGCGCACCTTGATGCCGTCAAGCAATCTATCGAGCTCATAAAAAGCTACCGACAGGAAGATTTTCGACCCGTGTGGGACTACCGCGGCGAGGACCCGTTTCGAGATGAACGCGGCTTTCGGGCGAATGCCCTTTCCAATCACCCTGATGAGAAGGAAGAGGAAGAACGCGACCGGAACCGCAATCTTAAAGAACGGCTCTCTTTTGCTGAAATCAAAAGTGATCACATCCTCGCTAACGGGGCACGGCTCTACAACGACCACGCACACCCGGAGTATTCAACGCCTGAATGCAGTCGTCTCTTCGACCTCGTCGCACACGATAAAGCCGGCGAACGCATCCTTCAACGGTGTGCCGAAACACGCAGTCAGAAACTCGGAAAACGGGTGCTTTTATACAAAAATAATACCGATTTCCATGGGCATAGTTACGGGTGCCACGATAACTATCTGATGGCACGCGAAGTACCGTTTGAAACGCTCAAGCAAGGTATCATGCCGTTCTTTATCACACGCCAGATCTTCGCAGGCGCAGGAAAGATCGGTATTGAAACAGAAGCCGGACTCGCGACCCCAGGACACTACCAGTTATCTCAAAGATCCGATTTCTTTCACGTGGAGGCGAGTGTGGATACCATGCACAACCGTCCTATCGTCAACACGCGAGATGAACCGCATGCGGATGCCTCTAAATATCGTAGGTTACACGGCATCGCGGGCGACGCGAATATGTCCGAATACGCAACGGCACTCAAGGTCGGCACGACAGCACTTGTGATTACCTTGATTGAACAACGGCGGGTCCCAGAGCATTTAGCACTCGTCAACCCCATTGATACCATCAAAACTGTATCGCATGACCAGACGTATCGTTGGATGGTAATGACGGCGGAGGGGAAAACAATGTCCGCCATCGACCATCAACGTGAGTATCTTGCCCTCGCACAGAAGTATCTTAGCAATAGCGAAGTAACCTCGTTCCTCCCTGAAACCGACTGGGTGCTCACCGAGTGGGAGGATACCCTCAACACCCTTGAGGCGGATCCAATGTCGCTCACGGATCGGTTGGATTGGGTCGCGAAAAAATGGCTGCTTGAAACGTTTGCTGAGGAAGAGGGAGTCGCCTGGGATGACCCATGGCTCCAAAGTTTGGATTTAGAATATCACAACATCGATCTTGATGAAGGGTTATACTATGGGATTCCGATGCGGCGCCTCGTTACGGACGAACAGATTGATGCCGCCCTCCATAATCCACCTGCTGACACACGGGCATACTTCCGCGGACGCGCTGTAGATCGATTCAGCAGTGCCATAAAGGCTATACAGTGGGATAGTATTACCTTCACTGTAAACGGACGCACCCGCGAAGTCAATCTAAATGCCCTCGCGGATGCAGCGATCGCACGCCAATATAACGAGGTGCTCGATCAATCGCCAACCGTTGAGACGCTCATTGAGAAGTTGCATCTATAAAAAAAGGAGACATAAAATGACAGCCAAAATGATTGCTCAACTCGAACGTAAACAAAGGGACACCAAACCCATCGGCCCCGGTGATGGTGAAGGTGATAACGAGGGACCCAAAAGACAGAAAGTCAGCCGGCCCGATACACAAGAACTGCTCAAACGGATGCGCCGTGTTGACAAAGATCAGTCCAGACGGTATCGCCAAAGAACGGGGGAGTAATGAACGCTTTTTCTAATAACTCGCAAAGCGTTAAATCAAGCGATAACCATAAAGGGGACTTCCTCAGCCTTTTAAAACAAGCAAACTATCCTTTGAAAATAGATGTGCCATCGGAAACGACACAGCACGGTGCTGACATTGAGATAGCACATAGTACAACCGTTGTTGCTGTTCGTTATCGGGATGGTGTTATGATCGCAGGTGACCGGCGGGCTACCGCTGGCACTTCTGTCATCTACGATCGCGCAGAGAAAGTTTTACAGATTGATAGGCACTCTGTGCTCGCGATTTCAGGTTCACCCGCAATCGCTTATGAGATCGCCAGAATATTGGAGCATTCGTTTCAATACTTTCGCCGCAGCCAGCTCCAAGAATTGAGTCTTGAAGGCAAGCTCCGAATGCTATCGCGGCTCATCCGGGAGAATCTGCCGATGGCACTTCAAGGTATCGGGGGTGTTATCCCGATCTTTGCACTCTACGATTTGAATGCCGCTGATGATGAGAATGGCGGCAAGATTTTCTTCTATGACGCACTCGGTGCACATTTTGAAAACGTCAATTTTGCCACGACGGGTTCCGGCTCCATCTGGATCCGCGGTGTTTTACGCTATCTCTCTCGATTCGGTGATACACCCTTGCAGGAGATGGATGAGCGGCAGGCGACCATCACGATCTTACGCCTTTTGGATACAGCCAGCGAGTACGATGCCGCAACAAGCGGCTACAACGCAAGGGCACAAATATTCCCAAATATCAAAACTGTGACACGCACCGGTGCTGAAGATATTTCCGACGATGAATTGGAGACCTGTTACGCTGAAGCACAATCGGACACAGAGGTACGTTAATCCATGTGCTATCTGAGTGTTGCTGAGTTTGTAAGATCCATGATAGAAACCATATATTCTTTGTCCAAAGCGCAAACCGACGGTGTTTAACCGCAAGGAAAAATTTAAAAATTATAGAAAACGCGTAGTCCGTAACGTAGTGGAGGACGGATATACGCAAACGCATATTATCCTCCAAACGCCCTTGATCGAACCGCAAGGAATAATTAAAAAATGCGAGATGAACCGTATCGCTGGATAGAAGCGATCCAGGACCGACGAGACTACATTGAAGACCAACTTCGGGTCGGAAGTCCCGTTGTAGGACTCACCTATAACCAAGGCATGGTGCTCCTCACGATTGGGAGAGGACAACGCAAAATTTTTGAAGTGCACGACCGAATCGCACTCTCCGCAATCGGACATCCCGCCGATATTGAACGCCTCCGAATGCTTGTTACCGATACCGCCAGCGTCCAAGGTTTCCAAAACGCCACCGAGGATGTCAACCTACACCGACTCACGAACTTCGTTTTAGCACATACCTTTAAACAAGCGTTCGAGTCCATTGTCGGTGAAGCATATATCATTAAAATGTTGCTCGCCGAACTCGGCAGCACAGACGATAAAAACCGTTTTACCTGTATCAACTACGACGGGAACGTCCGAACAGACACAACCGCTACCGTTATCGGCGGTACAGAAGCCATCGAGACGGGAATGCAAAACTACCTCGCGACGGCTTCCACAGATGCCGACAGAGATTTAGCCGCTGCGCTCCAGTTGGGTTTAGAAGCGTGGGCAGTCGGTAGAGAATTGAGTTCACGGGAACCGGAGGAAACTGAATCGGAGGATAGCCAGATAGATACTTCCCAGATGCACGAAATTATTAAGCTTGCACGGGAAGAGGGTGAAATTGAAGCAGGGGTTTTGGAGACGACCCAACGCGGAACAAGTAAATTTCGGCTGCTAACCTCTCAGGAAATTGAAGATGCCCTTCCCTAAGCGCTGTATAAGTGTTAAAACACGAGTTGATGGCTAACAGATTTAATAGTTAAAAAGATGGAAAAAAGAATTTTTGGAATCGAAACTGAATTTGGGTGCATGACGGATACCGAACGGGTTCGTGGGACCTCTGAAGGGGTTGCGGCGCGCGTCCGAGATTACGTCTTCGATGTGTTGGAACTCGGTCTTCGGGATATCCACTACCGCGACTGGGGCGAACCCCCAGGCAACGGCGGGTTTCTATACAATGGTGGGCGACTCTACATCGATATGGGGCATCTGGAGTATGCGACCCCTGAATGTGGCACACTCTTTGACCTTATCGCTTACGATAAAGCCATTGAACACGTCATCAACAATATCCTCACGGATACAGGGTTACCCACGGCGTTCTTCAAAAATAATATCGATCATTTTACGGGTGCAACCTTCGGATGCCACGAAAACTTCCAAATCAGTCGGGAGGTCCCCTTTTACCGTGTCGTCATCCCGACCCTTATGCCCTTCTTCGTTACACGCCAAATTTACGCAGGGGCGGGCAGAGTCGGTGCCTACGATGAAATGATTGAATTCGGTGATCTTCACGACGAACTTGCCGAGCATCAATACTATCAAATCTCGCAGCGCGCCGATCACATCGTCACTGAAATATACGAATGGATCCAGTTCAGCCGCGCCATCATCAATACACGCGACGAACCCCTCAGCGACTACACAAAATACCGGCGCCTCCATCTGCTCGTTGGCGATTCCAATATGTCAGAATACGCAACCGCCTTGAAGGTCGGCACGACTGCACTTTTGCTCTCTGCTATCGAAACATTCCACGACCTGTATGGCGAAAAATTGCCACTTCCGGGTTTCGAACTCGCGGATCCCGTTTACGCGATTCGGCACATCTCACGCGATACTACCTTCACGTGGCGCGTCGAACTGAAATCGGGAAAAACGATCTCTGCTGTTGATTTACAGAGAGAGTATCTTAACTTCGTTCAGGCTTTGATTACCGAACGGGACGAGGAAACCGAATGGGTACTTGCGGCATGGGAGTCCATCCTTGACGACCTCGAAGATGGGTGGCTAAATGTGATTGATCGCGTCGATTGGGCGGCAAAGAAATGGCTACTCGAAGCTTTCATTGATGAAGAAAAATTGGATTGGGAAGACGCTTGGATTAAAAGTCAAGATTTGGAATATCATAATATTCGGACTGAAAGCGGACTTTACTACGCACTTCAGGAACAGGGACAGATGCAAAGAGTTGTGACCGATGAACATATTCAATACGCCATAGACAACGCCCCACAAGATACCCGCGCCAAAGTTCGGGCATTCCTGATGCGTACCCTCACCCAAAAACAAATGCCTTGTATTGTTGACTGGCATCAAATATATGCAGGACATACAGAATATTTTGAGATGAAAGAACCGTTTGACACCAACATCGCAAAGGCGCAGAGATGGATGAAACGGCTCCGGAAACGCCCCGCACGCACCTGATTTCTTCACTGTTTTATATGCCGTTGTAAAATAAATTTGACGTTTATCATTTTTTGTAGTATACTTAACTCTGTTGCAAAATAAATTTGACATGCAGCACTTCTTGTGGTATACTTAACTCTGTTGCAAAATAAATTTGGCGAAGTTAATTTTTTGGAGTATACTACATACTATCGTTTGGGGGTGTAGCTCAGTTGGGAGAGCATCTGGTTTGCAACCAGAAGGTCAGCGGTTCAAATCCGCTCATCTCCATCCGGGTTAGTTGTTTCCAGGAGAGGCACAATTGCCTTTAGTACGAGAGGAACAAGGTCGGCTGACTCGGAGACCGAATTACAGATTCGGTTTTCACGCTAAAAAAAACGATAGTCGGTCGAATTTTGGCGAAAATTAGGTTTTTTTGCGAAATAAATTTGACAAAGCTAATTTTTTGTGGTATACTTACCATTGACGTACAGAGGAGTAGCTCATTTAGGTGAGCATCTGTCATAAGTATGACAGAAAACGGTTCGATCCCGTTCAACTCCATCACCTATAATTAAATAGGTGTTGTTCTTTGACAATTGTATATAGAGGGTAAATCGGTAGAATAATGATATTACTTATCAAGCTACTAAGGGCTTACGGTGGATGCCTTGGTGCCAGGAGTCGACGAAGGGCGTGACAGGCTGCGATAAGCTTCGGGGAGCCGCTTAATAGGCTTTGATCCGGAGATTCCCGAATCGGGCAACCGAGCAGGTTAATCCCTGCTACTCGTGTTTACACGAGGGACAACCAGGAGAAGTGAAACATCTCAGTACCCTGAGGAAGAGAAAGAAAACCTCGATTCCCCCAGTAGCGGCGAGCGAAAAGGGAATAGCCCAAACCCGGTATATGTTCAAGCCTGAACGCGTTGTATATCGGGGGTTGTGGGGTTCGTTAGGTGTGGGTTCAGACACGCCGGGAAGGACCGTGCTTCTAGTCTAATGTCTCTGGAAAGAGCAACCGGAGCGGGTAAAAGTCCCGTGGACGAAAGAAGTGGCGCCTTTCAACGAGTACCCCAAGTACTACGGGATAGACAAACCTGTAGGAATCCAGGAGGACCACCTCCTAAGGCTAAATACTCCCTGGCGACCGATAGTGAACGAAGTACTGTGAAGGAAGTGGTGAAAAGTTCCCCCATTAGGGAAGTGAAAAGCCCCTGAAACCGTAAAGCCTACAAGCTGTGGTAGTGCTAAGTCACGCAAGTGACATGCATGACCGCGTGCCTTTTGCATAATGAGCCGGCGACTTACTCTGTGTAGCAAGATTAAACATTTTTGATGTGGAGTCGTAGCGAAAGCGAGTCTGAATAGGGCGTTGAGTTGCATGGAGTAGACCCGAAACCAAGTGATCTATCCATAGGCAAGGTGAAGCATATGTAAAAATATGTGGAGGCCTGAACCCACCAATGCTGAAAAATTGGGGGATGACCCGTGGATCGGAGTGAAAGGCTAATCAAACTTGGTGATAGCTGGTTCTCCCCGAAATAGCTTTAGGGCTAGCCTTATGCGTTCGGCAGTGGCGGTAGAGCTCTAATTGGACTCGCGGCCCCACCAGGTTAGCAACTCCAGTTAAACTGCAAATGCCATTGTCCTAAGCATGGGAGTCAGTCAGTAGGGGATAAGCTCTATTGACGAAAGGGAAACAGCCCAGACCACCAGCTAAGGTCCCTAAATACACGCTAAGTGGTAAAGGATGTTTTGTTGCTGAGACAGCCAGGATGTTGGCGTAGAAGTGGCAATCATTTAAAGAGTGTGTAATAACTCACTGGTTGAGCGACTTTGCACCGAAGATTTCCGGGGCTAAGCGTGTTACCGAAGCTGTGGATGTTCCAGAAGGGTTCCGTCAGGGGCCCGTATGGGGTGTGGTAGGGGAGCGTTCTATAGTAGGACTGAAGGAGAACCGTAAGGTGCTCTGGACGAATTAGAAGTGATTATGCCGGCATGAGTAACGATAAAACAAGTGAAAAGCTTGTTCGCCGAAAGCCTAAGGATTCCTGAGCAAGGTAAATCCCCTCAGGGTTAGTCGGATCCTAAGCCGAGGCCGAAAGGCGTAGGCGATGGGAAGCAGGCATAATATTCCTGCACCACCATGATACGGACGAAACTAGGGGAGACGCAGACAATAAGGACTACCAGCTGATGGATATGCTGGGTTAAGCCCAACGGAGCGCACCAGGCAAATCCGGTGCATTACGCTCCTCAGGGTGAACAGGATTCCGTAAGGATGCAAACTGTCTCCACGGTCTGCCAAGAAAAGAACCTCGAGTGGACAACTCATGGTGACCGTACCGTAAACCGACACAGGTAGGCGAGGAGAGAATCCTAAGGCGCTCGAGAGAACTCTCGCTAAGGAACTCGGCAAAATTACCCCGTAACTTCGGGAGAAGGGGTGCTTTGAGTAGGGTTTCTGAAAAAAGCCGCAGTGAAATGGCCCATGCGACTGTTTACTAAAAACACAGGTCTCTGCTAAATCGCAAGATGATGTATAGGGACTGACGCCTGCCCGGTGCCAAAAAGTTAAGGTGAGGAGTGAAGGGTAACCGGAAGCTCCGAACTGAAGCTCTGGTAAACGGCGGCCGTAACTATAACGGTCCTAAGGTAGCGAAATTCCTTGTCGGGTAAGTTCCGACCTGCACGAATGGCGTAACGACATGGGCGCTGTCTCGGCGAGAGACTCGGTGAAATTGTAATACCGGTGAAGATGCCGGTTACCCATACCAAGACGGAAAGACCCCGTGAACCTTTACTATAGTTTGATATTGGGTTTTAATGTTGCATGTGTAGGATAGGTGGGAGACTGTGAAACTGGGGCGCTAGCTTCAGTGGAGTCGCACTTGAAATACCACTCTTGTTGCATTGGAATTCTAACTCCGGCACGTGAATCCGTGCCGAGGACAGTGTCAGATGGGTAGTTTGACTGGGACGGTCGCCTCCCAAAATGTAACGGAGGCACCCTAAGGTTCCCTCAGTGCGATTGGAAACCGCGCGTAGAGTGTAAAGGCAGAAGGGAGCTTAACTGCGAGACGGACGCGTCGAGCAGATGCGA
>JAJEDB010000053.1 GCA_022821725.1 Candidatus Poribacteria bacterium | reverse complement strand
ACCGCATCCGTAAAAAGACTGGTTTTAAAGATGGTGTTAATGGCGTAAAGCGATTTGCTGTCAGTATGGATTACAGAATTACAATCCTGTTAACCTGACCATAACCTAAATAACTTCAAGTATTCAACGACTTATTCCGTTCCAATTTATAGTGCTGTCCAGAAAATTATATCAGTATTATACGCTGCAAGCAGCCAGATGTCAAGAAAAATCGAACCAAAACGCCAATTAGATGCCTGCTATCCCTGCAAAGACAACAGTGCAAAACCGGACAATAATCTCTAACGCTCCATAGAAAAATTACGACTGAATCCTGTCAAATAATTCCCGATTTTATCTTGGATACTTCGCGCAGATCTTGCTGGACCGATATAATGACTGATGAGGATACCAAACGCAAACACCTCATCGTCTGCGGTCACGGTATAGCCAGCGAGCGCAGAGACTCCACTCAACGTCCCTGTTTTCGCGCGTAATACCTTTTCGGCGGACACGCCTTGCATCCGATTTTTCAAGGTGCCATCGACACCCGCAATCGGAAGCGATGCCAGAAACTCTGGCATCACCTCAAAATTGTGATACATATAAACAAGCAACCGTGTGAGCAATTCCGCATTGAGGAGGTTGTACCGAGAGAGTCCAGAACCGTCAACGAATCGGTGTATCGGCGGTTCATCCATAATTTCCCCTAAAAATTCGGCGATGGCTTCTCTCCCCTTTTTCCATGTCCCTGGCTCACCCATGACCTCAGCACCGATTGTCTTGAAAACTAATTCAGCGATCCAGTTATCGCTCGGTTTGTTCATCAACTTGAGAAGGTCAGCAAGGGGCGGTGATAGATGCTTGGCGATCCTGTGTGCATCTGACGGGACGGTTCCAGAGACGATTTTACCCGTCACGTGGATCCCTTTTTCTATAAGCGCACTTTTCAAGAGGTGTCCACAGGCAAGTGCCCTGCTCATTGTGTTTGCGTTCGGTTTGAC
Organism: Candidatus Poribacteria bacterium; assembly: GCA_022821725.1. Lineage (GTDB taxonomy): Bacteria > Poribacteria > WGA-4E > WGA-4E > WGA-3G > WGA-3G. The sequence continues at coordinate 15,419 of JAJEDB010000053.1, read as the reverse complement.
TTCTCGGATACTTAAAGGACTGATCCACAGCGGTCTATCGTCCCGCATCCACCCCGGACCCTCCCAAATGGCATCGAGATATGTTTCATCGACAACGATATACCCCTGTATCGACTTCACACCCGCTTCAAGCAAGGCATCACCCAATTTTACAATGTCTTGAGGTTGGAGCACTGGATCAGCCCTACCTTTTAGATAGACATTTCCCAAGACTTCACCTTTCACAATGGCATCACTATAGAGTGTTGTCTCAAATTGATAGTCCGACCCCAATTTCGCTAAGGCGGTCGCTGCCGTGAAGAGTTTTGTTGTAGAGGCCGGATGATGCAACTTGTGGCTATTTTTTTCGTAAATTACTTCCCCTGTTTCAACAGCAACCACTTTGATACCGATGCTTGCATTCATGAACAGCTCTTCTTGCAAAACGGCATCGATATCGGTCTGTAGTCTTTCGAGCGGGTCTACGGTATGTATCGGCGGTTCGGTTTGCGTCGGATTGGTAGTGAATATCCCACAACCTGAGAGTAACAGTGTGCCGGAAAATAGAAAGATAGCAAAGGTCTTCATGGTTTTTAATCATATCACAACTCAGTGAATTATCAAAATACAAACCGATAGAAACCAGTTTTCAGTTTTCAGTTTGCCTCGCAGTGAGAGTTATCGGTAGGACAGTAGCGGGAAATTTGACTTTTGCGCTGAGATGTGTTAAAATATCATAAGGTAAATTAACAGAAATTATGACCTAAAAGCGTAAAAGGAGACACTGAATTTTGGCATTGTAGGGCGGCGCTTGCAAGTCTTTATGTAAAACCGCAAGCCAAAACTTGCTGTGAAAACGACATGGTTGAATTTTATGATACAACACTCAGGGATGGCAGCCAAGCAGAAGGCGTAGCGTTTTCTGTTGAAGATAAACTCATCATCATAGAGGCACTCGATAAATTAGGCATTCGCTATATTGAGGGCGGTTATCCCGGTTCGAATCCAAAAGACATAGAATTTTTCAAGCGGGCAAAAGGCATGGCACTGGAAACAGCGACCATCGTGCCGTTCGGTAGCACGCGCTATCCTACCTATACCGCCGATGCCGATCCAAATCTAACCGCTTTGCTGGATACAGGAGCAAGAACTGTAACGATCTTTGGGAAGAGTTGGCGACTCCATGCCACGGATGTCCTACGCGTCACAGCAGAAGAGAACTTGGAATTAATTGAGAGTTCTGTCCGTTATCTCGTGGAGAATGGTCGCGAAGTCATCTACGATGCCGAACATTTTTTCGATGGTTACGCCGACGATGCTGAATATGCGATAGAGACGCTACGAGCCGCTGCCGCTGGCGGCGCGAATTGCCTCGTCCTCTGCGATACGAATGGCGGCAGATTACCCTTAGAAATTCAGGAAGGTGTTGAAGTCGTTCGCTCCGATCTGTCATTGCCTGTCGGTATCCATACCCACAACGACGCTGGAATGGGAGCCGCAAACGCTGTACTCGCCGTGCAAGCAGGCGCAACCCACGTGCAAGGCACTTTCAACGGATATGGTGAACGGTGCGGCAACGCGAATCTCGCCTCTATCATTCCTACAATTCAACTCAAACTCGGGATAAAGGGTCTCAGTGATCCACAATTACAAGCGTTAACAAGTGTGTCCCGACTTATCAGTGAATTGGCGAACCTCCCGCATGATGAGCGTCAACCCTACGTTGGACGTTCCGCCTTTGCACATAAAGGGGGTTTACATACCGATGCGATCCGTAAAAACCGCCTCACCTATGAGCATATCGTGCCGGAAATGGTCGGCAACACACAACGGATTCTCGTCTCCGACCAAGCGGGACGCGGGACCCTTATGAAAAAAATCGAGAAGGCGTATCCCGATTACGACAAGAATTCACCACAGATTCTGGAACTCTTCAAACGCCTCAAAGCAGCGGAACAGGAAGGCTACCAATACGAAGCCGCCGAGGCATCGTTTGAACTCTTGACGCATAAGATCTTCAATGGATACGAATCCTTCTTTGAGCCTGTCGGTTTCCGCGTGATTGTGGAACAGTTCAGCGACTTCGCGCTGCGTTCCGAAGCAACGATAAAGGTCACAACCCCAGATGGCCTTACCGCACACACCGCCGCTGATGGAGATGGGCCCGTCAATGCCCTTGATACTGCACTCCGAAAAGCACTTGAGCAGTTCTACCCCGCTCTGCAGACAGTTCGACTCATAGATTACAAGGTTCGGGTATTGGATACGAAGGCTGGCACGGGTTCAAAAGTTCGGGTGTTAATTGAAGCGAGCGATGGTGAAAGAATTTGGAGTACCGTTGGGGTTTCAGAGAATATTATCTCCGCAAGTTGCGAGGCTCTGATAGATAGTTTCGAGTATAAACTCTATATAGACAGAGCCATTGAGACACAATAACCTCACCTATAAATAACGTTCAAAACCTACAAATAACGTTCAAATTTTGGCGAAGCTTGCAAGCCAAAACTTGCTGTTAAAATATCTTGCCTTGAGGGCACCGTGCCTAACATCTTTGGGAGAAACCATGGGACATTTAGACACAATTGAAAAAGCAGCACAGAAATTGATCGCACTCTGTCAAAAAGAAAAACAAACAAAAACCGACAAAAAAAAGATGCTCGGCATACATGCCGAGATCCTGGCAAGCATCGAAAACCTTACCGAATGCGAACTCTGCGGCGCAATCACAGAAATGATCGTAACGATGACCTTGGCTGACATCACAGCGAAGTTGTGTAAGGAGTGTGGGGTCAAATCATTGGAGACAGGAAAGATTCAGACTTCCAAACAGGGGACGTCTCGGAAAAAGACCCGCCGTGCGAAAACATCCACTTCTGCCACAACGGAGTCGAAGACCAAGACCAGTAGAACGTCTTCCAAACGTGCAGCGCCCGTTGAAAAACCAGAAACCCCAGCCGCACTACATACTCGGATTGAAGCACAGACCGGCATCAAGAAAGCCGATGTAAAACGTCTCCATAAGATCGTTCAGGACATTGCCGCGCCGATGAGCGCGGCGCATACGCTTACCTATGTTCAACGCGAAGCAGAAATCGCAAAGATAAAGGTAGACGCGGCTGCATTAAAAAAAGCAGTGCCCTTACTAACTTAAGCGAATATAAGAGACGCATTTCATAGTTCTAACGCACGTTGTTCCTCCACAAGGTAAGATTAAATTAAGATAGCGTCAGAACCCGTAGCTCGTAATGAAATGGAGAGCGGATATAAGAGACGCATTTCATAGTTCTAACGCACGTTGTTCCTCCGCAAGGTAAGATTAAATTAAGGTAGCATCAGAACCCGTAGTTCGTAATGAAATGGAGAGCGAATATAAGAGACGCATTTCATAGTTCTAACGCACGTTGTTCCTCCGCAAGGTAAAATTAAGAATCTGTTCGGATGTGCTTTGCCCATTCGCGATTTGCTTGGTACCACTCTACAAGCGCAGTAATCCCTTCGCGAAAACTAACTTGAGGTCGCCACCCTAAAAGTTTTTCTGCTTTACGGATGTCTGCCCACGTGGCGCGGGCATCTGCAGGATGAAACGGTTGGTGTGAGAGTTCGGCTTTTCTACCAACCAGTTCCTCTATCAATCGAATCGTATCAATAAGCACAATCGGACTATCGGAACCGAGATTAATTACCTCGTATCCGAGCGGTTTCAGTCCCGCAATCACCCCTCTTGCTATGTCATCCAGATAGGTATAATCTCGTGAAGATTCTTTGCCGTCGCCATAGACGGTAACCGGTTTCCCTTCACTAATCCAATGGACAAAGCGAAACGCACTCATATCGGGTCTACCCGCGGGTCCATACACAGTGAAAAAACGGAAGATTGTCACGTCGATGCCGTGGAGATGATGGTAGCTATGGCAGATCGCTTCGGCACCTTTTTTTGAGGCGGCGTATGGAGATAAGGGACCGTCTGTGTTTGCCTCTTCACTGAACGGAAGTGGATTATTGTCTCCGTAGAGGCTTGACGTGGAAGCCAACACAAATTTCTTCACTTCAAATTCGCGGCACAAATCCAGTAAATTCAGCGTGCCAGTCACGTTTGTATCCTGATATACCCAGGGATCCTCAACAGAATGCCTTACACCGGCACGCGCTGCGAGGTTAATCACCGCGTCATAAGAGGTGTTGAATATTGTGCGAAGTGATTCCCGGTCGCAGATATCTGAACGGTGAAAGTGGAAATTTGGGGTGCCTTCGAGTTGTTCAAGTCTCCACTGCTTGACCCGCGTGTCATACGAAGTATTTATGTTATCGATCCCAACGACGGTATGCCCCGCCGCCAGTAAAAATTCCGTCACTCGCCATCCGATAAATCCCGCGCAACCGGTGACAAGATATTTCATAATATCACTCCTAATTTTTATTTTTGTTTTGTATCTGGTATTGCCAAAAGCCTGTCGATTTCTTTTTTCAGTTCGGCGTGAATTTCTGCCTTGAAATTCGTTTTTCGGTGGAACACAATCGTGCCTTCCTGCGAGATGAGGTAGAGCGTCGGTTTCTTTTCTTCTGTTTGATACAGTTTGTGGATCTCTCCCTTCCAATCCAACAGGAATTTCACAGGAGGTGGGTTCTTCTTCAGCTGACTTCTGATAAACCGTTTCGGTATGAACCCGGGAACGCTCCGTAAATCACCGATAATATAGGCGACAACCTGCTCGTTTTCTCCGTATTCCTTCTGGAACGCCTCTGCCCATTTATCGTCTTCTTCCCGAATTTTGCGATTCCCCATAATGAGAAAAACGACCTTGCCGCGCAACTTCTTGAGAGTGTACTCCTTTTCTTCAGCGTCTTGAAGCGTCCAATTGGGGGCGGTGTCTCCGACTTTCAGGGGTGCTGTTTCTGATTTTTCATCGGCAACAACCACGAACATCCCGGAAAGAGTAATACTAACGATAGCCGCAATAAACAGTTTCATGGCAGTCCTCGGTTTCTTGTGTTTCCTATCCACATTCTAACACGCGCCAGTGACAATTGTCAAGTTGACTTTTCCCAGAAAACCTGCTACGCTATTAGACAAGAAAATTGTGCTAACAGACGCTTGCCTATTATTGGGATCCGCAACATGAATGCTGAACGCACTGTCCCTACACTTTTGAATCAGATTCGGGATGAGCTCCTCCCGCATATCGCGCACTCATCGGAAATCCAGACGACCGAGAGTTTGCGACAGTTTCGGAGTCTGCTTCACAGTCTCCACTACTACTGCATCCGTGCCCAAGTTCCTAATACGGTTTGCAGCCGTGTAGAGGTTTTACTGTCAACAAGTGCGGATTTCTGGCATCTCATCGCTGAAAACGAGTTGATGCTGAAAAATCTGAAAGAGTATACCCGCGTGCGGACCTTCTCCGCAGAGGCAGAAGGGATCACCAATATTGAGGAGCTCCTTTCTGGGGAAGATACCCTCCGCGATGTGCTTATCAACAGTGTCGCGTTCATGCTCAATTGGAAGGCAAACACGATCTGGGTGGACTCTGCGAAACGCGCACGCACCGCAATGGCAAAAAACTATATGCTGGAAATCCAGGATCGTATTTGGCAGTTCATCAAGGAAAGCACGGTCGAAACAGAAGACGACGATTTAGAGAAAGCCGAACAGGTCAGAGAACGTGCGGACAGGTTGCTCGCGGTAATCCATGCCAGCGATTTACCCACAGAAGCACAGGTTACGCTCCTGATGCAGATCTATACGCTACTCTTGCGGCTTCAACTCGGTCAACTGATTCTTCAATTAGAGACCCTTCAAGATCAGGAGAATGGAACGAACGCATGAAAACACGTCTTTTTCTACGTTCCAATAATTTCTTCCGCAGCGTAGGAATTGTATGCAGCAACACGCTCCTGTTGTTTCTACTCCACAGCTCCCTCGCCGCTGAGATACCTACGCTGTCGCCGGGAAGAGAGGTGCGAATCACGGCGCCAAAGACAGAGAAGACCTTTCTGCTTTACGTCCCTATTGATTACACCGATAAACGTCCATTCCCGGTCATTTTTTGTTACCACGGCTACCGCGGCTCAGCCACAACCTGGCCCTTCAAACAGGTAACAAAAGGAGAAGGGTTCATTATTGTCGGTATGAACTACGCAACTGACGCTTACTACCACAAACTCCGCTTCACCACGACGGGACCGGAGAAAATCTTCTTTGATGAGGCGTTAGAAATTATCTCAACACGAGTGAATGTTGACCAAGACTACATTTTTATGGGCGGCTATAGCCAAGGCGGCTACTCAACGACCGTTCTCGGAGAACAGATGTTAGATCGGTTAGCGGGGAATCTCGTCCTTGGAGCGGGTAGGTGCTATGTGGACATGAATCCACCACCAGAGGAACTCATCCGCGGGCATCCGTTTTTCTATGGTGTCGGCGAACTGGATGACCCACATTACCCACGCGCAAAACGTGCTTTGCAGTTTTATACCGAGTGCGGTGCAGATGTGACTTTTGAGGATGGGAAGATGAAACGCACAAACTCTCTTCGCAGTGGATGGCGAAAACAAGAATGCGGGAGTGGCTTATCACTTACGGACCCATGAAACAGGTTGAATCCGAGTTTGAAAAGGCGCAACTCGCTGAAAAAGATGGTAGACTTGGGGAGGCGTTCACACTTTATACCCAAATCGCTGAGATTTTACCCGATACGGAACTGTGCCGCACGGCGAAAGAATCCGCAATACATCTCGGCACCCAAGCCGAAACACAATTCAATCGGCTAAAAAAAATGGCCGATGAGAAACCCTATGTCCAGTCAGTAAAGGCATTGGAAACATTCCGCGATAAATATGCTGGCAGCGTTTTCAAAGAACATGCCACGCAACTGCTCAGTGAACTCCTAAATGCCAAAGCAGATGCGTTAGAAGGTCGAGCGCGCGCCGCGGAAGCAGAGAACAACTATACGCGTGCGCTGCAACTCTACAAACTCTATCTTACCCACTTCCAGGAATCAGAACGCTACGCGGAAGTCCAGAAACATGTAAAAGCTTTGAAAAACAAAACAGGAATGAGATAAGGAGGATCTTATGGAAAAAGAATTGTTCAAAGAACTTGTCGGGGTCATAGCGATATTAAGAAGCGAGAATGGGTGTCCGTGGGATCGCGAGCAAACCCATGAAACCCTGAAATCCACACTCATTGAGGAAACCTACGAGACACTTGAAGCCATTGATGCAGGTGACCCGAAAAAATTGAAAGAGGAATTGGGGGATCTCCTGCTGAACGTTATGCTCCAAGCACAGATCGCAGCAGAACATAAGGATTTTGACATCTACGCCGTGATTGAAACACTCACGGAGAAACTCATTCGGCGACATCCGCACGTTTTTGGCGATATCGACGTTGAGGATTCGGACGAAGTTGTGAAAAACTGGGAAGACATTAAACGCCAAGAGGCGGGCTATGAGGATCGGAAATCCGTCCTTGACGGAATTCCCGACGCCCTGCCGACACTCCTCCGCGCCCAGAAAATACAGAACCGAGCCGCCCGGGTCGGTTTCGATTGGGAGGAACTCGCCGATGTTGTTGCCAAAGTCGACGAAGAACTCCAAGAAGTCAAGGCAAGTATGAGGACTGATGAACCTGAAGCAGTTTCAATGGAACTCGGAGATCTGTTCTTTGCCATTGTCAATCTGTGCCGCTTCATGGAGATCCAAGCCGAAGAAACGCTCCGGGCGGCGAACCGCAAGTTTATGACACGCTTTAAATGGATGGAAGCGGAATTAGAACGCCGCGGCACAAATTTTGAAGCACAAGACTTAGAGAGTCTTGATGCAATCTGGGAAGAAGCGAAAAAGGCGGATTTGTAGCATAGGCTGTTAGCCTGTGATCCGAAGAACACAAACACGGATAGACGAATGGCACATTCACTATTGGACCTATTGATACGAAAGTGTGAACATCATCCGGACTATGACCGGTACACCGAACTCTTTAATCGGTTGGATCCAGCGGCATCGCCGCAGATAGAATTGATACACCGGGCAGAATCAGCAATATCGAAACCCGGTAAGAGACTCGGCATTTTTTCAGGTTCCTTCAACCCGCTAACGCTTGCACATACCAAAATGATTGAGGACACAATTCCTGAATACCAGTTGGACGAACTGCTCCTACTCTTGGCGAAGGCGAATGTGGATAAAACGGTGTTTGGTTTACCACTTGCTGCAAGGCTCTTGACCCTCAAAAGGTACACGAAAAACCGAGAAAAATTTTCCGTCGGTGTCTCAAGCCACGGTAGATATATTGATAAAGTAAGTGCTTTAAAAGTTATTTTGCCACCAGAAACCGAGTTCCATTTCATCGTTGGATACGATACCCTCGTCAGAATTTTCGATCCGAAATACTACACGGATTTCCACACCGAGTTGGGAGAACTCTTTGTAGATGCCCGTTTCATTGTTGCGAACCGAGCGGAGGCAGATGTCGAGACAATAGCGTCCTTCATGGACCAACCGGAGATCCGCCAATATACCCCCTACGTTTCATGCCTTCTGCTTCCCGATGTTTACGCGTATATGTCCTCCACAGAGGTGCGCGAACTGTTAGAACGGGGTGAAGCTATTGAACACCTCGTGCCACCCAGCCTCCTTGCCATGCTCGACTAATTTTTAATTTTTCCTGTATTGACACGACAAAAGCGCGCATCCGTCCTGAATATGTTTCTATTTTGCTACATAAATATATATTTCTTGTCCTATTGTGTTTAATTACACACATTTTGCTGATGCATCCTCCCATATTGGCATCTCTGTAGTGGCATGATTCTTGCTACCTCCTAATCATTATCCTGTTAGCGAAAATTTTTTAGTATGAAAATTTGAAACCGATTTATCTATATTTTCGTTAACTGCATATAATAGTTCAGGCGATGGTCTCAAAATTTGGGAAACGCCGGCAGGTTCATATAACGTCATTATAAAAATCCATTTTGAGGAGAACATATAATGTTCAACGGAGTAGAATTCATTATCGGCAGTTTGGGTGCCCTCATCGGTATCGGTGGCGGGTACTTAGTGCTGTCTGCTTTCTTCGCGGGCATCCGGCACATCACGAAGCCTGGTGCCGTTGAAGTCAAAGAGACGAGGCAAAAGGAATAGGCATTGGACGCATAAGCCACGCCGAAAAGGCTTGACAATTGTAGTGTTTTGTGTTATCATGTTTATAAGCATCCGCGGAGGGGTTACCACCGCACGCTTCCTTTATGCCTGAAGCATTGTAAAACACGACGACGTTTACATTGAAAACGAACAGCGGCAGCTATGCAGTATCGCGCCCTCCATTCATGGGATGTTACCCCTGAAGAAGCACGGAGACTCCAAAATGGGCTCCGCACACAGGTGGTTAAAACAGACCGGTTTGGGAAAATCAATACCGTTGCTGGGGTAGATATCGGATTCAAAAAGGACATCGCACGCGCATCCGTGGTAGTCCTCAGTTTTCCCGGCTTGCAGGTGGTAGATAGCGTGGTTACTGAAAGCCCTGTTCGTTTTCCTTATGTACCGGGGCTGTTGTCCTTTCGGGAGATCCCGCCCCTGTTGATAGCATTCACGCAGTTACAAACCGAGCCGGATCTGGTAATAGTAGACGGACAGGGGATCGCACACCCAAGACGGTTTGGACTCGCATCGCATTTAGGGTTGATTTTGGATAGACCCACGATTGGATGCGCAAAATCCCGACTTTGGGGACGCTACGAGGAGCCAGAAACGGAACACGGATCTTACACCTACCTGATGGACAAAGACGAAGTGATCGGTGCCGCTGTTCGCACACGTAGAAACGTTCGGGTGGTCTACATATCCATAGGACACCGAATCTCTTTGGATTCCGCACGCACATTGACACTCGCATGTTGTCGAGGCTACCGATTGCCTGAAACAACCCGTTACGCACATAACGCTGCCTCCAGTAAAGAACCTCTACCATGAACGATGGCAATTCGCTGCACTGGTCCTTTGACTACAATTACGGTGCCCAAAACCCCCAATTTGCCCAAGAATTAATCGGAACGCTTCGCGGATATGACCCTGAAGCTGCTATACGCTGCACGCAGACACCGCAAACCATCACGCATGTTTACAATGTGCTACCGAACTACTGGCGCGGATACCGTAGCAGAGGTGGGGACACGGAGACACTGCGGATCGGGACTGCTGTCATCAAACGGCACAAAAACGACAATCTGTGGCACTATTCCGTCAAATACGAGAATACAACGAGCGGCGAGAATCTGCAAATGCAATTCTGTTGTCGTGATGAAAACCATCGTCCGCTTAGGAGCAATTGGCGCGTTGATGCCCGAAATAGTGCTGGTGATGAATACTCTCAATTGACGTGTATAGGCTATCTCACCTCGGATGCAGAGGTGCGGCTGCGCATCAACGGAAACCCTGAAATCGCTGCAGGAAGGGTGGGCGCATCCGTCAAATTGACGTGCAATTGGGCACTCTTTGATGTCATTCCTACGCTTGCCCGAACAATTCAAGCGTCAGACGATGGAGTAGACATTGCTGTGCTTGAAGATCTGGAACAACTGCGACGAAAAAGTAAGCTCGGTTTCCTTGAGTCGATACAGACCCCTATTCCGCTTGACGGTTACTATCTTTACGGTGCTGGACTTTTGCCTTCGTATTGGTGGCTTGATGGACACGGAGATGTCGCTATCGCTTCAACCTTTTTTGAGACGTTGGTGCTGAGAGAAAAAATGGGGGAACGTGTATGAACGAACGCCCCAATATTCTTTTTATTAACACCGATCAGCACTCGTGGGATGCGATTTCGGCTTACGGAAACCCATTCCTTCGGACACCCAATATTGATGAACTTCATCGGAACGGTACCTCCTTTCGCAGATCGTTCTGCACAGATCCAGTATGTGCCGCCGCTCGTTCCAGCTGGGCGACGGGTCTATACACCTCCGAAACGGGAGTCCCGTTTAACGGTGGATATTTGCACTCAGAAATCCCTGACCTTGGACAATTGCTGAACGCAGGCGGCTATCAAGCATTCCACTGCGGTAAGTGGCATGTGCCGGGCAGGGATGTCCGCGAGAGTTTTCAGACCCTCTATTATGGGCAACAGGACATTGGCGCAGGGGGTGCCGCATACTACGATTCGGCATCTACGCACGCAGTTGCTGATTTCTTGACGAACTACGACAGCGACGATCCATTCTACCTCCAGATCGGTTACGTCGATCCGCACGACGTATGCGAATACTTGCACAACCATGAGGAGAAACATATCCCAAACCCGTTGGAGCAGGGAATCGTTTCCGAAGACGATCTGCCGCCACTCCCAGACAACTTCGGTTATGATGAACGGGAAACCGTGCTACACCGGGTCTGCCGAAGGGTTGATGACGCGCTTATCCACGCCGCGATTCTCAAAGGGGTCCGGGATTGGGACGAATTTCACTGGCGTTACCTGAGATGGAACTATTATAGGTTCATCGAGAAAGTGGACGCAGAAATTGGAAGGGTCCTCGCGCTGCTGCGAGAGACATCTCGGCACCATAACACGCTTATTATCTTCAGCGCAGACCATGGCGAGGCATGCGGTAGCCACCAGATGTTCCAGAAATTCACGCTTTACGAAGAGAGTGTGAGAGTGCCTTTCATCGTCGCGTGCTTGGGAGAAGACATTTCTGTAGAGAAGGATCGGTTCGACGAAACGCACTTCGTCTCTGGGGTCGATCTATTCCCTACCGTCTGCGATTACGCCGGTATTGACGTGCCTGAAGGAATACAGGGATTGAGCGTCCGTTCCCTTGTGGAGGGGAAGGATGTCCCTTGGCGCGATTACGCCTACATAGAGAGCAATTATTGGGGAAGGGCAATTGTCACGGATCGGTATAAATACGTTACAGAATATAAACCCAGAGCAGTAGAGGACTTCCAGCCCCCTGGACCAGATACCGACCAACTTGGGCTTGCGCAGTTGTTTGACCGACAAAATGATCCTGGGGAGACAGAAAACTTAGCAGGAAACCCAACTTACGATGAAGTCGTTAAGGTATGCAGGAACAAACTATTTGCACAAGAAGCAAGACTCCATCGGCAGCAAATCAGGCATCCAAGCCCGAAGCAGGTCATATCGAATTGGGGCGATCGGTTACGAACATATTGGCAGATGGCAGATAGCCATTAGCAATCAGCAGTCAGTTAAGAGGTTTTCGTCTCAGAAAAATATCCTCTTAAGAGAGCCTCAAACCCTGTAGCCCGTAAGCGTAGCGGAGGGCAGATTTGAGAGACGCACGTTATAGTCCAAACGCACGAACCTTACCCGCAAGGTAAAATTAAAAAATGAATATATTTTCAAAACGCTTAAATCGACTCCCACCCTACATGTTCGGCAAACTTAGGCAGTTAACACACGAACGTCGGCAACAAGGCATTGATGTTATCGATTTGGGGATGGGCAATCCGAATCAACCGACCCCACAACCTATTATTGATAAATTGACGGAAGCGGCGCAGGAGCTCAGAAATCACCGTTATTCCGTTTCGCGTGGCATCTACAACTTGCGCAGGGAAGTCAGTTGGCATTATGAACGCCGGTTCGGTGTGGATATTGATCCAGATGAAGAGGCAATCGCTGTTATTGGCACAAAAGAGGGACTCGGACACCTCGCTTTAGCCTTGATTGACAATGGGGACTTAGCGATGGTCCCAAATCCGACCTTTCCCATTCACATGTACAGCATTGTGCTCGCAGGTGGAAGCGTCGTGAGCATACCCCTCACAGAAGAGAACGATTTCATCCCCTCGCTCACCGAAATCACACGTGACATTTGGCCCAGACCCAAGGTGTTAATCTTAAGTTTTCCGCACAATCCAACGGGTGCTGTCGTCGATCTCGGATTCTTTGAAGAGATTGTCGCCTTCGCGAAACGCCAAGAGATTGTTGTGATCCACGATTTGGCGTATGCAGACATTGTTTTTGATGGCTACAAGGCACCGAGTCTCTTGCAAGCAAAAGGCGCGAAGGATATCGGTATCGAATTTATCTCTCTGTCTAAATCCTACAATATGGCGGGCTGGCGGTGTGGATTTGCTGCTGGAAACCGTGAGATTGTCGAAGCACTCGCTCGGATTAAAGGATATTACGATTACGGGATTTTCGCACCGATCCAGGTTGCCGCGATTATGGCACTGCGGACCCCAGAGGATACGGTGATGGAAAACGCTGCCGTTTACCAAAAACGCCGGGATGTGTTGGTTGATGGTCTCAACAGGATCGGATGGAAGGTCCCAAAACCGCAGGCGTCAATGTTCGTCTGGGCACCGATTCCTGACGCATGGAAGCACCTCAGCTCCATGGAATTCGCCATGAAACTTCTCAGCGAAGCAGAGGTCTGTGTTTCTCCCGGCGCAGGATTCGGACACAACGGTGAGGGCTATATCCGTATCGCCCTCGTAGAGAACGAAGATCGGATTCGTCAAGCCGTGCGTCAGATCCGACGATCGTTGTTCGGTTAATCCAATCCCCACTCTTTCTTTGCTTCCTCAAACGAAATCTTCTGGCTGCCCGTATGGGAGATCGGGTTTTTGCCGACCCATCGCTCATCAATCGGATGCTCTGCGGGTTGGAAACGGATGTCACAACTGATTCTCCATCTGTCGGAGAGGTTCTTCGTAGAGGTGTGCATCGTGTGCATCGTAAAGATGATGACATCCCCCATCTCGAAATCCGCTGTCTGCCACTCACCCCCATATTTTTCGCTGATCTCCATCGGAACGCGCCCGAAATGCCCAGGGGTCCCGTCTCTGTCGACATCTGTTTTGCCGTAGGTATCCCGAATCCGAGCGAAGCTGGGGAGGTTATGCGACCCGACAAGCACAGTCAATGTTCCCATCGTTGCTGGCACATCGCCGAACGGCACCCAACAGGTGTGCAACTGCTCCGAACCTCTCCCCATATACACAAAATCGAAATGCGGTCCCGACCAGGCATCAGGACGGACGAATCGGAGCCACTTGTAATCGAAAGTTCGGGTATCGCCGCTAAAGAAGGTTCGGAAGAACTTGAAAAGTTCATCCCCCTCCAAAACCGCCTGCACGTCTGGATGGTGTGTAACGGCGGGAGTGCCCATCGTTCGACCAGGACTGCCACCACCAGCAACCGCCTCCATGATGTCAGTGCCGGACTTGAAAACCTCGTCTTTTCCGTTGCCGTTGGCGTATTCAAGAATAGCCCGACGCCCCGCGACGACTTTCTCTTTATCGATTAAGCCTCGAACGAGGAGATACCCGTCCTCCGCTATCTGTTTCTGCAAACCTTCTGCTGAATCGAGGACAGCGTTGCAGTCCCGAAGCACACCGAGGTGTGGACCGGGGAAGGTCAATTCGTGGTCTCCGAGAAAAACGGTTTCCGCCATTATTATCCTCCAAATAGGGGCGTTTCAAGCCGTCGCGCCCCAAGTTGAAAAAGTGTGTCGTTTGCTGATGTCTCAAAAGTGAAAACAGGTTTACCCCACGCCAATACCCGCTGCGCGAATGCCAGGATTTTGCTATCCTCTGCCGCATGCGCTATACAGATTTTGTCCGCAAGTGCTGCAACAAAGGCATTGCGTTGGTGCGCCAATGCCGCCGTCGATCGCCGATAGTGACTGCCAAAAATAGATAGGATTAAGAGACGCTCCTCAGACAACGCATCCTTCCACGCCGATTTCAGTCGCATATTTTCGATGCTCCGCGCCGGACATAAAAGAATCGGTTGCGCGCCCCGCAATAAGACACGCAGACATTCCTGCTCAACTGGCGAGTGATACCCACCGATCGTTGGGATACCTCTCTCTTTAAATCTCTGTGCCAAGTCGTGGGCTTTCAGAATAATCTCGCCGGGACATTTACTGGAGCAGAAGAGTGCCCAGAGATCTCCGTTTAAGGTGGCGTTTTGCCCAAGTAACAAGTCAGTATTCCCGCACGCCCAGATCGTTTCCGGTGTTTCTGTTTTTAAATACTGCTCTAATCCTGCTGGGTAATTCGTGTCTTTTTGTGTAATGCGTTGAATCGGCTGCGTCACTTCCAGATCCTATATGATATTATAGTAGCATCCATAATTACGTGGGCCCCTCTATTGTAGCGTAGACTGTTAGTCTGCGTCCTATAGTGGAAATCCAAACTAACAGTTGATGCTACAAACTGCCTCACAGTGAGAGTTATTTTTCGACCTTACTATAACAGTGTGGCTGATAGGATTTTAGCGTCATCACTGCATTGTAGAGTCGCCTGAACATCGGTAGGATTATTTTAACGTGAGTTCGGAAAATAATAAAAGTTTGTGGTTTCAAGAGAACCCCTTTTGTATAATAAGGTAAACCCAACCTATAACAAAAGGAGTTCTCTAATGTCTATGATAACACTTTTCTGTGAGATTGACGACTTTTTTC
>JAJEDB010000005.1 GCA_022821725.1 Candidatus Poribacteria bacterium | reverse complement strand
TGGGTCTGGGTGAGTTTGACGCGAGCCGCCCGGGCAGCCGGTCAAACGATTTATCAACTCAAAGAAAGTTTACTTGATGATTACATCCGACAACAACTTCAAAAACCTGCTATTTCTATCAATATTGCGTAAGTCCTAATTTTATTTTAGCATAGGTGGGTTCTGAAATCAATTCATTTTGCAAAAATAATAGGGTCCTTCAGTTTTCACAAGGGTCGGGGTTACAAACCCCTCCCACAAGTGTGATTTGTCCCACAAGTGTGGTTTGTCCAAAGAAACCTCCTAAATCAAGGGTCGGGGTTACAAACCCCTCCCACAAGTGTGATTTGTCCCACAAGTGTGATTTGTCCAAAGAAACCTCCTAAATCTCCAACCCCCTAAATCCCCCTTATCAGGGGGACTTTAAGAGGAGCTGCGTAAGTCCTACTAATAACATTTGCGAATTTTGTCTTATTTTCGTAACAATTGTATGCTACAATTTAGGTTAGAATTTTGTGAGAGAGGTAGACTGATGCGAACAAATGGTCGGATCGGCTTTACGACCTCATGCCTTCTTATCCTTTTGGTATGTTGCTTCGTCATGAACGGGTGTTCACCGAAAGACGATACAAGCGTTGCAAAGACAGAGGACACACAATTCACCATCAAAAATAAAGGTTCAGACACGATGGTGAATCTGGCACAGGCATGGGCTGAAAAGTATACGGATATCAGCACGACTGCCTCGGTGGAGGTGTCGGGTGGCGGTTCTGGAACGGGTGTCGCTGCGCTTATTAATGGCACGGTAGACATTGCGAATTGCAGTCGACAGATTAAGCCAAAAGAGCTGGAACTTGCGACGCAAAATACGGGTAAAGTCCCGCAGGAATTTATCGTGGGTTACGATGCCCTCGCCGTCTATGTGCACCAAGACACGCCGATTGATAGAATTACCATTATTCAACTTGCAGAAATTTATGGTGAGAACGGCACAATCAGCAAATGGAGCGAGCTCGGTATATCGCACAGCGACTGTCCGAGTGACAAAATTATCCGCATCAGCCGTCAATCCAATTCCGGCACTTATTTCTATTTTCGTGAGGCACTGCTCGGCAAAAGCCGTGACTTCCGCATCGGTTCGTTGGATTTACACGGTTCCAAAGATGTCGTAGAAGTTGTCGGAAGGACCCCGTGTGCTATCGGCTATAGCGGCATGGGATACGCCACTTCACATGTGAAAATGTTAGAGGTCGCTGCTGATTCCAATTCGCCTTACTATCCCCCGAATCTCGAAAATGTCCTCGCCAAAACCTACCCTATCGCGCGTCCCTTATACATGTATTCCCTCGGTGAACCCGCGGGAGAAATAAAAATATACCTCGATTGGATCTTGTCAGCAGCCGGGCAAGAGATCGTTAAGAAACTCGGCTTTGTCCCTTTAGAAAATACAGGACTTATGCAAAATTAGAGAATTAGGTTTGTATGGCGCAATCGGTGCGGTTAGAAACCGCACCTACCGCGGAAGTGCGGAAGTCCTAAAATAATCAAAAATAAATATGAACATCCTACGCAAAAAAAGCGCGGCACATCTGCCATTTTCCGAAACAGCGATTGAATTATTTATCCGTCTGTGTGGTATCAGTTCCATTCTCTTTGTATTCGGTATCTTCTTTTTTGTATTTCGGGAGGGCGCCGGTTTCCTTTTCGGGGGTTTAGATTTAGGGCAGTTTCTGACGAGTGTAGAGTGGCAACCGACCTCATTGAACAATAAAAGATATGGGGCATTTGCACTGATCGTTGGCACTTTCAGCGTCACCCTTTTAGCTATGTGTATCGCTGTTCCGTTTGGGCTTGGGGCGGCAATCTTTGTATCGGAGTTCTGTAGTCCGAAACTGAGAGAAACATTTAAGATTATTATCGAACTGCTCGCGGCTATCCCGTCCGTTGTGTGGGGATTCATCGGATTGACACTGATGAATCAATTGATTATCTCGGTTTTCAACGCCCCCATCGGCTTAACGATGTTGAACGGTAGTATCATGCTGGCATTGATGAGTGTGCCGATTATCGTTTCCATTGCGGAAGATGCCCTAAAAGCCGTCCCGGATTCCTATCGTGAAGCGGCGGAGGCACTCGGTGCGACTCGGTGGCAAGTGGTGTATCGCGTGCTTTTACCCGCCGCCAAAAACGGGCTCCTCGCAGCCGTGCTCCTCGGTGCCGCACGCTCTATCGGTGAAACGATGGCTGTGCTTATGGCGACCGGACACTCCGTTAACATTCCATCAGGACCTCTCTCTTGGATTCGCACGCTCACGGCGACAATCGCGGCTGAGTTGGGTGAAGTCGCGAGAGGCGATGAACACTATCAAGTCCTCTTTATCATTGGTATCTTGTTGTTTACGATTACCTTTGTGGTGAACCTCATCGCAGACTTGGTGATTAAAGGTATCCGTCAGGAGTCATAAAGGACAGTTGTCAGCAGTCAGCCAGAAGATGCACAACCTAACAGGTTATGCTACAATAGGCTCAAAGCACGTAGCTCGTAATGTAATGGAGAGCGGATTTAAGAAACATACTTGATAGTTCAGACGCACGTTATTTAACCGCAAGGTAAAATTAAAAAACCGCAAGGTAAAATTAAAAGATGTTTACGGAAACAGCAATCAGCAAACAAAAGCGGTGGACAGAGAATGTGATGCGAATCTTCTTCCTTGTGATGACAAGTCTGATGATTCTTCCATTACTTCTCATCATCGGTTATCTTATTTACAAAGCATTACCGGTACTCTCACTGGAGTTCCTATTCACGAATCCGAAGGACAATATGCGTGCCGGGGGACTCTGGGCTCCCTTCTTAGGGACGATCTATTTGGTGGTCGTCTCCTTATTAGTATCGGCACCGATTGGCGTATTCGCTGCAGTGTATCTCAACGAGTATGCCCGTGAGAGTTGGTTCACGCGTATCACGAATTTAGCGGTTGTGAACCTTGCGGGTGTCCCGAGTATCGTCCACGCGCTGTTCGGGGTTGGAGCATTTGTGCTTTTCGCGGGTTTAGGAGAATCCATTTTAGCAGCGTCACTCACGTTAGCCATCATGACGCTCCCGGTCATCATCGCCAGCACGACGGAAGCCCTCAAAGCCGTCCCGATGTCATTTCGAGAGGCGTGCTGGAACCTTGGGGCGACGCGCTGGCAAACGATTCGCCGTATCGTTATCCCTAACTCCATCAGCGGCATTTTAACGGGTGTTATCTTACAGGTCTCGCGGGCAGCAGGTGAAACAGCCCCCATTATGTTCACGGGTGCGGTTTTTTATAAAGCTATTGCGGAAGGAAACCTTTTCGCCTATAATGTAATGGAACAGTGTATGGCACTCTCGCTACACCTCTTTACGATTTCAACACAGGTTCCGGACGTTACAGAGGGCATTCCGTACGGGACTGCGGTTGTCCTTGTCGGCAGTGTCTTACTCGTCAATGCAGCAGCGATTGTGCTAAGGGTGTATCTCCGAACCCGGAAAAAGTGGTAAAATGGCTGTCAGTTGTCGGACAAGCGGACTTTCGTGAACAGGGGCGTTTTCTGGAAAACTCCGAGCAGAGGCAATTGAAAGACTTTTTAGCTGAGAACCGAAAACCATTCCTCGAAAATGTATCATGAACAAACAGAGATTGCGAGCGATCATTGAAGGAAACATTGTCAGTGGAATCATCCAGTTCCTGATTCTCGCTTCCGCTGTGGTCTTTGTGCTTGAATCTGATAGTGAGGACCCGCATGCGCCGCACTTCATTTTGTTAGACTCGGTATTTTTTGGTCTATTTTCGATCGAATATATCTTGCGTGTTTATATTGAACCGAGAAAACGGGATTTCATTTTCAGTTTCTACGGCATCATAGACCTCCTCGCGATTCTACCGTCTCTGTTTCTGGTGCCAGGGTTCCGCGTTCTTCGGATCCTGCGGTTTCTGCGAATTTTCAGGATCTTCAAAGCGACCCGATTTATTTTAGCGGTAGATCGGCTCACCGAGGCATTGAATGAAATCCGACGGGAACTCTTGGCACTGGTCATCCTGTCATTAATGTTAGTCTATCTCGCTGCGTGTGGCATCCATTATTTTGAAAGAGAACAGCAACCCGAAGAATTCGGCACCATTCTTGATTCCATGTGGTGGGCTATCGTAACACTCACAACGGTCGGTTACGGGGATGTCTATCCGATAACACCGGGCGGCAAAATTTTCACTGCCCTTGTCACCCTTGTCGGCGTGGGATTAATCGCTATCCCGTCTGGACTCTTAGCCTCAGTTTTAACGGAAGCACGGGTGGAACGAAAAATAGAAGCAGAAAGTGAAGCAAACGTGGACAATGAATCCACAGAAGGCATCGACAAGCAGACATGAACTCAAATAGCCAGAATGGATCGCAAACTACACCTATCATTGAGGTTACTGATCTGAAGGTGCATTATGGAAACACACCCGCCTTGAATGGTGTCTCCTTCGATGTATATCAGAACGAGATCCTCGGTATCATTGGTCCCGCGCAATCCGGTAAAACAACGCTCCTGAAAGTTATCAACAGAACATTGGAATTTACGCCGGACACAACCGTAGCAGGATCCGTGAAACTCGATGGCGAAGATATTAGCACGATTGGCGATGTATACGGCTTACGTCGGCGCATTGGTATGGTTCAGCCTTTACCAGTCGGTCTGCCGCTTTCCATCTATGATAACGTGGCTTTTGCGCCGCGCACAGCCGGTATCCGCGCAAAATCGGAATTAGACGAAATCGTTGAACGGTGTTTACAGCAAGCAGCACTCTGGGAAGAGGTAAAGGACCGATTGAACACGCTCGGCACTAAATTATCGGGTGGACAACAACAACGCTTGACGATCGCGCGTGCGCTTTCGCATCAACCAGACATCCTGTGTCTCGACGAATTCTCAATCGCTGTTGATCCTGTTACAACGATGCGTATTGAAGAGGTGCTCAAAACTCTACGAACAGAAATGACGATTCTGCTCGTCACGAATTTGGTGCAACAGGCGAAACGGTTGGCGAACCGTACCGCCTTTTTTCTCAACGGGGACCTCATCGAAATTGATACAACGGATATAATTTTCTCTGAAAATCCATCAGAGCAAGCGACGTATGACTATGTGAACGGGACCTTTGGGTAATTCTTTTAAACTTAGGATGGGCGCAATTCCATGGTAAGTGCGGTTAGAAACCGCACCTACCGCCGGAGAATAGACGGAATAATGAACTATAGTATTGAAACTGAAAACCTCAACCTCTGGTATGGTGATTTCCAGGCACTCATTGATGTGAGCGTGAGGATACGAGACGGCCAAATAACTTCGCTTATCGGTCCTTCTGGATGTGGGAAATCAACCCTATTGCGCTGCTTCAACCGCGTCAATGAACGCTACGGCAACGTTACGACGAAAGGGAAAATCGAGATTCTGGGAAAAAATATCTATGATACGGATGTCTCTTTGCCGGAACTCCGAAAAGCCGTGGGTATGGTGTTCCAAAGACCAAATCCATTGCCGATTTCAGTCTATGAAAATATACTGTTCGGTTTGCGTATCCACTCTCCAATACGGAGTATGACTCGGACGGAATCAGACCAGATTGTTGAAGAGGCACTTACATCCGTCTTCCTTTGGGAGGATCTGAAGGACAAATTGAAGGTCCGGGCAACATCACTCCAACTTGAACAGCAGCAAAAACTCTGTATCGCGCGTTTGCTGCCGCTGAAACCCAAAATCATTCTGATGGATGAACCCTGCTCCGCGTTAGACGCGAAAGGCACGCTCGCTGTTGAAGAACTCATGGAAGCCCTTGCGGGGACATATACATTCCTTATCGTAACGCACAACATGGCACAGGCACGGCGAGTCAGTACGGAGTGTATCTATATGTTCCTCGGCGAACTTATTGAACACAGAGAAACACAAGCCCTCTTTGAAACACCTCAACACCCTAAAACCGCGGATTACGTACAAATGCGATACGGGTAAGAATAACGATGAATTCCTCAATGATCCGTTCAGAACTCAGAAAAAAAATCGCTTTGCAGGGGGGTGCTGTCATTATAGTGGGAGCCGTGTTTGTTTTTTTCTGGAATGACCTTAGAAAAACAGCGGTGGTTCACATTCAAACGTCATCAACCTCTCGTATCTCTGGTATATTGCCCAGTCTCATCAGCGATCTCAATCTGATTCTACCCATCAGCCTTTTGGCGGTTTTATCCGGGGTAGTCTGTGCTTTTTACTTAGAAGAATGGTGTCCAGCAACAAGTTGGATTCGGGGTTTTATCGGAAGCCAGGTCAACTTTTTGACTGAAATTCCTTCACTCTTATACGGACTTTTAGCAATCATGGTTCTTTTCAGCGACCCCGGCGTTCTCAAAGAGATTGGCGCCCTTTCGCCTGCCCAGAACGTGAACGAATCTGGTGTAGAAGTTGCTCTCTTTGAGCGTAACACGCTGGTGTTTTACGCAGAGACTTTAATCTTCATTCTGATGGCAATGCCAATAGCAATCAAAACGACCCAAGAGGCACTTCGATCTGTTGCGACCCCCATCCGTGAATCGACCTACGTCTTAGGTGCCACTCAATGGCAAGTCTTAACAAAACAGGTCGTGCCGCTTGCCTTTCCAAAAATACTTGCAGGCGGATGTCGATCGATGTCTCGGGCACTCGCGGCAGCTGCCTTACTTATCGGCATTCATATACCGAGCCATACACCAGGTCCCAGAGGCATACCCGATAGATTCGTGTTATTCTTAGGCGGGGCACTGCTATTGAGCACTATTTCCAGTTTTTTAACGGTTGAATCTGGAACCCATAAATAAAAAAAACGATGCAGACGAAAAAGGAAGACCCCATTCTGAGCACCGATAATTTGAATGTATGGTATGGTGATCATCAGATTCTGAACGCCCTCTCGTTTGAAGTCCAACCGAGACAGGTAACAGCACTCATGGGTCCTGCCAATTGTGGTAAAAGCACACTTGTCCGGTGCTTTAATCGTTTAAATGATTTTGCGCCGAATTTCAGGTTCAGCGGCGAAATACTTTTTAAGGGCAGGAACATGTATGCAAAAAAGACAGATGTCACCACCATCCGGAAAAAGATTGGAATGGTGTTCCGAAAACCTGAATTATTTCGTTGCTCTATCTATGAGAATGTAGCATACGGGGCTCGGATAGCAGGCATAAATCAATCTTCACACCTTGATAGCATCGTTCAGAAAAGCCTGCAAAGATCCGGACTTTGGAATGAAGTGGAACCTATTTTGCACGGAGACCCGAAACAACTCTCAATCGGACAGCAACAACTTCTCTGTACCGCGCGGGCTTTAGCGGTTGACCCCGAAATCCTGATATTTGATGAACCGTGCGGGGAACTGGACCCGATCGCAACCGTTAAAATCGAGACGCTCATACGAGATCTTGCAAACGATTACACCCTTATCTTCGTCACGAATAAAAGGCGGCAAGCGGCGCGTGTTTCTGATGTCGCGGGGTTTCTCTACTACGGCGAATTGATCGAATTCGGAACAACGGAAAAGATTTTCACAAATCCGCAAGATACAAGGACAGAGCAATATGTGACAGGTTCTTTAAGTTAGTCAGGGGAGTGAAAAAAATATGTTAGAACAGGAGATCAAGGGACTCCAGCACAAAATATTAGAAATGGCGGGGCTTGCGGAACAGATGCTGCGGCAATCCATTGAATCCGTTTTAACACGAGATAGCGGGTTAGCGGCGCTCGTCATTGCTACAGACGATAAGATTGATCTGCTTGAAAACGAGATCGAGTCATTGTGTATCCAACTCATCGCACTCCATCAACCCGTAGCCATAGAACTCCGGTTTCTAACAACAGCGATGAAGGTTAACTATAACATCGAAAGGATAGCGGACAAAAGCGTTTCTATCGCCAAACGGAGTATTGAGTTATCGGAGCATCCGCCGGTCAAACCCTTCGTAGACCTACCATACGTCGCACAAGTGATCCAAGCCATGGTTAAGGACGCAATAGATGCCTTCGTCAATCGGAACGCCGAACATGCCTTAGAAATTCGAGCACGCGACACTGAAGTTGACGAAATTTATGAAAAGATGCTCCACGAACTTCTGACGATTTTGAGCGAACATCCGAGACTCATCCAACCCGGTATCAGCCTGCTCCTCCTTTTTCGGCATTTGGAACGGATAGGCGACCTGGCGGCAAATATCAGTGAAGAGGTCTATTATCTCGTCAGGGGTGATGTCATTCGGCACACCTAAGGAGTCGTCAGTTTTTGGTGCTCGGTGTCCGTTGGATACAAATGGACATCCCGTTGTGGGAAGGGGATCTTAATGTCGTGCTCCTTAAATTTTTCCCAAATCATAAAATGGAGGTCGCTCGCAACATCGAAACGCTGAAAGGAATCGGGAATCCACACCAACAGATGAAAATCTAAGGAGGATTCACCGAATTTCGTAAAACGCACAAACGGTGCGGTGACCCTCTCCATAGTAGGTTTCGGTTCTTTAATGACCTCTGGGTGTTCGTGTGCCACCTCAAGGAGCACGTTTTTGACCGTTTCTACGTCCGAACCATAGGAGACTCCCACCTCAATACGAAGTCGGAAAAGATTATTTGCGTGCGTGAGGTTATGGACGGCTTCCGTAATCAGTTGAGAATTGGGGACGATAATCTCTTTCTCATCAAGGGAAACAATGATCGTTGAACGGAGATTGATGCTGCTAACCCTACCAAATATGTTAACGTCCATAATCTCCACGAGGTCCCCAATTTTGATAGGGCGTTCAAAAATCAGAATGAATCCCGATATTAGGTTCGAGGCGATATTCTGTAAGCCAAACCCCATCCCGATACTCAGCCCTCCAAAAATTAAGGCTACACTTGTGAAACTCACGCCGATCGTGCTAAGACTGATAATGATCCCGATAATGATAAGGCTGAAGTGAAGGAAGCGGAGTAAAATAAACTGGGTATGATCCGCAATTTGAAAAGCCTGTAATACCTGTCGCCGTAGCACCCATTGGACATATTTTGAGAGAATAAACATTCCGAAAACAATCGCAAACCCATAAAAAAGCCTCGCTAACGTTAATTTCGCGACCTCTGCAGTCGCATCAGGCTCCCCAGGTTTCTGGGCAGGTTGAAAAAGGTCCGCAAGCGGATAATCAAAAATTCTACCAAAGAACCCAGTGCTAATCCCTGCAAGCCGGAATGCCAAACCGATCCCAAAAATCAGGACGACCAAGAATAGCAGTGCCAATAATCGATTTATGAGGGTTTGTGGGATCCCGAGCCTATTGAAAAGGTGCCGAAACCATCGGCGTAAAAAACCTGCGATTGTCAATGTAGCTGCCAAAGTGACAATTAGCCAAACAATTTGGATGACTCTCACGGGTTCTTCACCTAAAGTGATGACCTGTGTTTGAAGTAACTCAAGAGCTTGTGAGATCAACACATTCATCAAACCCTGCCTCTATTAATCGATTGAAATCTGTTCAATTGCATGAACGAACAACACGTCATTGGCTGCCTCGTAGGACTGTAGTGTTTGCGCCAATTTTTCAGAGTAGATGTCTTCCCCTGTTAAGCCTGCAATCACCAAATCGGTCTGAGAGGATCGATGCTCTATCTCTTGCTCTAAAGCCTTCTGACTGCTGTAAGACACGGACGTTACGTTATGCATTGAAATCGGAAGTCGTCCTTCCTTCATGAGCGTCGAAAGTCTATTCGCTTCCCGCTTAGCGTCCGTGGCTTCGGAACAAGCGAAAAGCCGGATTTCGGCACGTCTCCAATCTGGGTGTCCTACAATGATAAACGCAAGCAGGAGCATCATTGGTGCGTTTTTCAAGTTGTCTTCCGTCACCCATACATCAATCGAGGAACGATACCCAAAGCGGTATCCCGTGGATCGGAGGACCAGGACATTGAACAGGGAATTCGCGACAAGGGGTATTCCTTCTTCAACTTCTTCGACCTCGTCAGGCTTGTCTCGATCGAATTCAAGGAGGACACAATTATTGGGCAGCCCCGAAATCCCAGGCATCTGCAATACTTGTGTCAAGGCGAGTTGAAACGTCGGGCAAATTATGGAATCCACGAAGATACCGGCTCTGCTGACTTCCGTCTTTTTAATCAAATCATCCACATGGATACGTGCTTGGAGTTCGCTGGTAAACGAGTAGTCTCCGGGGAACAGCCGGATGAAGTGTCCGAACCCGTGTCTGTGGCAGATCCAGCGTAGCAGATCGAAATGTCCGAGCCGTCCCTCTCCGAATCGGGTCATTGCGACAATTGAGGGGCGCCATCCACCTTCAGACGAATTGACCCGACTTTTTTGTAAAGTAATCTGAAGCCATCGGGTTAGTTGAAACATGGTGCCTTGAAAGATTGCAGTCAAGTCGCGTTGTCCTCTATGACTTCTACGCAGTCCGAGGTAGGTCACCGCCATGAGTCCTATGGAAATGAAAGCATAGAGTGCGCTGATTTGGAACATCATCAAACCGCACATGACAGTCCCTAACAGAGATAAGTACCAGCGGGAATGGAAGGTAGGGCGATACGAGGGATTACTTGCGAAGTGTTCAAGGAACGACACTGCACAGAGGGCACCATACGTTACCATGAAGAACATCGTCAATACCTGTGCGATGAAGTCCAATTCGCCGATCGCCACGAAAACGATCGCTATGATGCCTGACACAAATGTGGCATACACAGGTTCCTGCGCCTCACCCACGCCTTTTTCCATGAGTCGGTTTAACCTCGGGATAGGGAGTACATTGTCTCGGGCAAGCATTTGCAATGTTCTCGGAGCCACCATAATGGATCCCAGCGCAGAGGAGAGCGCAGCTGCCCCCAATCCGACGTAGATAGCGGGTCCCCAGAGCGAAACCTTTGCCATGATAAACTCATCTGCATCGAGTGCTTCAGGCGTGGCACTCTGACCGAGCTTAATCGCGACAAGCACGTATATGACCATGCCTGCGAATGTTGCCCCGATCGTCCCGACCGGTATACTTCTTTGCGGGTTCTGCAAATCACCCGATAACCCCAAACCTGCGATCATACCGGTAAATGCGGGAAAGCATGTGGCGAAAACGATGCCAAAACTGTCGGGATTCTCAATACGTGCCGTAAGATTCAATCCCTCGGGCCGAATGGATTCAGGTCCTTGTCCCAAGAGGAATGAAATTATGGACACTGCGAGGATTGCACACACCCCCCAGAGCACTCGAACCCCGCTTCCCGCGCCTTTCGTTAGCATCAGGACAAGAAGAAAGACGGTGAAGGGTAGACTTACCCACCGTGGATCGGGAATCAATCCATACGTCGTCGCGACCCAGTCATAAACAGGTTGAAAGGACTGGGCAAACGCCACGATATAGAAGGCAACCGAGATGGCTTGGGAGATATACAGGGCAATTCCGATGGAGCCTCCGATACTCTCTCCGAACGAGCGACTGACAATATAGTAGGCGCCTCCACCCGCTACACGACGGTTCGTCGCAATCTCAGACACTGCCAGAACCGTCGGAACCGTCACAAGATGCCCAAGTGCGATAACCATGAGGCTACCCCAGAGCCCGGCGTGTGCAACAGCGTAACCGAACCGTAAGAAGAGAATAGCACCGAGAATCGTACTCACTGAAGCAAGGAACACGGGCGCGGTACCGAAACCGTGTCCCTGTTGGGAGCCTGGAGCATCACCGCCGAGTTGAGATTCAGATTGTTGTCCTGGATTTGAAAACATCGTCAATTTTCCTTTCGTTCAGGGCACTGCACGCCTACAGTTTAACGCGTAACACTCATAAATATGTGTCGTGCCATGTCTCTGTTAACGGTTCACCCTTAATGAAGTACAGGACTTACGCAATTTTGACCGTAGCGCGTTCTATGAGATGGGAACTCTCACAAAAACCCCCGTTCTTCTGACACAAACTGGAAAGTTTGTGCTACAAAAGAGCAGACTGCGTAAGTCCTAAAGTAATTAAGTCATGTATTAATCATACCCATTAAGAACGTATTTGTCAAACGAAACTGAAAAGCATTCAATTCCGTTTTCCAGACATCATAAGAAAAAACAGTGATTTAAGGGCGTTCTTACCCAGAAATGAAGGGTTTTCAATTTGCCTGAAAAACATATCCGTGATACGATAACGCATCAGACATTTCTACGAGAAAAGGGGAAAATCATGGCGGTCCAAATTGCAATTATCGGATGCGGTGGGATGGCAACCGGGCATCTCAACGCTTACCTCACAATACACCAAACAGAGCCGGGTAAAGTAGAACTCGTCGCGATGTGCGATGAAGTTAAAGAACGCGCAGACGACTTCGCCGATCAAGTCAAAGCGGTGACGGGTAAAAAGCCTGCCGTGTTCGATGACACCGACACCATGCTCGCAACGGCGGATTTAGATGGTGCAGATATTTGCACGTCGCATGCGCATCACCATATCAACGCCATAAAGTGCCTCAATAGTGGCGTCAACGTCATGGTGGAGAAACCGATGGGCGTAACGGTCAAAGCGAGTCATGCGATTATTGCGGCGGCGAAAGCGAATAACAAAATCGCGGCAACCGCTGAGAACATCCGTCGCATGCCGAGCCGACGCACTGCGGAATGGTTAATGAACGAAAAACAGATGCTCGGCGATCTGCGGATGTTTTCCGCACAACACGCCTCTTATCGGGAACCGGATCCGCAAAGTGATTGGCACTGGCGCCTCGACCTAACCCTCGGGGGTGGCGGCATGGTGATGGATTCCGGTGCCCATTATTGTGATACCATACGCTATCTCTTCGGGGACCCAGACACCGTGTACGGACGCGTTTGTCAATTTGAGGACTTGCGAGTTACCAAAGCCGGACAACTCGTCAAGAACGAACAAGAGGACACCTGGGTTGCAACCCTTAACTTCAAAAATGGCGTCATCGGACTCTGGACGTGTACATGGGCAGCAGTCGGACACGGCTTCCATCATGTCGTCTACTACGGTAGCGAAGGGTGTCTCCTCGATGACGGTGACATCTTCCACGGACCCTTTGATGGCGCGGAAGTGATTCTTAAAGACGGCACTCGTCATAGCATGGAAAGCCTTATCGCCGAATATCGGTCAAGCCTTTCGGATGAAGAAGCAGCGCGGCTCTTTCCACACAACTTCACCGATGGTGTCGTTCTTGAATGCTACGATTTCGCGGATGCCATAGCAAACAACCGTCCGCCCGAACTGGATGCAGAGGTAGGACTACGGGCTAAATCTATTTGTGAAGCGATTTACGAGTCTAATGCCTGTGGACAGGCAGTTGACTATGAAGCGGTCGTCGCGGGCAATATTGAAGTCTACCAGAAACCGATTAACGAACGGTGGAATCTCTAATTGTCTAAACAAGAACGTTCCGCAACACAGCCCACGGACACACAACGGGACATCGGAAAACCGGTCGGCTATTTTGAACTGATTCTACAGAATGCGAACTTCCGCTGGCTTTGGGGTGGGCAGGTCGTCAGTCTGCTCGGGGATTGGTTTAACCTCATCGCCTCTGCAATCCTCATTGCTGAGTTAACCGACTCGGGTCTGGCGTTAGGCATTCTGTTTACGATCCGAATGCTGGCACCCTTTGCGGTTGCTCCGATTGCGGGGATATTCGCGGATAGGTATAATCGAAAGCATCTGTTAATCATCACAGATCTCGTGCGCGCCGTCGTTGTGCTCGGATTTCTTTTCGTCCGAGACGCAAATGATATTTGGTTGCTCTATGCTCTCACGACACTTCTGTTCGGTGTCAGCGGTTTCTTCAGTCCTGCACGGAGTGCCATCCTACCAGACCTTACCTCTCCACAAGAACTGGGGACTGCTAACACGCTCGGCGCAGCCACCTGGTCGGTGATGCTCGCCGTCGGTGCTGCCATCGGGGGTTTAACCACAGGACTCTTTGGGAGCCAGACGGCTTTCATTATTGACGGATGCACGTTTGCTGTCTCAGCAGGCCTCTTGCTGAAGATTAGACTCCCCGGGGCATCATCCACTGCCGGAGAAACGCCAGGACGTGCAAAGTTAACGGCACTGCGTTATATGTTTCAGCGTCCCGACATCCTAATCATCGCAACCCATAAGGCAGCGATATCCCTTTTAATGTCTACGGGTGTTCAGGTGGTGTTAGTGGAAATCTCCAATAGTTATTTCGTTATTGGGGTCGGTGGGGCATTGAGTTTAGGGATGATATACTGCGTCAACGGCATCGGGAGTGGTATTGGACCGATTCTGGCGCGGCGGTGGACCGGCGACCGAGACAAACCGCTCCGAGTCAGTATCACCCTCGGTTACTTAATCGCAGTGATCGGAATCGCCATCATGGCACCCCTCTCTAATTTTGAGACCGTGCTTTTCGGTGGGCTTGTGAGGAGCATCGGGGGTGGAATCGTATGGGTATTTTCGACACAATTGCTGTTGCAGCGCGCCCCGAACCAAATTCGAGGACGTATTTTCGGCACTGAGTTCGCTCTTTTCACACTCATGGGCGGTGCCAGTTCAATGATCATTGGGATGCTGTTAGATCGGTTTCAGATACCGATGATTTTGTGGGGAATCGCGGCACTCAACCTTATTCCGGCACTGCTATGGTGGTTGTGGTGTAGACATCAGAATCGAACGGGACAGAAATAGGGGCTAATCTAAAAAGCGATACCGAATTTTCTATAGACATAGCACTCCGCTGGAGTGCAGGAGTTTGGGTATATCGTCTTCTATAGACATAGCACTCCGCTGGAGTGCAGGAGTTTTCTACGAGTTTCGTGGATGTGTAAAACTCAGAGAAAAAGACACAGACCTTCGAAACTCAACATATACGTGACACGCATTGTCCAAACTTTAGAGGAACTGCGTAAGTCCTACTGTAGTAAATTCTAAAGAACGAACACTTACTCTTTCCACCTTTGAATCAATCCCGTATCTATCCCAAACTGATCCAAGATTTTCGTAACAACGAAGTTGAGCAGATCGTCCACATCTTTTGGGTAGTGATAAAACCCCGGCATCGCGGGTAACACACAAACCCCCAGGCGCGACAATTTCAGCATATTTTCCAAATGGATCGGACTTAAGGGTGTCTCGCGCGGGACAATCACAAGCTTGCGATTCTCCTTGATGCATACATCCGCCGCGCGTTGGATGAGGTTGCGCGACATACCTCCCGCGATAGACGCAACGCTCCCCATACTACACGGCACAACGACCATCCCCTCCGTCCGGAAGGAGCCGCTGGCAATCGGTGCTGCGATGTCCGATTCATGATGGTAAATAACCCGCGGCGAAGACACACCAATGAGGGATTCCAATTTGAAATTGTCGAGGTCAACTTGAAGCTGAAGTTCTTCTGCCAAGGCACGCGCCCCAGATGAAGAAATCGTTAGATGGATCTCTATATCCTGCTGCTCTGTGAGCACTTGCAGCAGACGGACGCCATATACTCCTGCGCTCGCGCCGGTGATGCCTACAATTAAGCGTTTCAATGTATTAAAATCTCCCGTGAGAAAATCATGCTCAAGCTTCAAGCGGTGTTTGAAGGGATGGCTTGTAGGACCGGAATGACGTAACTCCGAATGTCCACATCCGCTACGGTTTCCATTTCAACGCGAGGTTCCGGTTTTTGTCGGTGATCAAACACGACATAATATCCGTCCGTCACGCCTTCCGACTTAAGATACGCCGCGAGTTGCTGCTTGCCTGCCTGATAGGACCTATCCCCTTCCCAAATCTTTGTTTCAACAATATATTTTCGCTGATTGTGTAGGAGCAGGAGGTCCATTCTGCCGCGGCCTGTTTGGACTTCAAGGAACATATCGCCACGGATGATTCGGACAAAGGTGTCCAGATAGGCGTAAAGCAAATGCTGTCCAACGTATTCTTGAGGCGTTTCTGGAACTTGAAGGATCCTAAATCCTGCGCGTGCGATGAACGCCTGAAAGTTATCAAGGAGGGCCCCCATTTCAATTACACCGTCAGGCGTGAGGTAATCAATGAAATCATCACCGTTTTCTTCAGAGAAGTATTCATCCTCCAACCCATTAAACAGCGGTTTGAAGGCTTGCAGAATGCGGTGTTGATAGATCGGATTCACGATTTCACACATGCCATCGGTGCTTTTCGCAATAACGCCATACGTAGCGAGTTCGGCTATGATTTCATCGTCTGGATTGAAACGCAACCCCCTCTCATAAGAAGTGATTCTCATGAGGACGCTTTCAAACCGGGGATCCCTACGGATATTGGTAAGCAGATGACTCATATTCGTGTTCCCTTCCTCAAGGAGTTGCGTATGCGCTGCTGTGAAGTGATCCAGCGTAATCCTCTCGGTTTTGGGAACGTTCAGTTCTTCGGTAAGGATTTGTGCGGCGCGGTTGACGAGGAAAGGTTGTCCGTTCGTCTGTTTGTGTAACACCTCAATGACTTCTGGTGCGAAGGGTTGTCCGACTTCCTCCGTATACTGCCCCAAGAGTTCACGGACCTGTTCGAGCGTGAAGTTTGGCACGACGAACTCATCTTGGATATTGAACGGTGAAATAGAATCGTCATAGTTGAGTTGCCGGATATTCTTAACACCGACGATGCCAACACTGTGCGGGCTGCGCGGCTTCCCGGCGACGTAAATGTGGCGCAGCGAGTGGAGAAACCCGTTAATCACATCAGGCGGAATGCCATCAAACTCGTCAATGAAAAGGACCACTCGCTGCGTGTAGGAAGGCGTTTGTGCTGCGTGCCGTTCATCAGGCGACAGAAGTTTTGCGAACTGCCGAAAGAACCTGCGCATAGCGCGATGATCGGTAATAGGGTTACCATTCTCTAAAAAGTCTGCTAATGGCACAGAAGGCATCTCGCGGCGTTGCTCAAAAACATTCTCTATCCGTTCGAGAATATCTTCATAGAGCCCTCTGTAAAAATCAGCCGCAGTATCGTCTGTAGCCTCTTCAAAATTGAGTTGGATCGGAAAATAGTGTTGTTCTTGGGTTGTGAGCGTCTCCACGGCGCGTTGAAAGAACGTTGTTTTTCCGGTCTGGCGAGGCGCGAAGATGACAATGTATTTTCCATTTTTGATGCGTTCGATGAAATCAGCG
Organism: Candidatus Poribacteria bacterium; assembly: GCA_022821725.1. Taxonomy (GTDB): domain Bacteria; phylum Poribacteria; class WGA-4E; order WGA-4E; family WGA-3G; genus WGA-3G. The sequence goes on along the minus strand of JAJEDB010000005.1, from coordinate 12,214 downwards.
GTTTCTTTCGGGCGTGTGACAATGTAGTTATCGTGAGGGTTGACAGGTCCCTGAGTTCCGAAGGTTCTCACGATTTTTTCCTCCTCGCGAAGCGTTGGCGAATGACAAGAGTTTTGGCGTTGCCTTTGAAGTCCATTGCGCTTGGTGTATATTTTGCAAATAACGGTCGCAACGCGTTCGAAAGTTCATATTTTTAGAGAGGAAACTTTAGAAACAGTATAGCACCCCTTTGACAAAAAATCAAGAGGCTTTTTACGCATCATAGCCCAATCGCTTGACAGAAAAATGCACAAAAGGTAAATTAAGGGTAAAAATCCGTAGTCTACACCACGAGGAAACTATGAACATCGATGCTTTAGATACCCCCGCACTTGCGGCAGACCTGGATGTGCTTGAACGGAACATTGAGTGTATGGCAACACATTGCGATCAACTGGGTATTCCCCTGCGAGTGCATACCAAAACGCATAAGGTGCCAGAGATCGCTAAATTGCAGATTGCCGCGGGTTCCCGAGGCATCACCTGCCAGAAATTAGGCGAAGCAGAGGTGATGGTGGATGCGGGCATCGACAATATTCTTATTCCGTATAATATCGTCGGAACACCGAAATTGAAACGGTTGACGGCACTCGTCGAACGTGCCAAGGTTATCGTCGCACTCGATTCAAAAGAAACAGCAACCGGTATCTCTGAACAAGCAAGTGCTGACGGTTGTGTTGTGCCTGTTATCGTGGAACTCGATACCGGAAGTGGACGCTGCGGTGTGCAGTCCCCCCAAGACGCACAACGCCTCGCACAACAGATTATGAAAATGTCAGGCATCGACTTCCAAGGTGTGATGACGTATCCGAGCAACGTCCGAGCGAAGCCGTTTATCGAAGAAACGCTTGACTTACTCTCAAGCGACGGAATTCCTGTGAACATCATCAGTGGTGGCGGCACAGGTTCGGAAGCGGCATCGAAAGAACTCGGCTGCACGGAAACCCGAAGCGGTTCTTACGTTTACGAAGGGATGACCCGGGTCGGGAGTTCCGAGATGCTCGCGCCTGACAGGTGTGTGTTGCGTGTTATCACAACCGTTGTCAGCACACCAACGCCTGAACGGATTATTATTGATGGCGGGATGAAGACTTTTGCGAGTTATCCCCCAACGCCTTACGGTCACATCATTGAACATCCCGAGGCGAAGATTTACGGAATGTCGGTCGAACACGGGCATGTCGATGTCAGCGAATGTTCCCACCGATTTAAGGTCGGTGAACACCTCTCCGTTATCCCGCTGCATCAAGGGATGACGAGCAACCTCCATGACGAATTGATAGGTATCCGAGGCGATACGATTGAAACAACCTGGCACATCGCAGGCAGAGGCCGCGTTTCTTAATTTGGCGCGAGCGTACAAAGACAGTTTTTTGGCTAATAACGTCTTTCTCTCAAGAACCGCAGGCTACCGTTGTCGCCTGCTTATATCACTTTAAACACATCAAGAGAGGGAAATCATGATTCTACCGACACCCGAAGAAAAAAAGCAGTGGGAAGAAGAAGGGTATCTCGTCTTTGAAAACGCGATTCAAGGGAAAGATCTCAAGCGACTCCAAACCGCTTTCGATTACTGGGCAGAGGCGTGCAAAGAAGAGTGGCTGGATAGCGTTGAAGCGGGGGACTCCGTCGCAACCTTCTATGACATCCCAAATCCGCTTGAAAAGGATCCGATTTTCATCGACATTATCGACTATCCCAGCTACTACGGTGCGTTGATGGCGTTCACAGATCACGACCTGATCCTCTTGGGACCTCAGGTTCGGACAGTGGCACCGTGGCCCGTGAGCTACACCGGATGGCATCCCGATGTGGGACATGACAATCCACTCCACATCAAGGTCCAAATTTACGTCAACGATGTCGAACGGGGAGGTGGGGAATTCGGCTTTGTGCCGGGCAGTCATAAACCGGATGCGGGTCCCTACACGCGCCCGACGCGGCAAGAAAGCATGCCGGGACACAAAGCGTTCCCCGGTAAAGCAGGCACAGCGATCATGTTCAATTCGTGTGGATGGCACGTTTCCATGGACAATCACTCCGATGTGCCGCGTAAATCCATTATCCTGATCTACGAGAAACGAACCCCAGGACGTGTCGGACCGGAACAGTATGCCGCTATCTCGGCGTATTGTCAGACCCCGGAACGTCGTAAATTGTTCAGTTTGGACGGATAATCAAAGGGGGATACCTATGCCACGCATTGACGCGCATCTGCACGTATTCACAAAAGCCTCTGCCGAGTTTCCGCGGGAGATATCAGATGTTTGGCCCGCAGAACGGGAAGAGCCTGCCGAAAAACTGTTAGATGAAATGGAGAAACACCGGATCGATCAGGCAGTGCTTGTCCAGATGGCAGGCGCGAGCATAGCGAACCATCGTTATTTACTGCGCTGTCTCGAAGCGTATCCGAATCGGTTTTTAGGGATTGGCTTGGTCCCAGACGGACATCCAAATCCTGCTGACCACATGGCGGCACTCACAGATAACACGGGGATCATCGGATTCCGATTTTCCACATTCGGGGGACCGCGCGATATTTTTGCGAAGATGGATGTCCGCGAGTTCTCGGCGTATCCGATCTGGAAGTGCGCTGCCGAACGCGATTATGTCTTGTGGCTCTATCCGAACGCGATTAATGCACACCTGCTGCCATACCTGATACAAGAATTTCCACAGGTCCGGGTTGTGCTAAATCATCTCGCGGTGTGTCCAGGAAAAGGCAAATTCAGTTGGGATGCATATGGGAGACCTCAGATACAGGTGCCGGGTTACAACCTTACTATGCACACCACCTATCGACTCGCACGCTTTGAAAATGTGAATGTGCATCTCTCTGGTCAATACGCCTTTAGCACGGAAGAATTCCCTTATAAAGATTTGGCGGGATGGCACCGAGGTCTTTTGACTGGCTTTGGGGCAAAACGGTTGATGTGGGCAACCGATTTTCCGTGGATATTGGAAGAACCGGGGTATGGGAAACTGACCACAGTGATAGAAGAATTACTGCCGGATCTATCTGAAGCGGAATTGGCAGACATTATGGGAGGGAACGCGAAACGGATTTTAAGGTTTCCTGATCTGTAGGCATTGAACCTCACAAGACATCGTTAAGAATTCGGTTCAGGATTGAAATTCAAATGCACTCTCAATTTGCTCGAGGGTTAACACCTCAAGCTGCGGGGACAGATGAATTGCGATAACATCGAAACGGCACGGCGCGTCCAAGAGGTTTTGGGATTGTAGGTATGCCAAAGCGACCTTGGAGATTTGTCGCTGTTTCTGCCAAGTTACAGCTGCTTGGGGCACCCCGAATTTGAGACTCCGCCGTGTTTTAACCTCTACAAAGACAATGAATTCACCATCTCGTGCTACGAGATCAATTTCCCCGCGTCTTGCTCTATAATTTTTCGCAAGGATACGATACCCACGCGCTTTGAGATGTTTCGCTGCCAACGACTCCCCCGTTTTTGCGATGTTCAAACGTGAATGATCCATTTTTTAATTTTACCTTATTTATAAAGGACTTAACCCCCTTATCAGGGGAATTAGCAGGTTCTATCTTGGGGTCAGGAAACGGTTCAAGCGTCTGGCAGGAGTTTAAAGGTTCGACGATGAATTTCGGACGTGCCAAACTGAGCAATCGCTTGTCGATGTTGGGAGGTGGGATACCCTTTATGCTGTGAGAATCCGTAGTTGGGGTAGATCGGATCCAATTCAGCCATGAGGCGGTCTCGTGTGACTTTGGCGAGAATAGAGGCTGCCGCAACAGAATAACTTTTGCGATCGCCCTTTGGAATTGCTTCACCGACAATTCCGACTTCAGGTAAATTCGAGCCGTCAACGAGCACGTAATCCGGGGCGGGTGTCAGTTTTTCAACCGCTTCCCGCATCGCTAAGAGCGTCGCCTGAAGAATATTCAAACGATCAATAACCCGATGATCGGCGGCCCCGATACCTACGGATACAGCAACGTCGTGGATTTCGTCAAATAGGTAATCCCGTTGCTTCGGAGACAACAGCTTTGAATCTCGCAAACCGTTAATACTGCAATTGATCGGTAAAATGACTGCAGCGGCAATGACGGGACCTGCCAAGGCGCCTCGACCTGCCTCGTCAATGCCAGCAATCCGTTTGTAGCCGTTTTGTTGGCATGCGAGCTCAAAAACGTTCATCTCCATCAGGTTATCTTCTGCGTTCTTTAACACGGGCAGCTCTTCCGGTCCGATCGCGTAAGTAATACAACTTCGCGCGGCGAACAGCCCCGTATCGAACGACCTGAATGCTTTCAATATTAGGAGAATGGAGCGGAAAGGTTCTTTCACTTCCGGCACCAAATGCGACGCGCCGAACCGTAAACGTCTCCTTCAATCCGCCATGGCTGCGACGGATGACAGTGCCTTCGTATGCTTGAATGCGTTCCTTCTGTCCTTCACGGATACGTGTATTTACCTTGACAACATCCCCAGGACCAAAATTAGGGATATCGCTCTTCATATATTGATTTTCAACAGATTCAATTAAATTCATCTCTTATGTCTCCTTACGTATTTTTAATTTTCCTTGCGGGTGAACGATGTAGGTTAGAACTTTAACGTGCCTTTCTCAAGGATTGCAAAAACACCCTGCGCCGTTGTTGCAGGCTTGGTTTTCTCATTAATTTTCCTTCCATAACCCTGCTGCTCTGAGAATCTCAATATCCTCTTCGCTCAGTTCCAACCGCTGCAGTAGGTCGGGACGGCACGCTGCGGTCCGTTTGAGTGCCTCCGCATACCGCCATCTCTCAATATTCTCATGATGTCCACTCAAAAGCACATCGGGCACAGTCAGCTCCGCGAACGCAGCGGGACGCGTATAGTGCGGATGGTCAAGTAAGTCATGGCTGAACGAATCCACATGTGCGGATTCATAATCGCCCAGGGCACCCGGAAGGACCCGCCCGATCGCATCAATCAAAACGAGCGCAGCAATTTCTCCACCGCTCAACACATAGTCGCCAATAGAAATCTCAGTCGTTACCAATCGGTGTCGCACGCGTTCATCAACGCCCTTGTAGCGCCCACACAAAAGAATGAGATGCTTTTCCAAGGAAAGCGATTCCACAACGGCTTGGGTCAAGGGTGTCCCTTGCGGTGTCAAATAGACGACATTCGCCTTCGTTTCCGGGTTCAACGTCGCGAGTGCTGCGAAAATAGGTTCCGGTTTAAGAATCATCCCCGCGCCGCCACCATAAGGATAATCGTCAACCGACTTATGTTTATCGGTTGCCCACTCCCGTAGGTTATGGAGATTGACAGCGAGTTTATCGGCGTCCTGAACACGCGTGAGGATACCCGTGTTCAACGCTGGCGCGAGTATCTCTGGAAACAGGGCAAGAACATCAATTCGCATCGGGGTTACAAACCCCTCCCACACGCGTGAATAGAGACACCCTCTTGTTCACAAGTATCGGGGTTACAAACCCCTCCCACACGCGTGAATAGAGACACCCTCTTGTTCACAAGTATCGGGGTTACAAACCCCTCCCACACGCGTGATTTGTGAGAACTGAATGCCTCTGTTTTTAAAGGTTTTCTGTCTTGACTGGCATTCTTCAATCTACTCATCTGATTTCGGATATTCAATCAGTTCAAGAATAACCTTTTTGTTGGCTTGCAACCCCGCGGTATAGAGCACACTTCTGATGGCTTTAAGCGTTCGCCCATATCTACCGATAATCTTCCCCAGATCTTCCTCTGTGACAGTCAACTCAACGATAACGACCGTTTCGCCAGTTACTTCACGAACCACCACCTGGTCGGGATAATCGACGAGAGATTTTACGATGTATTCAATCAAATCTTTGAACATAGTTGACTTTCGGATTTCAGAGGCGTTTTCAGTTATCAGTTAACTGACCACTATTCTGCAGGACTTACGCAACATGACCAAATTTCACCTATTTTCACAGGATTCGGTGCGGTTAGAAACCGCACCTACCGGGAGAGTGCATAAGTCCTATTCTTCTTCGGATGCCGGTGTTTCTGCGTCGGGTGTTGCTTCATCGGACGAGGTGTCGGTTTCAGATGTTGCGTCCTGCGTCTCGGTAGGTTCGACTTCCGCCGTTTCTGTGCTTTCTTCGACGACTTCACTCCCTGGCATCGGTTTCCCCAATTTCTCGTACTCGAATTTCATCAAAATCCCGTTTTGCGTGAGGAGTCGCTTTGCGGTATCAGAAGGTTGTGCGCCCCGTCGTAACCACTTTAAGGCTTTCTCTTCATCAATGAAAACATCCGCGGGGTCGGTCATAGGATTGTAATGACCGAGGCGTTCCAAAAACACACCGTCCCTTTGGGCGCGTGCGTCCGCCGCCACCAGCCGATAAAAAGGACGTTTCTTTCTACCGTGTCGTTGTAATCTAATTCTAACTGCCAAAAAATACCTCCTTGGTATTTATGCTGCTTCCATAGCAGGCGCCCCTTCTGGAGTCGCCCTATCGTGATTTGCGGCGTCTCCGTTTCCGAGGTTTCCTGGATGTCTTCCGTTTCAACCCCGGTAGCGCTCCCACCTTTCGTCCCATCTGTGGCATCGCCATCGCCGCCTGCTGGTTCAGCATACGATTCATCATCTGCAACTGCGAAACCAGCATGTTTATTTGATTTACTGTTGTTCCACTGCCTTTGGAAATGCGAAGTTTTCGACTTCTATCCAAGAGCCGAGGATTTTTGCGCTCCTCAAGCGTCATTGAATGGATGATCGCTTTCGCTGTTCGCAAATGGCTTTCATCGGGTGTAAGGTTTTGAACAGGCAACTGATTCTTAAAGGGCATCAGATCCATCAATTGATCCAAGGGTCCCATATTTTTAAGTTGCTCCAGTTGCGTGAGAAAATCGTCAAAATCTAAACCTTTGTTCTCTGTGAGTTTCCGTTCAAGTTCCTTTGCCTGGTCTTCGCTGAAAACATCTTCGGCTCTCTCAAGCAAAGTTTGGAAATCGCCTTCACCGAGGATACGCGAAGACATCCGTTCGGGATGGAATTCCTCTAACGCTGCGGCTTCAATTTTTTCACCGACACCGATGAACTTAATCGGTTTCTGTGTGACATGCCGAATAGAGAGTGCAGCCCCCCCACGTGCATCGCCATCCATTTTCGTGAGGATAACGCCATCAATCTCCAAATCCGTGTTAAAATTCTCGGCGACATTCACGGCATCCTGACCGGTCATTGCATCAACGACAAGCAGGATCTCTGTCGGTTCAACGCGTTCTTTAATCTGCCGAAGTTCACCCATTAAGGTCTCATCAACGTGCAGCCGTCCAGCGGTATCAATAATAACGCAGTTATGCCCGTGTGCTAAGGCTTCCTTGATAGATGACGCGGCGATATCAACAGGAGAGACCTCTGTCCCCATTGAGAACACGGGGGTCTCTGTCTGTTCACCGAGAATTTGCAACTGCTTAATAGCAGCGGGTCGATACACATCTGCGGCAACAAGCAAGGGTTTACGTCCCTCTTTGCGAAACCTGAGTGCTAACTTCGCGGCGACAGTCGTTTTACCGGCACCTTGCAATCCGGCAAGCATCACCACGGTTGGACCGCCCGGTGCGATGCGAATTTTCTCTGCCTTTTCACCCATCAATTGGGTGAGTTCTTCGCCAATAATTCGAGCGATTTGCAGTTCTGGTGTTAGACTCCCGAGTACTTCTTGACCGAGGGCACGCACCTTAATCCGCTCTATAAACTCACGTGTGACTTTATAGTTGACATCGGCTTCAAGAAACGCCCGACGCACCTCACGCAGCGTATCAGAGATATTGTTCTCTGTTAACTTCCCTTGTCCCTTGAGTCTTTTGAAAGTGTTTTGTAACCTATCACTCAAACTTTCAAACATTGTCCATGCGTCCTTTTTTGTAGGCGTGAGATGTGCTTTTGGGCGCCGTGCTCGGTACTAAAATGCGTAATTATGGATGCCATTCTCTAAAACGCCCCAAATATTCTATGGTATCCATATAAGTCCTGATGTCTAAATCCGTGTAACGGCAATACAATATCTAATCATACAATTATAGCAAATTTTACGCCCGATGTCAAACTTTTTTTCCAAAGCCATTCCATTACTCCTATAGGAAGGAACTCCGATTCCCAATACTTTTTTCTTACTTGATCTAAACCGGGGTCTATGCTAAAATTAGGGGTATGAAAATAGCAACCCTCACACAGCAACATCAGAAATTCTCATGCTGCCCCATCCTCATCCTACTTATCTGTGCTTTCGCTACGCTCTATTGCGGCTGCCACGGTGAAACCTTCAATCTGGATGTAGGTGGCACCTCAGAGATCATAGAGAAATCCGGTGAACTGACAGAAAATGAGGTTTGGGATGGACGCATCTATATTACCGACACCCTCGTTGTCCCCGAAGGTATCACGTTGACGATCCGATCAGGCACTATTGTCGGTTTTGAACCGATAGATACGCCAAGCCACATCATTGTGCACGGTGAACTCTATGCCGAAGGATCACCAGAGCGGATGATTGTCTTCGGTTCCTTGGGCAGAATGCGCGAAGACCAGCACCAAGAACCTGAAATAGAGACACACTTGACCCCAATGACATCAGACTTCGGGACAATGGGTATGGAAGAGAATATCAGCACCGACACCCAGGTAACTTTAACCGCCGATCCGCCAAAGGCAGGCGATTGGGGCGGAATCCAGATCGAAGCCGAAAGCCCGAATAGCCGACTCACGTATTGCCGTATCCAACATGCAACGGCTGGTATCACAGCCCGGACGGATGCCGTTCAAATCGAGAGATGTTTGTTCAGTGAAAACAAAACAGGGGTCCTCTCCGAAAATACCAGTCCGACGATTACCAGCAACGAATTTAATAGGAACGGCACAGGCACACAATTTCGGGGTGGTGCGTCCCCGGATGTAGAATACAACGAGTTCACGGCTAACAATTACGGAATTATATGCGAAGATGACGCTCGCCCGCGTATCCAGTATAATATTCTCCGTGCGAATTACGAGAACGCTATCGTCTGCTATTCCACTGCATCCCCAGAGATCGTCTCCAATAACATCACGTTGAACGTCGGTTGGGCAGTCTACGACGGGGGTCGGCTCCGGGACAACTTCATCCAAGGCAATAAACAGATTGGACCGAATATCACCGAGCTCGGCACGGGCACCCAAAGCGATCAGTTTTACGGTGTAGACGAAGCCTACGAACCCAGAAATTCTCCGGTAACAGAAGCAGGCGTGCCCCGCGAAAATTTCTAATCGAAAGTCGATAGATGAACCGCATCAAAGCCTATCTCGACCTCATCCGCTATCCGCTTTTCGCGATTCCGATTGTCGCAACACTGCCCGGTGCACTGATCGCCAGTGAGGGGCACTTTACACGGCGTGTCGCGGTAGCCTTGGTGATTGCGCTCTGTGGCTACTTTGCTGGAATGATTAAAAACGACTACTTTCACCATGAAACAGATACACACACGAACCCAGAACGTCCGCTTCCATCACAACGTCTGACCCCGCGTCAGGCGATTGTCCCGGCGAGTATTATCTACGGGTTATGTGTCATCGGTGGTTTCTGGCTCAATGTCAAAGCCGGTCTGCTGGTGATGGGTTTGGTCGCTATCTCACATCTCTACAACGCCATTTTCAAAGCGAAAGGTATCTTAGGAAGTCTCACACTGCCTCTCGGAATTGGACTCCTGAGCGTCTTCGGCGCGTTAGCAGTGAGCGGCACTGTGCCGCGGTTGGTATGGTATGCCTTCGCTGCAACAACGCTTTACGATTTAGGCACGCATATTACCACTACTTTCAAAGACATCTCGCGCGATAAAGAACTCGGCATCGTAACGACTCCGATCCAGATTGGCACCCGTCCAGCACTCCTGCTTTCGGGGGTTGCCACGGTTCTCGCTTTTGCCATCGCTTTTTTGCCGTATTGGTTGGAACCAGATATCCACAAATTCTATATTGTTTGGGTGATCTTAGGCATGATTGCCACGGTTGGCACGCGTATTTCACTGTATCTCCAACCGAACGAGAAAAATGGCTATCTGGCGTTGAAAGGCTCGATGATCGGCTCAATTCTCTTTTTTCCGTGTCTCATCGGGGCATTGGTTCCCATGACGGTCTCTGCTGCAGTCATCGTGCCGTTGCTGTTCGTGACCCTATTTCTTCTAAGAACAACGCGCCAAGAGGTTTAAGGCACGACTTCATGTCCGAGAGTTTTACGTAGTTTTACCACTAAAAGGTAAGGACCTAATTAAACAGGACTCACGTAAACTTGTATCCTGCGACGAAATTAATTATTCAGAACCCAAGAATGCGCAATGAATTGCGCTACTACAAACCGTGCCACTTTTGAAAAAGTCCGTATTTTCAAGGCACCTCGGTTCGTAGTGAGGCGATTTATCGCCTCTTTGCGTAAGTCCTATCCTATTAAAAACTGATGATTGCGTAATGGGCAATCATAGCGAGGTTAAGTATTAAAAAATGAAAAATATTGTTTTACTGATTACCGATACTTTCCGGTATGACAATCTCGGTGAACGGGCGCGTCGTCCGATTCGGACGCCAATGCTCGATAAATTTGAGGCGGAGCGCGCAACTGCTATCGACAAATTCTATATGAGCAGTTTCCCAACGGTACCACACCGCACAGATATTCTGACGGCAACAGTCGGGTGGCCCCACTACCCGTGGCAGCCCATCGATCTGAGCAGACGGAGCGTCATCTCGCAACTCCTGAGCGAGCAGGGATACGCAACGCAGCTTATTTGTGATACGCCACACCTGTTTAATGTCCGGTTCCAGCACTGTTTCGATGCGGCTTTCCAGCATCGTGGACAGGAAGGGGACAAACCGCTTCTCCACCACAACGATGAGATAAAAATCGTTATGCCGAATGAGAAGACGCGACCGCATCCGTCATTCAGAGGACACACGCTCCCGAACACGCACCGCTGGACGAACCGTTATTACCAATACGAATCGGAGACGTTCTCCGGGAGGACCTCTGAAACCACGATTCGGTGGTTGGAAGAGAACCACCGTTCAGGTCCCTTCTTCCTCTGGGTCGACTTCTTCGATCCGCACGAACCGTGGGATCCACCTGAATACCTCGTCAAACGCTACGACCCGGATTACACGGGGCCGCCGATGCTACACCCGAACTACGGTCTGTCATCGCTCTTTACGGATGCCGAATTGCACAATCTTTGGGCACACTACGCCGGTGAAGCAGAACTCATTGATCGACACATCGGACGGGTGCTGCAGAAAGTGGAAGACTTGGAGTTATGGGACGATACGCTCGTGGTTGTGCTGTCAGACCACGGTATGTCGATCGGGGAACACAGTAGAACGGGTAAATCCAATATTGATCCAGAGGACGAACGTTATTGGCCCACATACCCGGAGATCAATCATGAGATGTTTCTGATTGCCGGTGGCGATGTTCCGATGGGACAACGCCTCGATCTCATCGCACAACCGATGGATATTATGCCGACGCTCTGCGAATTGGCTGGGGTTACTTTGGATCCACCGACACCGTTCGAGGGACGTTCTTTTGCACAGGCGCTCCGTAACGGCGATGCCCAGCACAGGGAATACGCCGTAACGGGATGTCACATCGCGGCGCGTGACGAGACTGTGCCACGTCGGGCAACAGTACCGTTCCTCGTGACTGATCGCTGGGGATATGCGCCCGTCGGTGAATACGGGAGACCGGAACTGTTCGACCTCCCGGCGGACCCGATAGCGGAGAACAATATCGCTGCGGATAATATGGAACTCGTCCAGGCGTTGCATGACATGTTTATGGCGCATCTCACGGAGCATAACGCCCCTGAGGAGTTCCTTGATCTCTGGAAAGAGGAACCCTCTGGGGATGGACGTGGTAAATGGTCGATCGACTATCCCGACGATTCAGATGAATAGGCACTTCACACGTCAGAATTAGAAAGAGGCTTTAGGTTACCTTCACCTAAAGCCTCTTTCCATACAACGAAAATCGTTTTAAGAGTCTTGCGTTTATAGTAAAGTTTAGAATTAATGATACATGTTTATGACATCGTCTATGGATATATCGGTGTTGTATTCACGGAGACGTTTGATATTTGCAAAGTCGTGTTCAATCGGATTGTAGTCGGGTGAATAAGGCGGTAAAAAC
>JAJEDB010000111.1 GCA_022821725.1 Candidatus Poribacteria bacterium | reverse complement strand
TCCCCAATGGTCACCGACGGGTGAACAGATCCTTTTTGCATCCGATCGAGACCGGTTTCGGCTCAGTTGGGACCTATACCTGATGGATGCCGATGGCTCTAATGTTCGGCGAATTTTTGCCAAATCGGTGGATAGAAGATCTGCGGACTGGTCCCCGGATGGCGAATGGATTGCCTACAACCGCTGGGAGCAAGGAAAATATTTCATTTACATCGCGCCAATAGATGGGGAAACAGAGGAGCGTATGGCAATTGGGAGTTCACCTTCATGGTCCCCAGACGGCACAGAGATAGCCTTTATTGAGGGTGGCACGCGAGATCCAAAGCGGATTAGTATCCTCAATGTGAAAACGGGGAAACATAAATTTTTCTTTCCACCCAAGGGACCTGACTGGGTCCGGCATGTCGCCTGGGCGCCAACGGGAGACAAATTCGCGTTTTCCTGGAACAAAGTACCCGGGAATTTTGAGGCAGAAACCATTTACATTGTGAATCGGGACGGCACGGGGGTTCGACAGGTCATTAACAAAGACGGCGGTTACGCTGTGGAACCGAGTTGGTCACCCGCCGCTGACGCCCTGCTGTATCATGCTCTTGATAAAAACAGGGACCTACAAATGTTCAAAGTCTCTTTGGCAGACGGAATCCCCATACAGCTCACGCCCCCAGGCTTCTGGCATTATGTCGGGGATTGGTTTGATCCAGCGTTTGCCTTACCTGTTTCACCCCAACCGCATCTGTTAGCAACGACGTGGAGCCGCATGAAAAAAAATACGTCACCGGAATGATTTTCCAGTGCGGATGAAAATCCAAAGTGAGTCGAGGAATATCTACTTTACCGCAATATTCAAAACACTCCTGTTTTGCCGCGCGATCTCCGCAAGACCTACTTCTCTGCGGGCTCCGATTCCGTTTGCGTGCTCCCATTATTCTGCCAGTTGTCCGCTTTCTCCTTGAGTTTCTCCAGGTCCTCAGGGTTTTTGATGTCTACAATGTGCGGCGTGATGATGATAACAATCTCTGTGTCTTCGACAGCGGTTTCGGTGTTCTTGAAGAGCCTACCGATAAACGGAATGTCGCCTAAAATCGGAAGTTTGCTCTCTACCTGTTTCTGTTTCTTACGGATGATGCCACCGACAATAATCTGTTGACCGTCCTTAACATCAATATAGACACTGATGGAATTGTCATCGGTAATAGGGGCATTGAAATCAGTAAACTCAATGAAGTTGCTGGCACTGATATTCTCAATATCCAATCCGATCGTCCGCTTGCCCTCCTCACCGACTTGCGATTTGGCGATATAAGGCGTGAGCGAGATATTGATGCCTACCGGTGGGTCGATGAAGTCGTAGTTGAAAAGCGGTTGGGAGACGGTTTCTCCCAAGATACTCGTCGTATCAACGCTCTGGAGATACGGGATACGGCGACCACTGCTCCACGTGGCGTTCCAACTATCACGGGTCAAAAGCGACGGGGTCGAAAGGGTCTGCACCTTGTTCTCACGCATCAGCGTGTGGAGGAGTGCCATATATTCTTTGGTTGCCAAACCGTAGTTAAACCCTGAAATTTCCTGTTCGAGCCCGAATTGTGTGTCGAGCGTTCCGATAAGCGGATTGCCAGGTCGTGCGGACACACCGAAAATTTTGTTCTCTTGTGCGGTCAGTTCGATGCCGAGTTTGGTTGTCTCGTCAAGCGTCACTTCGAGAATCTGGATGTCGATCCAGACCTGACCTCGGACGAAGTCTAACTTCTGAATGAGTGCCTTGACCTGGGCGAGGTATCGTTGCTGCGTCGTGATAATCAGGGAATTCGTGTCGGAATCCGCAAAGACGGTGACTTTACCCCGTAAGGAATTGATGTCTTGCTGTTCCTGTCTACCCCCAGACGCAAAGAAACGGCTGAAACTAAAACCACCCCCATCTTCCTCGCCTGCCCAGACCTGTTCGAGTACCTGCTGGAGATGATCAGCACTCCCGTATTCAAGACGGATTGCTTCTGTAATCTCCTTTTGCCCTTCCGGTGTCGGAACATCCATGGAGTTAATAAATTCCGTGATGAGGTCGAAGTTGCGTTGCGTTGCGGTTGAGACGATGACGGCGTTGAGTGTCGGATACGGTTCGGCGGTGACATTGCCAGCGAGTGACCCTTGTGTTTGATTGCGGTTGCGTTCCGCAAGGAAAAAGAAAAAGTTTCCGGTGTTTTGGGAGCTGCCTTGATAGACGTTATTGATGACAACGGCGACGTTCTCGGCATCGGCATATTTGAGTTTATACATGCGGGTGCCCCACTCCTGGTCGGGCATGTTGACATCGAGTCTTTTGATGAGTGCGTCAATAGTTTCAAAGTTTTGTGCACTCGTAGAGATGAGAATGGCATTGAGCCGTAAATCCGAGACGAGATGCACTTCACCCTGGACCCCGAAACCGGTGGTGTTTTCTGTCGGTTCCCGATCCCTGCGGCGCCACCACGGGAGGTCCCTGTCTGATCCGGTACTGCCGCCTTCAAAGAGGTCTTGCAGATTCGGCACAAGCGTTTCAGCATCGGCGAACTTCAGAAAATAGAGTCTGATTTCTTCCTGTGTTTGCTCCTTGTCAAGTTCATTGATGACCTTCTCAATAATGGAGAAGTTGCGTGGGTCGGAGGAAACAACGACGACATTGATTCGGTCGTTATGCGAAACATTGACAGTGCCGACGATGCCTTGAGAGGTATCGATCCCCTGTTCGCGTTGATAGGTTCTCAATTTCGCGCGATCCCAAGGATCCAGTCTACGTCGATTATCGGGAGCATCACCCGTAAGTACCTCCTGTAGGGTTTGTGCGACATCTTCAGCGGTTGCGTATTTAAGGCGGAACGTGCGTATCTCGGTTGTGACGTTGGGGGCAATGTCGAGTTCCTTGATAATTTCTTGGAGGAACACAAGGTTCGCCTCGGAGGCTTTGAGCACGAGTGAATTCGAGTTGACATCGGCGATAATCTTGATTCTGCCTTGAAGGACTTCATAGCCGGTGCCATCGGCTTTCATTTGCGCTGCAGCGGCTTTTGCCTGCACTGCGTCGCCACCGAGTCGACCGCGTTGTCCTTTACCCTCCTCGCTACCTTCACCCTCCTCTTGAAAAACGTTTGTGAGTGTCTGTGCCAACGGTTCGGCTTCAGCGTAAATGAGCGGTACAATGAGAATCTTTAAAGGGAAGCGTTCACCCTCATCTGCGATCTGAAGAATGGAAACAATACGGTGTATATTAGAAGCAACATCGGTAATAACAAGAGCGTTCGTGGCGGAATCTGCGAAAATATTTGCCTGTTTATTGAGAAGCGGCTTGAGGCGATCTACCTGCTCAGAGGCAACAACGGTATCCAATTGGATGATATAGGTTTGGATTTCGTCGGTCATATCGACCCGTTCAGGGTTCGGTGGGATGCTTTTAACAATGCCTTTTGTGGCTATCGCACGAGCGAAGGTCGTGACCAAGAGGGTACTATCGGTTTGGATGAGCGTGAGATCGTATTGGGTGAGCACGGTTTTGATTTTCTCAATGACTTCTTCGATCGTTACATTGTTGAGATTAATTAGTGAGAATTTTTTATCTTTAATGTCTTCTTCGCTTGCAATGATCGTGAGGTCAGCCTCCCGCGAGAGCCATTCAAAGAGGCCTTTGAGTTCTTGACTTGTAAAGTTAAAGTCAAAACGGATTGCGCGCCCTTGCGCGTCGGTTTCGGCGACACGCATTGTGGGTTGCTGCGCTTGGGCATAGAGTTCAGCACCCCCAACGCTCAGCACCCCCAAACAAAATACGAAAATAAACAGGAGCCGACCCGGATTATTGTGATTTATGTGATTTACCATGATGAAAAAACCTCTTGTTACTGATAACTGACAACTGACAACTGATGACTATTAAAATATTCGAGCGATGAGGAGCATGTCCACATTCAAATGTGTCCCATCTTCAGCATTACGACCCCGTGCCACGGGACGCGCACCTGTTTGCTTATCGGCGGATATCCGTAAATCGCGCACCGTGAGCCATTTAGCACCCATCTCGATAAGGTGGTTCAAGTTAACGAGTTTCTCAAGATCTGTTTTGAATTTCATTTCAACTGTATAGTGTTCCGTTTGATATGTCAGCGGTGCCAACGCGAGTTGCGCTAAGAGTCGTGCGCGCTGCGCCTGTATCTCCTCAATGTATTTAGCAAGCGCGTGTTGGAGTGCGCCTATATCTACGAAATCCCCTGATTGCGCGAGAATATCCAGGAGGACACTCTTCCGCTGCAATTGGATTTCAACGGTAGCCGGCTTTGCACCGATACCGAGGATGCCGGGGGTAGCGGCGGTTTTGACCCTGTGGAGCTGCGTCTCAAAGAAATCCTGCCGCGAATCTGTCGCACCCCGAAGCTGCTGCGTTATCATGCTTTTGATAAATGACGCAAGTTTGATCCGAACAGGGGCGGGGATTACTTCTGGAAGTGAGGCGAATTTCCACGCCGCCGCAGCATCCATTGAGGGCATCGGTTTTGCTTTATCCGTGGGGTCCGTCCCCTTTGTTTCAGATTCCGTTCCTGCCATTAAATCGTCTTTTTCACTCGCTTTCGCATCTGCCTCGGATTCCGTTCCCGATAACCACGCATCCATTAGCATATTGAAGGTATCTTCTTCTGCCTGCTGTTCAGCCGCCTCGGTAAGCTCTATTCCTTCTGCCTCTATATGTTTGAGATAGAGATAGAGCACAAGGTTCCCTCGGTGCTGCACTGTCAACTTCTGTGTCTGTTTGGCGGTTCCGGGTTTCGTAAGGAGTTGATAATTCTGTTGAATACCCGCGCGTCTCACAAGCCCATCAATACGGGATCTAATCACAGTTTCCGGCAGCTCCGTATCAAAGAGGGTCTTTGCACCCTGCGAATTTGTAAAGCCTTGCGGGTCCTCAGCGAGTGCTAACCCTGTCTCCTTGTAAATTTCGGATTCAATGGGCTTCAGCACTTCTGCGGCCTGGACCAAATTTTGAGTCCGCAACAACTGTTCCCGTTTCGCTTGCGTGTCTCGGTTCACAAACAGGCGATAAAAGGCGGGACCTACCTGCATGGCGAGCAAGATTAAAAGCAACCCACCCAAGATACCAAGCAAGATTCGGCTTCGTGGTGTTAATTGAAGATCCAGTTCCATTTTTTAATTTTTAATTATTCCTTGCGGTTAAACAGTATGGATTTGAACTTTGACGTTCACTTCTCAAATCCGCTCTCCAAATGTAAAGCTAAGACAAATTATGCCATTTAAGGCATAATTTCATTACGAGCTACGCACTTTGGATTATTTTTTTAATGATTCTGTATTTGCTGCGGCATCAATTGATGGTTCGGGAAACGGATAGCGTTTTTTGGCAAATGTTTTCACAGCGGATGCTGTTAGATTACACCTGACCTGTACTTGGAAAATCTGTTTTCTCTCTTGAGAAATCGTTGTGACTTCACCCGGACGGACATTGGTAAAAACCCCAGAACGGTCGAGTGCGCTTAAAAGTGTATTGATGGCGTTATGGGATGCACTTTCCAAATTGAAGGTAATACGCGCTGTTGTGGGTTCATGAAGGTTGGTAATATTGAAATTGGTCCATGCGACCTGTGTCCTATCTCTAAACATTTCGCTCAGCGCATGCAAAATATCAAGTGGCGAGATATGATGTGCTAACATATCGGTGAGTGCCAATTCCTTCCCAAGTTGTCCCTTCGCAGCAGACATCGGTTGGGCGTAATACGCGAGTTGCGCTTCCACGGCTTCATTTCTATACTGCTGTGAGCGCTGAAGCATGTAACCCCCAAAAAGGAGACCACCGATGATCAAAATACCTAACCCGGCAGCGGCAAAGAGTTGCCGCTGCCGTGTCGTTTGTGTAAGGGTCTCAACCGTCTCTTTCGGCAACAGAGAGATCGGGGGTGTTGACTTTAGCGCATTGATCCCTACGCCTAAAGCGACAGCGAGGGTATCACCCCACGCATCAAGCGTAGCCTCTACTTCCGGACGCACGGGGTGGATGTCAATACCGGCATGTTCCTGAACGGCACGCAGTGGATTCCACAGCCGTGTTGAAATGTTGAGTTCTGTTTCACAAGTGGCGGCGAGGTCGGGGAGGCGCGCACCGCCGCCACACAAATAGAGTTCGGTTTCTGTCTCTGAAAGGGCGGTATCCTGATATCCGTCAGTATTTACCTCTGTCCTATAATGTGTAGTGGCAGCAGTGATAGAGCGTCGGAGTTCACCGATAAATTGAGTCGTCCACGTATATGCCGGCATTTCGCTTGCCGAGATGTGCTGCTTTTCCGCTACTGCCGTTTCAATGTCTATATTCAAAGTCCGACGCAGATGTTCAGACAGATGGTCACCCCCGAAACGGAAACTTCGTGAAAACTGGAGTTTTCCATCCACCACGAAACAGAAGTCTGCTTGCTCGGCACCGATGTCAACAATAAATGTAGGTTTTGTGCAGCCGCTGCTTGCTGCAACTTCTGCTATGGCTATCATTGACGGGGTAACTGCCGATACGGAAACGCCACTCTGCTCAAGGATATCCAGGTAGTTTGAGACGGATGTCCGCCGTGTGGATATCAATTCTACAGAAGAGGTTTCTGCGGTCTGTTGGACGTCGTGATACGTAAAGATAGCCTCTTCAACGCGAAAAGGGAGTTCGGTTTCCGCGGCGATTGCGACAATACTTGCGAGTTGTTCATCCGTTGCAGCCGGTAAATTCGATAAGCGTTTGGTGTTCACTAAGGATCGCGGAAGGGCGAGAGCGACTTCTGTCTTGTTTCGGTTGAACAGTGTCCCGATAGCCGCTATAGGAGACCTGCGCCAGCGGATACCCCCTTCCCCCGGTGCTCCCCCTAATGTCTCCCAGAGATGTTTCACCGATTCAGAGACCCGCAGTCGATCCCCCTTATCTGGATAGGTCACGACACTCGCATGGGTCAGCTGCACGGGTGCAGAAAAAGACTGTTCAAGTTGAACGATTTTCGCTGTGTTTGTGCCGATGTCTATCGCCACAACTCGGTTTTTAGACATGTTTTAATTTTACCTTGCGGCGTAACGGCATGCGTTTGAACTTTGAGGTGCGTTCCTCATGTCCGCTTGCGCCGTTGTTGCAAGCTGCTTTTTAATTTTACCTTGCGAAGAAGTCTCGGTTGTTTGTATTGTTTAGGACTTACGCAGCTTGCTCATTTTCGTGCGATCTTTGGTTCGTAGTAGCGCAATTCATTGCGCATTCTTGGGTTCTGAACAATTAATTGCGTCGCAGGATACAAATTTGCGTAAGTCCTGTTGTTAAAAGCCCTGTTGCCAATACGGGACGGTTATTTGATCGCCTGTCCGATCAATGATGCCGACGCAGCTCGAAACAACCTTGCCCGCGCGATCAACCCCACTTGCCTCAATACGATACCCGTGCGAACGGTAGGTCACCCAATCGACAACCTCACGGAACGTCGCAAAGTCAATACCTTCTACTTGCGACAGTTGTGAAATATTTGTGAACGGATTCCCTTTTATCTCATCTTCACTGAAACCCTGAATCTGAGAGGTATCGGAGATCTCCTCTTCACGGCGTTCAACGATCGCCTGTGCCTTTTCTGGATCCATCCCCGGTAGCAGCGCTAATATCTCAGGGGTTGCTGTATTTATGTTAATGAGACCTTGCCGCGTCTCTCCCTCTTTGAGTGTTATTTTATCAACAATGCCGATGAATTCCTGCTGCGTTAGCATCTTTACATCTTTGATTGCATCGATGTTCTGAAAAAGTCCTTGCCCTTCACGATGGCTGACGATACGTTCCGCAATACCTTGGTCAATCCCGTCTAAGGACGCTAAAGTTTCGACATCCGCGGTATTGATGTTTACCTTTCCACCTTCATCATTATTGGTTGTCGGCTGTCCGTTGTCAGCAGTCGGTAAAGAGGTTTCTGGTGAAGTTTCACTCTTTTGCTGATTGTTATCTTCAGTCGTCAATTGGTCCCGGATATCGTTGAACAGTTCATCGGAAACCGCTTGGACATCCAAGAGTGCGGAAAATTTGTCAAAATCGCGTTGCTGGATGAGCGATTCCGCCTCGGCTTGTGTGAACACAGATTGGTTTTGCTGTGTATTGATTTCCGTCAGTTTCGCTGCCTCTGCTGTATTGATATCTACAAGCGGTTCCCCGTTTGGATCGGTGCTTGCATCCACTGAGTAGATGGTCGCCAAACCAACAAGCCCCGTTGGAATGGGTGCCGTGGTGGCGAGGTCGCCTCGTCCCGACGGGTTGGGAGACCCAACCCCTACGGTTTCTTGTCGGGCACCGTAGAGCAGTTCGGATGTCATTCCTTCGACCCGAGCGAGATCGCGAACCGTGCGATACGGTCGTCCTTCTACAATTTTATTAGCAAGCTCTTCAGTGCTTGCATCATCTGGCGAAGCCCCCACTTGTGCGAGCAAATTACTGACAAGCCCTACATCTGCGACATTGATATTAACTTTAGATGCCTCATCTATAACTATCACTTGGTAGTTTAAGAAATTGCCAAGCTGAATGCCGTCTTCCACCTGCCCTTGAATCGCTGCAGCCCAATTTTCGCCGAGCGAGTCAAACGGAGTTTCGTCACCGCGCATAACAGCGAGCGTCCACTCAAATCCCGCTCTTGCAGCATAGTGAAACTTTGACCGGTCCAAGAAATTCCT
Organism: Candidatus Poribacteria bacterium; assembly: GCA_022821725.1. Taxonomy (GTDB): domain Bacteria; phylum Poribacteria; class WGA-4E; order WGA-4E; family WGA-3G; genus WGA-3G. Next base: position 15,320 of record JAJEDB010000111.1, on the reverse strand, counting down.
TTGGGTTCTTTGCTCTATGTGGATGGAATAGAGCAGCTGCGTCGCAAGAATAGACAGAATCGTGAGTATCCAGAGCGTTGAGACGAGAGATAAACCGCGCTGCTCCTTGTAGTATACCCAGGCATCCCGTTTTGTGAACCGCATTTCTAACTCCGTGCCTTTAATTCGCTCTCCATTGTGGGAGGGGTTTGTAACCCTCTCCATTGTGGGAGGGGTTTATAACCCTCTCCATTGTGGGAGGGGTTTATAACCCTCTCCATTGTGGGAGGGGTTTGTAACCCTCTCCATTGTGGGAGGGGTTTGTAACCCCGATTCTTTCGGGCAATAACTGGATTCTAATAATTTAAAAACCACCAGTGGTGGCACTTGCAGGAAGATACACCATCGTCGCTTGCGTCATACCCGTCGGTTGGTTCTGCGTTGTGGCTTGTTCTATATCAATGTTCAAAGGCACCCGTGTTTCGCCTTGGGCGGTTATGCGGACTTGCACAGCACTCGGAATGCTTTCAGTATCGTCCCATGAAGTGCGCCATACCTCCGCCTCTCCATCGAAATACTGGAGATCAAAACTGAGAAGTCCAGCGACAAGGGGTGCGATATTGACATAAATCGGCTCACCATTTTCATCTGTCTCTGGCGCCTCACCCGTCTGTAAAAGCCCACTGATAACAACTTCAGGATCGAGGGCTGTCGTTGTAACCCGAAAGAGAGCAAGTTCACCCCCTTGTTCCTCAGTTGTGTTCCCCGTGAGAGACGCTTGGAAGTTTGACGAGTTCAACGTGAATTCCCCAGGGGACGGTTCGGGTCCAACAAAGTAAGCCACACGCTGCACGTCACTCAAAAGGGGCATAGGCGTTTGTGCGGCGTTCTGCGCTTGGAAACTCGCAAGTTGCTCTATAAACGGATCTGGATCCGTCTTAACGAGTGTGACAAAACTGAGCATATCCCTTTCGCCTAATTGGCTGGGACCATCTTGTGTATAAAGTCCAAGTTCTGGATCCTGCAGTGAGACTCGCATATTGCTGAGATCCGTCACAAGCCGGTCCATCGCGACCCGACATCTCTGGGCAGCTAATATTCGGGCTTCTGTCTGGTGGTAAGCATCCACGGCTGTTTTGAAAGCAAAATACGCCGAACCCCCGATGACGACCAGGATACTGACCGCCATCAGCATCTCAATAAGGGTGAGACCATTTTCGTTGGTTATGCTGTTGTGGGGTTCTTGGGTCTTCATCATAATAACCTCATCGACCACCACCGCCCTGTCCTTGCGCTTGCTGCGGCATTTGCCGGTCTGCGATGTAGGTGCTCATAGACAGGGAGCGTTCTCTGTTTCTATGTATCCATGTGACGGTTACTTGAACCCGACGGATGTTTTCAACATCTTCAGAATCTATGTCCGCAACCACCGACCGCCACTGGTAGCGTGTATTTTCACCGAATTCGTCGGAGGCTTCACCAACATCTGGATACCCTTCCATCTCAATCTCTGCCATCCGATGTTTGAGAAGATAGAGCGCGGTCGTCCTGTTGTCTGAAAGTCCTTGGTTACGTGCAGCAGACGCAAACGCTTGTAGCAGTGCTGGCAGGACTGCCGCCAGAATTGCCAACGTCACAAGGACCTCGACGAGGGTAAAGCCATTTTTTAATTTTTCCTTGCGGTTAAATGATGTGGGCTTGAACTTTAGCATTTTAGCATCTCTATAAGGCGGTTTCCAAGCCCAACATCTCGATCTCCTGAGATGTGAGTTGTCGCGCACGGACGCGTCCGCTCGCCGCCTCAACAGTAACAGTCATTACTTGGTTTCGTGTGTTCTGGAGATATACGAAAGCCTCCTCGGAGGTAGAAGTCGGCGAGAAATAGATGTACGCCACGCCCGAATCGACGGTGACTGTCCTACCGTTGTGGGTGGTTACCATCGCGGTTAATGTTACATTCTGTTCCATCGGCTCGGGCACTCCCAAGATGCCGCTGGATCGTGTCAAAGGTCCCTGTGAAGTGGAGGTGCCTGCCGTAGGCGGGATTTGGAACCCCGAATTCGTGTTTATATTATGCTGTGCAGCCGTTACGACAGTAGAATTTTGAGCCGTCAGTGCCGACGTCAGCGGGTTACTGGGGTCAAACGTTTCGCTGGAGGCAAGCCAGTATCGCTGGTTGTCGAAGTCGAAAACCACGAGGTGTGCGGTGCGATCCGTGACCGCCATATCTCGTGCAAACGTGAGGAGACTCCGGAGTGTATACGCAGAGGCTTTTAAGCGGCGCGTTGCCGCGAACCCTTTCAGTGCCGGCATAGAGAGGGCTGAGAGTATACCGATCAAGGTCAAAACGATGAGCAACTCCGTAATCGTGAACCCATTCTTCAACCCCATCGGAGTGACATCTCTGTAGGTAGACACACTACGGAAATCGCGTCTAACTGTCGTGCGTAACATCGCTTTAGTAGGCTCCGGTGGTTTCATCAACCCAATTGGTGATATCCGCGTCCAGTTCAGTGCCACCTACCTTTCCATCCTTACCCATCGAATAGAGGTCATAGTCGTATCCGTAATGGGTACTCGGTTGGCGGTAGACATAAGGACTATTCCACGGATCTATGAAATTAGGGGTGTCAATATAGGGACCATCCCAATTTGGGGGTGTGGGGCTCGGCGCGCGCCACAAGGCACTTAACCCTTGTTCTGTCGTCGGATATTCACCCGTTGCGATTGCATACTGTTCCAACGCCGTCTTAATACCGTTAATTTCTGTTTGGGCCTTCGCGACTTTCGCTTGCTGTGGGGCATTGATGACACGCGGCGCAATAAAGGCAGCCAAAATCCCTAAAATGACGATGACAATCGTCAATTCAATGAGCGTCAATCCAGATTGATCAGATTTAAGTGCAGCGAACATCTGTTTTTCTCCTTTGATAACTATTTAATTGCTTAATAATTGGTTTGCCTCAAAGATCGGAAGGATCATCGCGACAGCGATAAACCCGATAACAAGTCCCATCAATAAAATGACAAGTGGACCGATGGAACCCGTCAAACGTTCGAGGCTCTTTTTTATTTCTAAATCGTAGTATTCAGAGAGTTTGCTGAGCATGTGAACGGGTTCCCCGGACTCCTCGCCAACCGCCACCATGTGGGTGACGAATTCAGGAAAATCCTTGCTTCTACCCAGTTCGCGTGAAAGCGAGGAACCCTGTTCAACTTCCGTTTCTGCTGCAGCCACGACATTGCTGTATACCTTATTCCCAATAGTGTCTTTGACGACTTGGAGCGCAGGCAGCATACGCACGCCATTTTCTAAGAGCGTTGCCATCGTTCGAGTGAAGCGGACAATGGCAAAGGTGCTAAATATCGGTCCGATGAGAGGCAATTTCAATTTTAGGCGATCAAACCAGATTTGACCGGCTTCACGACGCAGATATTGTTTCAGGGCTGCTGCACCGACGATGACAGCGAGAAGTCCGAGCCACCAATAGGTCTGGAAGGCATCTGTCGTCCCAATGAGAATCCGTGTGGGCAGTGGCAATTCGACACCGAGATCGTTGAACATGGCGGTGAATTTCGGGATGACCAGAATCATCAGGACCGCAACAGCAGAAACACTCAGTGCCAACAAGATAACGGGATAGAAGAGGGCGGAGACAACATCGTTTTTGAGAAGTCGCTGACGTTCGGCGAATTCCGCGAGCCGTTCTAAGACGATGCCAAGCACACCGCCACTCTCGCCTGCTCTTACCATATTAACGTAGAGATCCGAAAACACTTTCGGGTGCTGGGTGAGGGCGTCGTGGAAAGTCGCACCGTGTTCCACATCGTATTTCACTTGGGAAACGATACGATGTAACGCAGGATTCTGAATTTGACCGAGTGTGACCTCCAGAGCACGCGGCAGCGGCACATGCGCGTTCACCAAGGTCGCCAACTGATACGTAAAAAACTCAACGTCCGCCGCCTTCACACCACGTCTGCCGATTTCAAACCAGCGATGCCCGTCCGTTGGTGCTGCGTCCTCTGTCTCTTCAACAATATCTGTGGGCCAATACCCCATCTGCCGTAAACGAGAGATGAGTTCGGCTTTGGAGTCGGCTTCTATTGTATTTGTAACGGTCCCACCGTTATGTGTGAGTGCTTCATATCGGAACACTGGCACAATCAACCCCTCCGCTCCAATTTACACAACTTCCGCGAAATCAAAATCTTCTTCTTGTGTTAACCGGATAACTTCGTCAACCGTTGTCAACCCAGCAGCCACCTTACGCCAACCGTCTTCACGCAAGCCTTTCATCCCCATCTGAACGGCGAGTCGACGAATCTCGCTTGTCGATGCCTGTTTGAGTGCCATTGCGCGAATCTCATCCGTCATCAGTAAAACTTCAAAGATGCCGATTCTACCTTTGTAACCCCTCCCGCGGCACTCCTTACATCCGACTGCCCGGGGAATTTTCAAATTTTCGGGAATAGAAGACCCAGGGATAGCAAAGCCATTGCCATTCCCCATGAGTCCCACTAACTCTTGCATATTGGGTGAATACATCTCACAACACGCCTGGCAGACACGGCGAGCAAGTCTTTGAGCGATGACCCCCTCTACGGTGGAGGCAACGAGGTAGGGTTCAACGTTCATATCAATAAGTCGGGTGATGGCACCAGGGGCATCGTTTGTGTGGAGTGTGCTAAAGACGAGGTGTCCCGTGAGCGAGGTATGGATCGCCATCTCTGCGGTTTCGTAGTCCCGAATCTCACCCACCAATACCTTGTCGGGATCCTGCCGGAGGATATGGCGGAGCCCCTGAGCAAAGGTGAAACCTATATCGGGATTGACCTGGATTTGATTAATCCCCTCTAATTCGTATTCAACCGGGTCTTCAAGGGTTATGATTTTGACATCGGGTGAGTTAATCTCTTTCAAACACGCATACAGCGATGTCGTTTTCCCGCTACCGGTGGGTCCCGTCGCAAGGATGATACCGTAAGGTTTACGAATCATACGCTGAAAGAGGTGCAGGTTGTCTTCGGTTAAGCCGAGTTCTTCAAGCCCGAAATCAATGGACTGTCGGTCGAGGATACGGAGGACAACGCTTTCACCGTGCAGTGTAGCAACTGTTGGGACAGTAGAAACACGGAGGTCTATCTGTCGGTTGCCGACACTCCCAATTTGCCGACTGATTTTCCCATCTTGCGGACGTCTCCGTTCTGCGACATCCATTCCCGCCATAATTTTGATACGCGAAGTGATTGCGGATTGGAGATAGGCGGGCGGCTGCGGTTGGTCCTCCAGCACACCATCGACACGGAAGCGGATTTTGAGTTGGGTCGGGTAGGGTTCGATATGGATATCGCTTGCCCCGATCCGGACAGCGTCGATTATCATTTGATCAACGGCATGTATAACGGTCGGGTCTTGGCTGAGATCTTTCTCGTCAATGCCGAAGTCGTCAATCGTCTCGCGTTCAAGCGTGGTCGTTGCCCCAACAGGTCCCTTGATACCAGCGCTGAGTAGACTTTCAGCCGTGCGTCCATAAAGACGGACGATTGCCTCGTCAATATCTATTTCATCTGCAAGCACAGGTGTAATTCGGCAATTTGTGATGAGTTCAATCTCGTCAATGAGAACGACATCGAGGACATCCACCATCGCAACCGTAAGTTGATCGTCCGTCAATGCAAGGGGAACGATTTTATTTCGGTATGCGAACCCGGGTGATACCTTTTCAAGCACGTCAGGTTCAGGCGCAATGCCCTCTAACTGAATGAAGGGGGTCCCGTATTCGACACTCTTTGTGGCGAGCGCAAGGATATTGGCGGGGACACCGTGCTGCGTAAGCACAGCGGCTGCGGAGGCACCGGTCTGTTTTATCTCTGCAACAATATCGGTGTAGTCTTGTTCAGAAATGAGGGATGCCTGTCGCATCACCTCAACAAGCGAGGTTTCCGTATTCAGTGTCTGTTGCATGGCGTAAAACCCTACTCTTCGGCGGGATCCGCGACCTCACGCAAGAGGTCGCCTCTATGTTATTTTTCTCTATGGTATGGTATCTGTTGTTAATAATGTTAAGACGCAACAGATGGTGATAAGTTTAAACACCGCTTGTATTAGGGACGTTCCCTTGGAAAGAAAAGGTGCATCATTTTACCCCATTATCCAAAGAATTATTTGGCTTTCTCAATCCGGCGCAGTGCCTTCTTCGCTGCATTGCGGACGGCTTTAGAGTCATCGTCAAGTGCCTGTGTTAAGGCAGCCTGCACGTCAGGGGATGTTGCGCGCATCTCACCCAATTCATCAGCAGCGTTACGTCGGACATCCTCGGCAGTATCACGGAGTGCGCCAAGAAGCGGTGCCACGACCATCTCTCCAGATTTTCCGTCATCTACGCGTTCCTCACCGATGCCGCCAAGCACATCAATGACATGCCCACGGGTCACGGCTGACGCACTGCTCGTAAGTGCCGCCGCCAACATCGGTGCGATAGTCATAGGGGCGTGTTCGCCTAAGTCAATCAAGGTCTCTTCGGCACTCGCTCGCACAGACTTGGAACCATCTGATAACACCCCTATCAATGCAGTGAATGTTTCAGTGGAAGTGGCTCGTATATCAGACAACTCGTTTATTGCATTCGTTCGGACTTTTCTGGAGTTATCATTGAGACTCGCAATTAAAGCATCTCGGATCGTATCAGTGGACTGTCCATTTTTCGCGAGGTCTTCACCGATTTCGCCTAACGCATCAACCGCTGCATCGCGGACATCCCTATCCCGGTCTTGAAGTATCGCAACGAGGGCAGCGATACCGGGACTCCCAATTTCTTCAAGGAAATCCACATATTCATGTCGGACATCATCAGATTCATCCGCCAACGTTGGCACGATCTGCGCGAGCAATTCGGATTGCCATTTCGCTTGTAACATTCTATGCTTCGCTTTGATTGCATCGAGTTCCGCAGCGAGTTCGGATAAGCCATCATCGTGCGATTCTGCTGTTGCTTCATGAAGTTGAACCCCCTGGCTAATCCCTAAACCGAGCAATATACCCATCACAGTTGCTATCACCCAAAACCATCGCTGCGTATTCACCTTCGGTGTAAATCTTTTCTGAATCATTGTCCTCTCCTCAATTGGTTATGTCTAATCGGGCTGTTCCCATTGAACATCCATATTCCAAAGCAGAAATGGCACCAGTTTTGCGAGCGTTTCAATAAGGGTCTCTTTTTCGGACAACGTTGCCTCCAACAAAGCCGTGTCATCTTCGACTGAAAGCCACGTAAGCAACAGTGGGACCGCCTTAGCATCAACGATCAGTTTGTCAGAAGGGGGTGAGCCTTTTTCCATCTCCAGAGCCCGCGCGACATTGAGTTGCGCAAATGCTGTAGGTGTTTTGGGAAGCCGTTTTAGATAGGCAGGTTGCTTTCTCTGTTTGATTTTATCAATAAGTTTATGGATGTATTCCTCTGAGAACCCCACAAGAAACAACCCATCTATGTCACTATAGTAAATATTTGCGGCAACCTTCGACACCAGTGTGTCTTTATATTCCGTTTGGGAAACGGGAACATCTTGTAGATTAGCGAGGGAATTGCCGATCAGATTCCATTTCATCCTGTTGCTGGGGTTGAAAATAATGCCGCCATCGGTCTGCACATCACCCGCATCCAGTTCAATGGTGCCATCAAACTCAAATCTAAAACCACTCAAGGCTTCTCGATCGAAACGTGTGAGGTCAGGGACCGACAAAGCGAGTTCACCCGTCAAGCCAACCATGATATCTTCTTCCAAGTCGAGATTCAAAAGCCCCTCGAAAAAAGAGATTGTTCTCTCGGCAGCGGCATCGGTGGGAACAAACTCCCACATGCTTTCCGTGACTTTGGGGGCTACGGTCACAAACAGGTCATCCGCCTCGGATACTGCGTTCAGGGTTTCAAGGGCTTGTCCGTCCTTTAAAAACAGACCTATCTCGTTTTCTTGTGGATTCGGTGTAAACTGCGCTACGATTTGAAGGAATGCACCTGTTTCCAGCAAATTGAGTCGTCCAAACACAGATTGAAAAGTGGCGAGGTTCCGGCGTTCCCACGCCGCTAAACCCACCACGGGCAAAATGGGCGGAACATTCGCAAATATGGTCACTTCTCCTGCCCCAATTTTCTCTAACGCTTCGGCAAATGCCGGGTTCTGCGCAACAGACGGCAGGTCGGTTCGGTAGGTATCCATCAATTTTTCAAAACTGCCGTCCCCTGCCCCGATCACAAGAAAATCGTCTACAAACCCGTATTTCACGATAGCGTTGAACCGCTCCAACGCATTGTAACGGACCCGCTGATAGACACCCGCATCCAAGCGTAAGGTATTCGCAGCATCCATCCCTAAGAGCCCTTCTACGATTTTGGTTAACTGCTGAAGGGTGCCAAGATTTCCGCCCGAATGTATGACGACACCGAACTGCTGATCGCCTGGTGCCTCTGGCCATATCGCGAGTGCCGTTCGGTAACCCACCGTCTCAATTATACCCGAAGGGGTAGTCCCAAGGATGCCTTGTAACATCGCGAGTCCCTGTTCCATCTCCTGCCAGTCCGGCAGATTCGGTAACAGCGCAAGCGCCTTCTCCCAATTTTCTGAAATCTCGATCTCACCGTAGACCGCATCTATATCTTGGAGTTTCACATAGAGGACACTCTCTTTGGGCATGAAATCTTCCACTTTCGCAGCGTCCGCAAAAGGCACCATCAACAACACCAGAACGACACAGCATGTGTTGAGAGCCACTTGCAAGCTGCCCTCAAAAAGCCGCGCTACGCCTTGAACGGGAAATGGACAACAGTGCCATAAAAATTTTGCAATCATCGCAAACCTCTTTTTCATTTTTCCTTATTTCTATGGAACCCGAATATCATCAACGAGTGCTTGAACTTCACTCGGTGGCGGTGGTGTCAAAGCGGCGACAGTGATAGAGACAATGAAGTTTAGCACCATGCCGAGGGTTCCGATCCCTTCCGGTGAAATACCCCATAACCAATGTTCCGATGTGTTTAATTCTGGATTGATGAACTTGAAATAGATGATATACGCCGCTGTAAAGGTGATACCGACAATCATGCCACTGACCGCCCCGGCTTTGTTCATGCGTTTCGAGAAGATGCCCATCACAATCGCGGGGAAAAACGAACTCGCCGCGAGACCGAAAGCGAACGCCACGACTTGTGCTACAAATCCGGGTGGATTGATGCCGAAATACCCTGCGATACACACGGCGACACCCGCCGCAATACGCGCAGCAGTCAATTCCTGTTTCTCCTGTAGCGTTGGCAGCATCGTCCCTTTCAGAAGATCATGCGCAACTGCGGTGGAGATAACCAATAGCAAACCCGCGGCAGTCGAGAGGGCTGCCGCTAAACCCCCAGCAGCCACTAAGCCGACAATCCAGTTCGGGAGTTTCGCAATCTCAGGATTCGCCAGCACCATGATGTCTCGATCGATCGTCAACTCATTCTGAACGTCCGAGTGTGGACCGCGGTATTGGATCGCACCGTCTCCGTTCACATCGTCAAATTTAATCAGACCTGTTGCCTCCCAATTCTTAAACCAGTCCGGCGCGTCTTCATATTTCACATCCGTCAATTCACCGTTCTGTTCATAACTGACAGTGTTGAGCAGGTTTGTGCGTGCAAAAATAGCCACCGCCGGTGCAGTCGTATAGAGCAGGGCGATGAACAGCAGTGCCCACCCCGCGGAAATCCGCGCTTCGGATGCCTTTCGCACAGTATAGAATCGGATAATCACGTGCGGCAGCCCTGCCGTTCCCAACATCAACGCCGCCGTGATAAAAAAGACATCAATCGTGGCTTTGTTGCCATCTGTATAGCGGTTAAACCCCAATTGCTCGTTCAGACCGTTGAGCCGATCCAGGAGATAAAGTCCCGAACCGTCTGTCACTTTCCCCATCAACCCCATCTGAGGGATGGCGTTGCCGGTAATTAAGATAGAGATGAAAATCGCAGGCACGAGATACGCGAAAATCAGTACACAATATTGTGCGACTTGCGTATAGGTAATGCCTTTCATCCCGCCAAGCACGGCATAAAAGAATACGATCCCCATGCCGATGAACACCCCGGTCTCAACATTGACACTCAGAAACCGGGAAAAGACAATGCCGACACCGCGCATCTGTCCCGCCACGTAAGTAAACGAGACAAAAATCGCACACACCACTGCAACAATCCGAGCCAATTGCGAGTAATATCGGTCGCCCACGAAATCGGGCACGGTATACTTCCCAAATTTACGGAGGTAGGGAGCCAATAGCAACGCCAGCAGGACGTAGCCGCCTGTCCATCCGAGGAGATAGACCGACCCATCGCGTCCCATGAACGAGATCATTCCCGCCATTGCGATAAAGGACGCTGCGCTCATCCAATCCGCGGCTGTCGCCATGCCGTTTACAACCGGATGCACGTTGCTCCCAGCGACATAGAAGTCCCCCGTCGAGCGCGCCTTAGACCAGAGTGCCACGCCAATATACAACGCGAAGGAGAGTGCCACCATTACGAAAGTCCATGCTTCTACGTTCATATTTGATCTGTGTCCTCCTCGGCTTCGCGCTGACTATATCTCCGCTCTAACCGGTTCATCAACCATGCATAAACGAAGATGAGCTCAACGAAAATCCAAATGGATGCCTGTTGTGCGAAATAGAAACCCAGTGGACAGCCGCCAATACGGATTTTGTCCAGCTGCTCCACGAACACAACCGAGCAGAGATATGAGGTAATAAACCAAATTCCCAATAAAATCGCGAGATATTGGAGATTCTTTCGCCAATACGCCTTATTTTTTTTCGCTGACGCCATAAATTGTCCTCCTCATGGGACGGCGAGATCACAGATGACTGCCAAAAGTTGTTGCGTCTCTGCAGCATATCAAATTGTTCGGGTTCAGGTCAAATTAATTTGGATGTGAACGGTTAAGCAATATTCAGAAATACATTCCGATTTTCCCGAAGGCCACGAACTCGTAGGGTGTTTTTGCTTGGGGTGTTTCTGCGTATTTCCCCAGGGTTTCCCGCCCGCCATTAACTACGAACCAACTTTCTTTAAGAAACACCCGCCTTCAAAGGTCAATCTGTTTGTAGTGATGCGATTTATCGCATCCATGTGTAAGTCCTGACCCGTCAATAATTCTGCGGAAACATTAACCGTTCAACCTGTTCAATTAGAATGTGGAGAACTTTAATATGGATTTCCTGAATGCGATCCGCGGTGTCCCCTGGCGCAATGAGATAACTATCGCAATGTTGTTTGAGGCATCCACCCTCTTTCCCCAACAACCCAAACACTTTCATCCCACGAGATTTTGCCGCCACCGCCGCACGCACAACATTTTCAGAGTTTCCGCTGGTTGACAGCACCACAAGCAGGTCCCCGGGATGTCCAAGTGCCAACAACGGACGTGCGAAGATCTCTGCGAATCCGAAATCGTTCGCCGTGCAAGTGATATGTCCCGCGTCACCGAGTGCAATCGCTGGAAGTGGCTTCCGATCGTTCCGAAACTTACCCGTGCATTCCTCAGCAAAATGGATCGCATCGCACAAACTCCCACCATTTCCACAGGTAAAGACCTTGCCCTCGCGTTCAAAGACATCTCGTATTAACTCTGCTGTTTCCGCCAGGGTCTCAATATTCTCAGGGTTTCGGATAAACCGATCGAGTACATCTCGCGCTTCTAACAACGCATCACGGATGTTTTTTAATTTTTCCTTGCGGTGTGATGACGCAGATTTCATATTTGACGTGCCTTCCATCTATCCGCCTGCGCCGTTGTTGCAGGCTGCTTTCTTTTGCTAATTTTTACATTGGACATAATAGCCGTTATACGGGTAGGACTTACGCAAAATTATGGAATTCTGCTACGGACCACACGCTCAATGCGGTTAGGAAACCGCACCTACCAAGGAATTGCGTAAGTACTATTACTCCTAAATTCGGAAGATTTCTCCCAACTTCCCACCCAGCACGCGACCTGCCCCAAGTAAACACGCGATCAGGATGAGCATGCCGACTACACCGAGTGCGCTCGCCGTATAGGGACCGTGGTCTGGACGCTGAGAGAGCGACCAAATCGCTTTCGTAATCGGATAGTGCTGGTCTTTCATTGCCAAGATGAGGCTATCACTGACTTCGAGCATAGAGAATGAGAACACCAGAATCGCACCCGCAAGGATGTTCGCGATGACCAAAGGCAAGGTGATCTTATACAACGTCCGGACAGGCGTTGCCCCCACGTTTTGGGACGCTTCTTCGTAGCTCACACTCGTCTGCTGGAGTCCCGCGTAGATGGAACGCAACATATAGGGTAACCGCCGAACCGCATAACTGATAATCAGCAGGAACGTCGGGTTCTGTCTCGGATCTATAACAGATACCAACCCATCTGGAAAATACCGCAGGAGCAGCGTCGTATCCGCGAAACTCCCCATGTATCCGAACGCGATGGCGACACCCGGCAATGCTAAGGGCAACATCGCCACTGCATCCAACAGATTCTGAAACGGGAGCCGTTTGCGCGTCAACAGATAGGACACCACAACACCGACCACAAGTGCCAACATCGTGCTGAAAACGCTGTATTTCAAACTGTTGAGGATACTCGGTAGCGTGTCTGAATGCGTGAAGGTCTCAACATAGTGTGCGAAGGTCCACGATTGCGGCAGCACACTCAATCGCCACTGGCTCGCATCCGGGGTCAAGGACACAAGGATGACACTGATGTGTGGCAGCAACGCCGTCAACGTCAATCCACCGATAAAGAGATAGATGATACCCCGCATGCCCCAGTTTGCATCCGTTTCGCGTGACGTTACGTGTCCCCTACCGAGCATCTCATAGTGTTTGCTCCCCGTCCACCGTTTAGAAACATAGAAAGCCAATGCCGTTAGCACAATAATTAGCACAACGAGGGCATACCCCATCGGATTGGTGTTCGCCTCGGTCACTTGATTGAAAATTCGCACGGAAACCACGTTCCGATACTCAAAAATCAGGGGAGTGCCGAGATCCGTAAACGCCCAGATAAAGACGAGGATCGCACCGGCAAAATACCCCGGCATCATCAACGGCAACGTTATCTGACGGAAGACCTGAAACCGTGATGCCCCCATATTCTCCGCGGCTTCCTCTAAACTCGGATCGACATTCGCGAGTGCCGCGACGATGTTCAGATACATGATCGGATACAGGTGCAATGTGGATAACATCACCACCCCCCAGAACCCGCCTCCGAACCAGTCAATAGGCTCCGTCAGATCCATCAGATTGAGTTTCCCGAGAAGCATATTGACGCTCCCGTATAATCCGAAAAATTGCTTCATCCCAATCGCGCCGACGAAGGGCGGCATAATCATCGGAATCAAGATGACGGCGCGTAGCGTGTCGCGACCGGGATACCGGTAGCGTGTCAAAAAATACGCCAATGGAAGGCTGATGATGCTCGTCACCAGGGTCACCATTACACCGATCTTGAAACTATTGATAACGAGTTCACGGATATTCGGATCGGTTACGATCAATTTGAAGTATGTGAGGTTGAATGTGTTTTCAATCCAGAAGGCTTCCTTGAAAACATAGAGGAGTGGATATATGAGGAAGACAACAAAGAAGAGGACCGTCAACCCAAAAACCAGCGTGATGGGTGGCGTTAAATCGTAGCGTCGCCTAATTCTGTCCACGAAAGAGAGATGTGTGTGTATGTTCTGTTCTGCCTCTGGACGGTCCAGCATCTTTTTCTCCGACTTATAGATGTATTTTTTGGCTCGCGATCGGAAAAACGCGCAAGTTACACTTTAATTATACCCGATACACTGCCGAATCGTACCTGTTTTTTTCGTCCACTGTGCATTCAGGGACGGTTCAGAAAAGGGGACATTTTGAGATCGGGGCGACAACGGCTTCGCACGAAAAAAAATCGCAACCCTTATCCGCTTAAAATGTTACACGTTAGAACTTACGCACTCCCCCGGTAGGTGCGGTTTCTAACCAGGGTTCCCACCCGTTACTGGGAAGGGACGCCGAATCCTGTGAAAACGGGTGAAATTTGGTCATTTTGCGTAAGTCCTGCACGTGTGGAACATTTTTGGAAGGGTAAAGTCCGTTAAGGGGTTACAGTTACAGACCTCACACACCGAAAACCGATGACGAGGAAAGCACTCTTTGGCTTGAAGTCTCTGCGAGCGGCGACCCGCGGGAGTCGATCCATATCGAACCAGTTACCACCGCGCTGGACGCGGGAAACACTAACATTAACATCTGTGAAGTTATCCAATATCCACTGAATCGTGTTTGCACCCGCCAACGGATTGCGCGCAACCCCCTCCTGTGGAAATGTAGAATAGAATCCACGATGGTATGCATCTAAACACCATTCGCTCACGTTACCCGTCATATCATACAATCCATACCCGTTTGCAGGATACCTACCTACGGCGGTGGTATCTTTAATGTTGTTGCCGTAGTTCGCATCCCGCGGCGTTAGTGTGTTCCCATGCGGATACTTCTGATCGACTAAGCCCCCGCGAGCAGCGCGTTCCCATTCCGCCTCTGTCGGCAGCCGCTTTCCTGCCCACTTCGCGTATGCCATCGCCGCATACCAACTCACGCTATCAACCGGATGTTTGTCTTTACCTTTTGGGTAGTTATTCCCGTCCCAGTCCCAGAGATAACGCCCATTGTGAAATCTTCCGCTAATCCCCCACTTCTGCCAACGCGGGTTTTCAAGCACAAATTCTTTGAATTGCGCGTTCGTCACTTCCGTCTCATCCATATAGAACGCGTCTACATAGACAGTGCGCACCGGCTGCTCATCGTCCTCTGCCTCCGCATCGTTGCTGCCTATCTGAAACTCCCCCTCGGGAATCAGCACCATGCCTTCAGGGAGCGGTGTTTTTTCCCCTGGAGGTGGTGTTGTTTTTCCCTCTGGGAACGGTGTTCTTCCCTCTGGAGGTGATGTTGTTGTTTCCGCTGGAAGTGTTATGTCATCTCGTTCGCAACCGCTGATAGCGAGGACGAGTCCCCCGACGAGCATAATGACGCAATACCCTTCCAAAATACGCTTTAAGGACATTTTCAAGCCTCTATGGTGTTTTGTCATGAGAAAATACCTCCTTTGGCAGTATGATAACGCAAATCCCAATATTACCGAATTATTTATAGGACTTACGCAATATTGATAGAAATAGCAGGTTTTTGAAGTTGTTGTCGGATGTAATCATCAAGTAAACTTTCTTTGAGTTGATAAATCGTTTGACCGGCTGCCCGGGCGGCTCGCGTCAAACTCACCCAGACCCA
>JAJEDB010000126.1 GCA_022821725.1 Candidatus Poribacteria bacterium | reverse complement strand
GGCATGCGATGGACACAAAACGGCATCAACGCTATCTTATTCTGGCGGTGTTTATTGAAGAATGACGCTTGGGACACCTTTTGGCAAGCACAACACCCACAAGCTGCCTAACGCCTAAGGACAAAAACTTTACACACCCCCAGAATGTTCCGTGCTTGACAAATAAATTCTATTGGGTTAAAATGGCAGTCAACGTTTATTATTGCAGTGATCTCAATAGAATCCGGCAAGGAAACAGCACCCCTCATGTCAAATCCAACTGTCTATGCTCAGACTTTAGAAACCGAAGGCAAACTTGCCGAAGCCATCCAAGCCTACGATAGCATCCTCAACACAACAGATGATACATCAACGCTCGCACTCGCTAATTTTCGACTCGGAACAATTTATCGGGCATGGAGAGAACTCTTCACGGCGCAACGGTTTTTAGCGAAAGCACATCAACTCGCGCCAAGCGACACTGAGATTCGAGATGCGATTGCGGAACTCAATCAGCATTTTTCAGAGAATCGGGAGGCGATCGCCGAGGAGATGTCCCGTAAAAATAGCGATCAGATTGTATCGCTCTTCCGTATTGCGACGGGGATTAAGCTCATCACGATGGACAAAGCGGTTCAGGCGTATCCGTTACTGAAGAGCCGCACCAAGATATTTCCGAACGCTGCTGTCGCGAAGCATCTCCTCACCGATATCCAAATCACAGAAGAAGAGCGGAACTCAGCGATCGATTTCCTGTTAGAGAGAGAGTGGCTCGTCAGCACTGGCGTATCCCTTTACACAATAGCAGAGAGTGGACTCTTTGCTTTTTATACGGAGCTTGCGCAGCTGCACGTCGCCAATGCGGATTACTCGGAAGCGGTGACGTGTTATGAGCAGGCGTATTGGTTAGATCCGTCACAAGACCATCTGCGCTATCAACAGGTTATCTGTCACGCCGAAGCAGAGACGTGGGACGCGGCACTTGAGATGCTTTCACAACTCCCGACCGAAGTTCCTCAAGACATAGATCTCGTGGCATACCATTCCGCTGTCGCACAGAGTTACCACCATGCCTATCAGGCTACCCAAGATGAGAATATTAAACAGAAAGTGATCGAAGCGTGCGAGACGGTATTGCGTTTGGACAAAAAAGCGAGAGAGATTTCAAAACTCCTCGCGTCGTATCAGGGTAAGAGGAGTTGGTGGCGTAGGTAGGATGCTTTATGGTAACGTATACATTCAAATTATCGGGTTATTAGTTGTCAGAGGACGTGGGAGGCGGGTGTCGGGCAGGAAGGTGGGGAAGGATGCCGGGCGATTTGGGAGCCTCCCCCATAAGTCGATGGATTTATGAAGTGAGTTCTTTTGCGGTAAAGGGTTCATTTTTCAGGTAAGGACGCAGCATATCCTGGAGGTTTTGACGGGCATGGTATAGGTGTGCTTTAATGGTACTCTCCGATTTTTTCAAGTGTGAGGCGATCTCTTTTATTGAGAGTTCTTCTCTGTAGCGGAGATTAAAAACCGCGTGTTGACCCGGTGGAAGTTGTGCCACGGCTTCACGGATGATGTCTCCGAGTTCCTCTTTTTCAAGGATATCATCCGGTGCAGGATGCGTTTGTGGCATTTGAAAGGTGTCATCTGGGTTAATTGTTAATCCTTCGGTGGCGAAAACGATCTGTCGGCTTTGTTTTCGGATGAAGTCGATGCTACAATTGACGGCGATTTGGTGGAGCCAACTGTAAAAGACGGCTCTTCGCTGAAAATTGGGGAGGGCTCGCCACGCCTTTAGGAACACCTCTTGACAGAGGTCTTCAGCGGCTTCATGGTTTCGGATGCGTCGATAAATGAGATTGTAGATTCGCGGCTGATACTTACGAACGAGTGGGTTAAACGCCTCTGTATCGCCATTCTGCGTGCGGGTAATGAGCTCCTCTTCATCGGAGATGTTGAGTTCTATATGGGCTGCCAAGGTGTTTCTCATGTAGTGTCTGCTCCTGAAGTGCCACGCCGTAAAAGATTGTGCGACATAGTGAGTCGTTTCGTGCACTTTCTACAAATCGCGGCAGAGGCTATTGGGTATCTTTGGTGAGTGTTGCTTCAAGTTATAATTAAGGACACATTTTCTGCCCGAAAGGGTGCATAATAGGGGAAAATTTGAAATATGCAGCGTAAAATGTCCCATCCCCGACAGCAAAATTTCCAATGTAAGAGTCGGGGTTACAAACCCCTCCCACAAAAGTAATTTGTGAGAATTAAAAGTAATTTGTGAGAATTGAATGACGCTGCATGTTGTAAAAGAATGATTGACAAAAACGGAGGCATCTGATAAAGTATCACCATATTTCGCATTTTTCTTGGTGAGGTTGCAAACTACGTCCTAAGATTTGTGGAGGAGAAAAGATGTCAGCACGTTTAGCAATAGATGGCGGCACACCCGTTATTGCAGATTCTATACCCGGCGGAATGCACGGGCCCAGTGTGATAGACGAGCGCGAGATCAATGCTGTGACTGAGGTTTTGCGCAGTGGTAAACTTTTTCGGTTCGTTGAGGATTCAAATGTAGCGAGTTTTGAGAAGGAGGCAGCGGCGTATCTCGGGACGAAACACGCGTTGATGGTGAACTCCGGGACCTCCGCAATCATCTGTGCCTTGACTGGACTCGGTATCGGACCGGGAGATGAGGTGATCGTTCCGGGCTACACCTTTATCGCCACTGCGGCTGCGATTGTCGGTGTGGGTGCGATTCCAGTGATAGCGGAAATCGACGATTCGCTCGGTTTAGACCCCGCCGATGTGGAACGGAAAATTACACCCCATACGAAAGCGATTCTACCGGTCCACATGCAAGGCGTGCCGGGTCGACTTGAGGCGATTGTGGAACTTGCGAAGAAGCACAATCTCTTTGTTGTTGAGGATTGCTGCCAGTGTGTCGGTGGACAGTATAAAGGGAAATACGCAGGAACGTGGGGGCATGCGGGTGCGTGGAGCCTCAACTACTATAAAGTCATCTCTTGCGGTGAAGGTGGACTCGTCTTTAGCGATGACTACGACACCTATGAACGCGCAGCCTTCGCAGCGGAACCGGGTTTACCGATGTGGATGAGCGATTCTGAATGGAAGAACAAACCCTTTTCTCGGCAGTGCTACCGAACGAGCGAAATTCTGGGGGCGATCGCACGCGTGCAGCTTTCAAAATTAGAGGACATCTTGGGACACACGCGTCGACTGAAAAAAGCGTTCACCGCGGAACTCGCTGAGACACCGAAAGGTTATATCCGTCAACATGTAGATGATCCGACCGGTGAGTGCGGTATTAGTGCCGCGATTATCGTGCGTGATGTGGAACTCGCGAAAAAATACGCCGAAGCACTCAAAGCTGAGGGGCTGAACGCCGGCACTGCCTACAACGAAGGGTTCCCGGATCGGCATATCTATACCTATTGGGATTCCATCCTCTTCAAGCATTCGCCCGACGCTTCTGGGTATCCGTGGAAAGATCCACGCTACACAGGAGATGTTGAATACTCGCGGGATATGTGCCCACAGACCTTATCCATCCTGGGGCGTGCGTTGCGATTTGGGTTTAACGTGAATATGCAAGAAGAGCATGCGCGGTTGATGGCAGCCGCAATCAACAAAGTGGACGATGCCCTCGGATAAGGAATCCCTATTCTGATGAAACGGGGATAACATAGGTGCGGCGACCGACTTCGGTGAAACCGAGTTTCTGTGCCACGCGAAGTGAAGTGGCGTTGTCTTCACCACAACTCCAAGCAGGGACTTTCCCTTTTGCCTGAATCTCTCGAGCGACGAGGGATGCCGCAGCGGTAGCAAACCCTTTTCCACGCCACTGTTCGAGTGTCGAAACACCGATGTCGGCATGTAGGTCGGTCTCTGCATAGGTATGTGCGATGGCGACAATATTACCATCCACAACGGCTCCCGCGGCGATACCGTTTGTTAGCAGTGCTTCGTGCGTTTTGTAACCGTTTCCTTGGACTTCCGCCGGAGCCTTTGCCAAACGGACCGTATCTTCTAATGTTAGAAGCCGAACCGCCTCGTTTGGAGAATCGCGAACAGGTTGTAAGAGGGCATGACAGACATCGCCGTAATAACGGATAGATGTGCCCCTGTCGGCTTCAATACGTGCCCCGAGCGCTGCAGCGCAGGTGCTCTCAACATTGACACACCCCCATCCGTGGGTCTCTTTTAAAAGTTGCCACAACGCCTCGGCATCAGTGCCGAAACCGCACGGTTCGTCCGGACAATACGTATCGAAGACGAGCGCGGCGTCGATATTCGGCAGTCTGCCAGCAATGTAAGCATCGCACATCCCCTGCTTCAAGCGGGACGCGGAGATAACCGTCATCGGGGTGTCCCCGAGAAGATCAGCGAGTGTAAGACATTCTTGGAACGTAAGTTTAGTCATTTTGATAGTTATCGGTTTTCAGTTAACAGTTTTCAGTTAAGAGGCTTTGTTTAAATGAAAGTTACGATTTTAGGTTCAGGCACCTCAACAGGCGTTCCTGAGTATCAATGCAACTGTGAAACCTGCCAAGACGCGCGGGATGTCAACTCAAAGAACTATCGGACCCGTTCATCCATCCATATCGAAAAAGAAGGGAAGCACCTCCAATTCGACCTCGGTCCCAATTTTATGGATCAGATCGTTCGGAACCGGATTGAGCGGATAGATGCCGTTATCTTCACACACTCGCATGCCGATCATGTCAGTGGAACGAACGACATTGTGATGCCCTGCCGAAAACAGCAAATGGATATGCCCATCTACGGTCCTGAGCAGACGATTGGTATCCTCCAACGCAACTTCGATTATATGTTTACAAAGGAGACGTTCCAAGGGGGTGGTGTCGGACATCTGCTACCGAATGTGATAGAAGAAAAGGAACGACTGGCGTTGCATGGATTCGATATTATGCCAATTCCAGTCGAACACGGGAACGTTCCGACTTATGGCTATCGCATCGACGACTTCGGATACCTACCAGATGTGAAGCGATTGCCGAAGGCGTCGCAAGACCTACTGAATGGGGTTGACGTGCTGGTGATTGACGCGCTCAGTTTCAATCCGAGACATCCAACGCATCTTTCAGTCGGTGAAGCATTGGAAATCAGTGCGGCTTTAAAACCGAGGGAGACCTACTTCACGCATATTATGCACCGACTGGATCATCGGTATTTTCCGGAGCAGTGTAAAGAGATGGACATTGAACTCCCAGACGATGCCTATCTCGCCTATGATGGACAGGTAATTCAGCTATAGTATGTGCCTCGATCCGAAGATCGAGGCAACAGCTACAGTACTCTATCTACCGAACCCACCTTGTGGCGGTTTCCGTTGCTGCAGAACAACGCGGTCGTTTGCCTTGAGTCCGCTTTTGACGATCACGTGTGTTTCGTTCTGCATACCGGTCTCAACCTCTGTGCGTGTGCCTTTGCTGCTACCATCATCGAGCATAACGGCTTTTCCCTTCGACATATTAATCGCGGCGCGTATACCGTCTGCTTGCTTTTTACCCTTCACCAAAAGAGATAGCGTTGTTGGTCCCGGACGAATACCGCGCTGGGAACTATCCAGACTAATGGTAACATCGTTGGACCCCACATTTGCCACAGTGCCCCTGAAAATCTTCTCACTGACAGTCTGGACTTCAATCGGCTGATTTACCTTGTAGGGTTTGGTATTATCAACTTGTGCGGTAACAGTCGCCGAAGGCTCATTTATAAGGGCATCAATCGGTAGTAGGAGTACCCCTTTTTCTTCATAGGTAATGATATCGACATCCGCGCTCATGCCCGGACGCAGTTCCTCTGGGGACCCGCTGACTTCGACCATCACCTCAAATGAAATGATGTTATCCTGTTCCGCCCCGCTGGGTGAAATTTCATAGACTGTTCCGTCGTATGTTTTTGTTTGGTAGGCATCTACCTTGATTTCTGCGCGCTGGTCGAGACGGAGGCGTTCCATATCGACTTCGTTGATGAAGGTTTTGACCACCATTTTGGAAGGATCCACAATTGTCATAATGGGTGGACTCTGCGAGAAGGCGGAACGTCCAGACGTCACGATTTCACCCTCTTCGAGTTCGAGGAGGGTAACAATTCCCGCCATAGGTGCCCTGATTGTGGTCCAATCCAGCCGTTCTTGTTCATTTTTTAGATTACTTTCCCTACGCAGTTTATTTGCTTCAGCACTCACTCTGGATTGCTGCGTTAGCAATTTTTCATTGTCGAAAGTCGATATGAGTTCTTGTAACCGAGTTTCGGAGTTGTCGACACGAAGTTGTGCCTCTTCCTCTGCCTTCTGCCGCATTTTTTTCAGGTTTTCGAGGTTCCGTTCCTCGTTCGCCAATATTGCCTCACGTGTTACGATGGCAGTCTCGCGTGTATTGATCGTTCGCTCTTGCGATGTGATCGATTGTTTCTGTGAGTCCACCCGTGTTATGGCATTTTCATGTTGTACTTCCGCATTGGCGTGCTGCGCTTGTGCGTCCTCTAATGCCTTTTTGGAGACCAGTCCCTTATCAAAGAGTTCCGTGTTGCGATCGAGTTCTGATTTGGCGTTATCCAGGGAAACCTTTGCGGATCTGAGCGAGGCTTCATTTTCAGACAACGTAATTTTTGCCTGCGCAAGCGCGATATCGGCTTGATCTAAGGCGATTGTATCCTGTGCGAGCGAGTTTCGAGTGGTCTGAACATTTGTTTCTGCCTGACTGACCTGTGTTATCGTTGTGGCTTTGGTGGTCTCAAGGTTGGCTTGAGCGATTTTCAGATCTGCGTCCGCCTGCGTGAGTTCGCTATCAAGCCGCTCGTTTTTGAGTTCTATGTTTAGTTCTGCCTGTCTGACTTGCGCTTTGGCAGCTGCGACATCCGCTTGCGCCTGTTTTTTTCCCTCTTGATAGAGTTCGGGATCCAGTTCCAGCAATATTTGGCCCTTTTCAACCCTATCGCTGTTTTGAACATGGAGTCTAATGATTTCGCCTTCCACGTTGGATTTTATCTCTACGTCGATGAGCGGTTCCAAGTTGCCTGTTGCACTAATACGCATTTGGAAATCGCCACGTTCAACGACCTCAATTTTTTTATCGAGAGATGGGTCTGCTCCGTTTCCTCCGCGTCCCAGGACAACCCAACCGATTGCAACGACGAGGACCAAAACAACAGCGGCAGCAATAATTACTTTCTTCAAGGGTAATTCCTCCTATAGTAGTTGTCAGTTGTCGGTTCGGTGAATCAGAATCAACGGTATGAAGCCCGTGTGGGCTTCCCCGGGTATGAAGCCCTGATAGGCTTCCCCGTCAGCGAAAAACCTTTCGGTTGTCGGTTAAGAGAGTATCGTTTAGCAACACTCTCTTGTAACCGATAACTGATAACCGAAAGCAGACGAAGTCTGCGAACCGAGAACATTCCTCAAACAGCCTAATCGGAACGGAGTGCTTCAACGGGTGTCAGTTTGGCTGCCTTATTGGCGGGATAAAGCCCGAAGAAAACACCGATAGCTACAGAAACGAGTAATGCGATAACCATCGTTCCGAAAGAAATCACTGAGGGCCAGTTGCTTCCCTCCCAAACGAATTTGGAAATGAGAGCGGCTGTTCCTTGTCCCATGAACACACCGGCAATAGCGCCGATAATGCCGCCGCCAAGCGTCAGGACGGCTGCTTCAACCAGAAACTGTGCGAGAATATCGTTACGGGTAGCGCCGAGTGCTTTACGCAGACCGATTTCCTTCGTCCTGTCGGTTACCGAGACAAGCATAATGTTCATTACGCCGATCCCCGCGACCATCAGCGCGATGCCAGCAATACCCCCCATCAGCGCCTTCATCACTAACCCCACTTTTCTGGCAGTTGCCAATTCCTCCGTAGCCGTCCAATAGTTATATTCTTCACCTGTATTGTTATGTTGTCTTCCCAAGATCCGTTTGGCGTCGGCTATAGCGATTGGAATCGCTTCCACGTCGACTGCTTCTACGCGCAGGCGTTCAATATCATCCCTGCCCTTAAAACGTTGTTGAAGCGTTGTTATAGGGATAATGAAACGGTCGTCCCAACCAGAAGTGTCCATCGCGTCGCCTTTCTCTTCCATGACCCCGATGACCTTCAGGCGCACCTCATAAAGCCCGCCTCTCCCTCTCCACCGGAACGATTGACGCGAGGCTTTAATCTCTTTTCCAACGGGATCTTCGTCGAGAAATACCTCTTCGGCGACCTTGGAACCGATAACAGCGACACTACTCGCCGCTTCTACCTCTTCCGGTGAAAAAAACCTACCACTTGACGGGTACCAGTTGTGCGAACGATCGTATCCTGCGGTTGAAGCGACGATACGAGATTCCTTTGTACGTCCTTTATAATTCACGGTCCAACCAGGCATATCATCTTCGGCGACGACATTGACGATCCCTCTGGCTCTCTCAAGGATTGCAAACGCATCTTCGGTTTCCAAATCTTCGGCGCGGTTTCTTTGCCATCGACTTTTCCCACGCACAGCCGAGCCAGCGGCGCGGCTCAAGGTTCCCGACTGTTTGTCCCAGTCGTCTTTATAGATTTCGATCATCTTTGTGCCGCCGGTCCGTTCAATCTCTCGTAAGACCATAGCACTCGACCCATCGCCGACGGATACCATACTGACAACGGAACCGACCCCGACGATAATCCCTAAAATCGTCAGTGCGGATCGAAGCGGGTTCCGCCGTAAGTTCGAGATACCGAGTATAATACACTCCATCAAATTCATGCCAGTTCCTCCTAATCAGCCCTAAGTGCATCAATTGGTGAAAGTGAAGAGGCTTTTATTGCTGGGTACATCCCAAAAGAGATGCCAATTATCGCTGAAAATGACACTGAAATCAATATCCATTCCGTGGAGATCACCGAGGGCCATTCGGGAACGATCTTGACGATGTTGACGGCGAGCATCGCCATCCCTTCGCCAGCGAACAACCCCACTACAACCCCCAAGGCACCGCCTACACTACACATCGCAATGGCTTCTATTAAAAACTGCACCAGAATGTCCAAACGTTTCGCCCCGATGGCTTTTCGTAAACCGATCTCGCGGGTGCGTTCCGTGACAGCCACGAGCATCATGTTCATAATCCCAATGCCACCGACAAGTAGCGAAAATCCTGCGATACTCCCCAATGCGATTTTTATGACCTTGCTAATTTTGTCCAACTGTGCCATGCCTTCCCGCATATCCCAGATTGAGAAGAAATCGTCTTGCCCGTGATGCATCTTTCGGAGGACGGTTTTCACCTCTTCAATTGCTTGCGGGACCTCTTCAACAGTATTCGCGTGGACGGAGAGCATTACAATCCTATCGTTACCCGTGAAACGTTCTTGTGTTGTGGTAAGTGGGATGAATATCATATCATCCAAGTTCCAGCCAAATCTGAGGCTGCGGCCTCGGGTTTCCATTGTGCCGACAACGGTGAAACGTTCGGTTATTCGTTTTTGGTCTTTTCTGCCATACCGATCGAAACGCCCA
The DNA here is from genome assembly GCA_022821725.1 of Candidatus Poribacteria bacterium. Classification (GTDB taxonomy): domain Bacteria; phylum Poribacteria; class WGA-4E; order WGA-4E; family WGA-3G; genus WGA-3G. The sequence continues at coordinate 105,932 of JAJEDB010000126.1, read as the reverse complement.
CCGGGACCTTTACCGATTTTAATCTCTTTTCCGACAGGAGAGCTATTACCGAACAAGGCGGTGGTCACTTCAGCCCCAAGCACACAAACTTTTGCTTCGTTATCAATATCTTCGTTTGTAATAAAGCGGCCCTGCTGGATGTCCCAATCCATTGCCTCCGAAAACGATGCATTTACGCCGTTATACCCTGTGCGGTGTTCTGCCCCATCTGCGGCCTGGACAAGCACCCCTCGCCATTCTGGGATCCGTGGCACAACTAACTTTACAGATGGACATTCCGCTTCAATCGCCAACACATCTTCGTACTCGAAATACTCGTTGCTCCGATTCGGCACCCAGCGATTGTTTACCCGCTTATGGCTGCTTCGGTACATCGTAAACTGGTTCACGCCGCCGAGTTTCTGTGCGTCTTGCAGGACAATCATCTTCGCGCCATCACCGATGGCAATCATTGCGAGCACCGAGGCAACCCCGATAATAATACCGAGCATCGTCAACAAAGAACGCAGTTTATTGCTACGAATTGCGGAAATACCAACAGATATCCCCTCAACTATGCGCATTTCATGCCTCCAATTTATAAAGTATTCCTATCCTTGATGTGTTAGACAAAAAAAAGGGGAATAAAGTTCGATTTTTTTCGTAGCAATTTCTTTTTTTAGAGACGATTTCCAAATCGCAGCACCCAACCCAAATAGGACCTATTTCTATTTTATTAGACGCAATTAAATGAAATAGGTTTATTGTTTATTGGTGATGGATTTTAGGGTGACAGATAAGATTTCAGGATGGCAGTGGAGAATTTGATGAGGAAAGGCACGCTTGAAAAAGCGCGCCTATAGGGACAGATATTGGTTGGCTACCGAGTTTTTAGTCTTTGCGTAATGCTTCAACGGGTGCGAGGCCGGACGCCTTGATCGCAGGATACATCCCAAAGAAGATACCAACCGCTGCAGAGAATGACACCGAAATCATGACCCACTGCATAGAAACAACCGAGGGCCATTCCGGCACAATTTTAGCAATTTTAACAGCAAGCATCGCCATACCTTCGCCAGCAAAAATCCCCAAACCTATACCGATTGCCCCAGCGACAGCACACATGATCACGGCCTCTATGAGAAACTGAGCCAAGATATCTAAAGGTTTAGCACCGAGTGCCTTCCGGAGTCCGATCTCTCGGGTTCGCTCCGTGACAGCGACTAACATCATATTCATAATGCCGATACCACCGACGAGCAGTGAGAACCCGGCAATACTACCTAATGCGATCTTGATCATCTTACTGATTTTCTGTAACTGTTCCATGCCTGCCCGCATCTCCCGAATTCTGACGAATTCGTCTTGATTTTTGTGCCGCTTTCTGATAACGGTTCTCACCTCTTCAATCGCCTTCGGAATTACGTCAACACTATTCGCGAAGACCATAATATTCCAAACTCGATCATCACCCGTCAAACGTTCTTGGACAGTTGATACAGGGATAAAGGCAAGATTATCGTAACTCCACCCAAACTGGAAACTTGTCCCTCTCGGAGTGAGGGTGCCAACAACAGTGAGGCGTTCGGTGGATCGCCGTCTCATTCTTCTTCCCCATTGATCGCGGTAACTAATCTTTCTGGCAATTTTAATCTCTTGTCCTATGGGAGATTCATTGCCAAATAACTCGATCGCGAGTTCGTCTCCGAGCACACAAATTTTTGTTGCGTTTTGGACATCGTCATCCGTAATGAAGCGTCCCTCTTTAAGGTCCCAATCCATTGCGGTTGTATAGTTAGCATCCACTCCATTGTAGCCAGCACGGGTTTCAGTGCCACCCGGTCCCTGAAACAGGACACCTCGCCAATCGGCGATTCTCGATGTGACAGCACTGACAGATGGGCATTCTGCCTCAATCGCCAACACATCTTCATATTCCATATATTCATTGCTACGGATACGGACCCATCTGTTATTTTCTCGTTTGTAGGAGGTCTGGTAAAGCGTGATTCGGGTTGCTCCCCCCATTTTCTTTGCATCTTCTATCACAATTTGCTTAGCCCCATCACCGATAGCAATCATTGCGAGTACGGCTGCGATACCGATGATAATCCCAAGCATTGTCAGCAGCGAGCGCATCTTATTTGAACGAATCGCGGAGATTCCGATGGATATCCCTTCAATGAAGCGCATGTTTCCTCCTGAACCTTTTTGTGTGTTTTTTGTCAAAACAAGTGTTTATTGGGAATGTTTGACATAATTATCGTAAATAGGTTTATACAAGTTTCATAAAAAAGATTTTACAAGGCAAAAAGGTTAGCAAAAAAGACAAGAATTTTTCATTATAATTTGACAAATGCAAGCGGATGATGTATAATTTAAACAACACTGAAAATATATAGTGTACTCATAGTTGCTAACAGCATTTTTGTTGTTGGCAAGTTTGTATTATAGGGACTTTCGGGGCGTAGCGCAGCCCGGCTAGCGCGTCTGCTTTGGGAGCAGAAGGTCGGAGGTTCGAATCCTCTCGCCCCGATTCAGAAACGAACAAAATTTGTAGCACGAGCGCCTATAGCTCAATTGGATAGAGCAACGGACTTCTAATCCGTAGGTTGCAGGTTCGACTCCTGCTGGGCGTGCTTTTCAGACGGCTTGATAGGGAGTCACGCGCTCGTGATGGCGTGGCTTCCGAGAAGAATTGAAGTATGGTGGATGTAGCTCAGGGGTAGAGCACTTGACTGTGGATCAAGTGGGCGTGGGTTCAAATCCCATCATCCACCTTTTTAATATGCGTCCGTAGTTCAATGGATAGAGCAATAGTCTTCGGAACTATAAGTTGGGGGTTCGAATCCCTCCGGACGCGGATATTTTTTGGATGCTGGGTGTTAGCTTTGAAAGCACACTTAACAATTAGCGAGTGGTACTTATAGCGTCTCTGGTAATAGAGAAATGTTCCACAGGGGGAACGGGCGCGCCGTTAGCTCAATTGGCAGAGCATCTGACTCTTAATCAGGCGGTTGAAGGTTCGATTCCTTCACGGCGCATCGAAAGACTGTTATAAAGCGCGTTCGGGCGGGTGCTGGAATTGGTAGACAGGATAGACTTAGGATCTATTGGGGTTACGCCTCGTGAGGGTTCAAGTCCCTCCTCGCCCATCATCGTATTTGAGGGTGGTGATAGCGGTAGGATTGGACTCGTTACAGAGATGGCTCTCCGTTGGAGATCCGCAATTTTCCTTTTAAGCACCTCAGCGGGGTGCAATATCTATAGGTTTCGGGCTTTGAACGCCTGGCATGAGGACAGAAAAGTTGAAAGTTCAAATTGAAAGGTTAGAGACCACGAGAGTCCGTTTGGACATAGAGATTCCTTTTGAGGATGTCAACGCAGCATTGGCGGAAACTTGTGAGTCGTTACGCACCCAAGTCTCTATTCCGGGTTTCCGGAAAGGTCGTGTCCCGATAGCAATCCTCAAATCGCGATACCCTGAGTACGTCAACAGTGAAGCTGTTCGCTATCTTGTCGCTCCTGCCTACGAAGATGCAATCTACAACGAGCGGCTCAATCCCCTCACACAACCCACCTTCACACCGCCCCTTAATGAATTAAACGTCAAAGAAAACGAGCCTTTCACGTTCTCAGCGACTGTAGACATTCGCCCTAACATCAGCCTTCCGAGTTATGATGAACTCGTAACCGATAAAAACCCTGTTAACGTGCCCCGTGAAGATGTTGACACCTATATTACGCGGTTGCAAGCGCAATCTGCAACCTATGAACCGCTTGATATTGAACGGCAGGTGCAAGAAAAGGATTGTGTTCGGATAGATTGGGAATGCTTACTCGACGGAAATCGCATCGATGCTGAATCCCGGCAAGATGTTGATATAGAACTCGGGGTTGGAGCTATACACGAAAAACTTGAGCAGACGTTAATCGGAATGGAGATTGGGGATACAAATAACGTAAATATTGATTTCCCACAAGACCACAGTGTCGCTGAACTGGCGGGCAAATCCGCGCAATACGAAATAACGCTGCACGCTATCACGGAAAAACAACTCCCCCCCTTAGATGACGAGTTTGCCAAAGACCTTGGGTATGAAAACTACTCCCAACTTTATGGGTTGATATGGAACAATCTTGTTGAGGAAGAGACGAGTCTACATGTTGATAAACAGAAGGCGGAATTGCTGGAGCAACTCATCGAAAAAATCGAGATTACCATCCCAGACCCGTTAGTCGATCAATATGTCCAACAAACACTTCGGAACGTCAAACAACAACTGGCAAATGAGCACAGAAGTCCTGAGGATGCTGGGATTAACATGGATACTCTGCCCGATGAGTTACGTCGCGATGTTATTCAACAAACAAAACAGTCATGGATTTTCGAGACGATTGCTGAGAAGGAAGGCATTTCCGTATCGGATGATGAGTTAGAATACGAGATTCGACGCGCTGCGGAACAACAAAATCGGGACGCTCAAACATATGCTTCTCTGCTAAAGTCAAACAACCGATTAGAGGATTTCCGGGGACAGTTACAACACGAGAAAATTTATCAGTTTCTGATTAATCGTGCATCCGCCAAGCAATCGCTCATCATTACCTGAAGAACTGAAAACTACTAAAAAAAATGAACCTTGTACCTATCGTCGTTGAACAAACCAGCCGAGGCGAACGCTCATACGATATTTATTCTCGTCTACTTGAAGATCGAATTATCATGATCGGGACACCGATTGATGATGATGTCATCGCGAATATTGTAACGGCACAGATGCTTTTCCTTGAGGGAAAGGATCCGGATGCAGACATAGTGCTTTACATTAATACCCCCGGGGGTTCTGTTTCTGCTGGCTTGGCAATCTATGACACGATGCAGTATATCAAAGCAGACGTGCAGACATGGTGTTTAGGTAGAGCTTATAGTATGGGCGCTATTCTTCTCGCCGCGGGGGCACCCGGGAAACGTTATGCGCTGCCCCATGCAAAAGCACTCATTCACCAACCGATGGCGAGTGGTATCGGTGGTCAAGCCTCTGACATCAGCATCCATGCCAAAGAGATCCTGCAGGAACGCGACCGACTTTATTCTATTTTAGCGGTGCATACGGGTCAAGCTATCGAGAAGATCGCGGTTGATGCCGACCGTGACTATTACATGACTGCCGAACAGGCACTTGAATACGGTCTCGTTGATCAAGTCGTCTCCCAACGTGCCATACAGCAGGGATAGTTGTCAGTTGGGAATAGTTGTCAGTCGTCAGTTAAAGAGGTGTCTCGGTAACAATTCACCTTAGTTTGGAATATTCTAAGACTTGCGAAGATTGTTACAGAAAATCCTCTGGACTGATACCTATTAAAAAAAGGAGAGAACTTCTATGTCCGAATCTATCCATCGTGATCTGTTCTGTTCATTCTGTCAACAAGACAGTACGCAAGTTCGCCGACTCCTTCAGGGCAGAGAAGCAAATATTTGCGTTGAATGCATTGTCCGACTGTCAGCGTCCACTGTAGATAGTGCTTCCTGTTCATTTTGTAGACGCAATAACACCCAAATCGAACGACTTTTTAATGGGCTTGACGCGAATATCTGCGAGAAATGTCTTGCCGAGTGTATCGTTGTTTGTAATGACATTCTCACTCGTGAGCCAGATGGTAGTCTTGACCTTTCTATAGAGGACTTTAAAAGCAGTGGTTCGAGTGAACAGGAAGGATCTGGCGGTGGTACGCAGCGCAGATCTTCACGGACCCGTGGGAGTAATGCCCACAAGCAAATGGAAAACGACCTTGCGAACACAACACATTCTCGAACAGAAAATGAACAAGACACATTTGCAGCCCCCCCCTCACCGAAAGCAATTAAAGCAAAACTTGATGAATACGTAATTGGGCAGGAAGATGCGAAAAAGACGTTAGCTGTTGCCGTCTATACACATTACAAGCGCTTACATCATGGTAACACGACTGACGAGGTTGAATTAGACAAAAGCAACATCGTCCTTATTGGTCCAACAGGCACGGGGAAAACGCTCCTCGCGCAAACCCTCGCTAAGGTATTAGACGTGCCCTTTGCGATTACCGATGCCACGACGTTGACGGAGGCGGGATACGTGGGTGAAGATGTCGAAAACATCATCTTGAAGTTGGTCCAAGCCGCGGATGGTGATGTCGCACGTGCGGAAACAGGCATCATTTATATTGATGAAATTGATAAGATCACACGAAAATCTGAAAACCCATCAATTACCCGTGATGTCTCTGGCGAAGGCGTTCAGCAGGCATTGCTTAAGATTCTTGAAGGCACAACAGCGAATGTTCCACCGCGCGGTGGCAGGAAGCATCCACATCAAGAAATGATTGAGGTAAACACCAAAAAAGTGTTGTTCATTTGTGGTGGGACCTTTATCGGGTTGGAAAAGGGAATTAAGGATAGACTTGGGAAACAGAGCATTGGTTTTGGTTCGCCTATCCAACCTAAGAGCGAAACAAGAATTCACGAAATCCTCGCACAGGTAACACCAAAGGATCTCATTAAATACGGTTTTATACCAGAATTGATTGGGCGTCTGCCGGTTGTCACAACCCTCCATGAATTAGATGCTCCAGCGCTCGTTCGCATTCTCACTGAACCCAAGAACGCTTTGGTGAAGCAATATGAGCATCTCTTGGCTTATGAAGGGGTGCAATTCCATGTGACGGATGAGGCGTTAACCGCCATTGCAGATGAGGTAATTGAACGTGAAACTGGTGCCCGTGGGTTAAGGGCTGTTTTTGAAAGAATTATGCTTGATACACTTTATCGTCTTCCTTCACTTGACGATGTTGAAGCGTGCCACGTTAACGAAAATACCGTGCGTAAAAATGAACCGCCGCAACTCGATTATAGGAAATCCGAAGCACTTAAAACTGCTTAAAGGAAAAAAAATATGAATTCGACAGCAACGAAAGAAAACGAAACGGTAAGTTTGCCCGTTATCTACTTGCCTCCGGATTTCGATGCGATTTTGATTTTTCCGAGGACAAGATCTCTTTTAAATGTTGCCCGCCAAATGGGAGTCCAGGCGACCCATGCCGCCCTCCGCTCAAATAGGCGTATACTCCTCCTCTACCAAAAAGTGGAGTTGGAAGAAGGCGAGGAGGTGGAGACGGAACACCTCCATGTCGTTGGCGCTGTCGCAAATATCATTGAGTCTTATGAACCCGGCGACGGCACCATCCGGATCGCTATTGCTTCAGAACACCGCGCAATAGTTCTCCGTTTTGCAGAAACCGAGGACTATTTGAGTGCAGACGTGCAAATCGTTCATGAGGAGATAGGATTAGCGAGCACCTCTGAGTCCCTCATGAAGGAAGCGAGAAAGCTTTTCAATGAGTATGCCAAAACCCGGCAGCAGGAACAGGGTAGAGGCTCACAACCTCAAGGGGCAAGCTCTGATGAAGTCAAACGTTCCATTAAAGAGCAAGAAGAACCTGGGCATCTCGCAGATACTATCGCCGGCATTCTCAATCTCACGCCACCGGAACGCCAAGCTGTCATGGACGAAATGAACCCGATTAAGCGTCTCCAACTCATCATCCAGTTTTTGAACCAAGCCTTGGAACGGAATGAACTCCGTGATGACATTCACAATCAGGTTCGCGAATCCGTTCAGAAGACGCACCGTGAATTCTATCTTCAGGAACAGATGAAGGTGATCCAGAAAGAGTTGGGTAGGGATGACATCGCCGAAGTTGATGAGCTGCGAGAACAGGTGAAAAACGCCGGAATGTCTGAAGAAGCCGAAGAGAAGGCTCTCAAAGAGCTCGACCGACTGGCACAGATCCCCCCGCAGTCTGCCGAATCGGGTGTGATCCGCACTTATGTGGATTGGATCCTGGCGCTGCCGTGGAAAGAGCAAACGGAGCATCAACTTGAACTCCCCGAAGCACAACGGATACTTGATGAGGACCACTACGGGTTAGAGAAACCGAAAGAAAACGTGTTGGAATACCTTGCTGTTTTACAACTCGTCAAACACCTCAAAGGCCCTATTATCTGTCTCGTTGGTCCTCCGGGGGTTGGCAAAACCTCGCTCGGCAAATCAATTGCCCGCGCCACAGGTAGAAAGTTTGTGAGAATGTCCCTCGGTGGCGTTCGAGACGAAGCTGAGATTCGTGGACACAGACGCACCTATATCGGTGCAATCCCTGGACGTATCATTCAAGGACTCCGCGATGTCAAGTCGAAAAACCCCTTGTTCTTGCTTGATGAGATTGATAAACTCAGTTCGGATTTCCGAGGCGATCCTGCGTCCGCTTTACTGGAAGTGCTGGATCCGGAACAGAATTCCACTTTCCGGGATCATTACATGGACATCGCCTTCGACCTCTCGGATGTTATGTTTATTACGACTGCCAACACCCGCGTTACGATACCGCCTGCCCTCCAGGACCGGATGGAAATCATTGAGTTGCCGGGTTATACAGATTTTGAGAAGCATAACATCGCTACTTTCACACCGAATGGTCTTATCCCGAAACAACTCGAACGCCATGGGCTTTCAGCTGACAATGTCGCTTTCACAAATGAAGCCATCTTTGAGATGATTCACAAGTATACGCGTGAGGCTGGCGTGCGAAACCTTGAACGCACGATCACCACCGTCATGCGAAAGGTTGCGCGGGAGATCGTGACCGAAGAGACACCAGATCTCAAGGTTGAAGTGACACCTGAGAACTTGAGCGACTATCTCGGACCTGCGAAATGGACACGCACGAAAGCCGAAGAACGCGATGAAGTGGGTGTTGCGACAGGCATGGTATGGACCCAAATCGGGGGTGATATCGTTTCTGTTGAAGCAACAACGATGCCGGGGGAAGGCAAACTGAGCATGACAGGTCAACTTCAGGAAGTGATGCGTGAGTCTGTCCAGACGGCTGTCGCCTATATTCGCTCTCGTTCCGAATCTTTTGGACTTGCTGACAATCGGTTTGATCAACAGGACATCCATATTCACATTCCGGAAGGTGCGGTGCCGAAGGACGGACCTTCGGCTGGAATTACCCTTGCCACGGCGATTCTCTCTGCCCTCACCGGGAAATCGGTTCGCAAAGATATTGCTATGACCGGGGAGATTACACTCCGTGGAAGAGTTCTGCCGATTGGTGGCTTGAAAGAAAAGGCGCTCGCTGCCTATCGGAACGGTATCTTCGACATCATTATTCCTGAGGAGAACGAGAAAGACGAGGCTGACATCCCGACTGAAATTCGGGAAAGTCTCCGTTTCCACAAAGTCAACGATATGACACAGGTCCTGGAACAAGCCCTCACACATCCGATTGTGGAGCCCGAAGTTCCTGTAGAAGTGCCGGTCGCCTCCCAACCGCCTGTGTAAAATGGTTTTCAGTTGTCTGAAAAAATGCGATTAGATAAATTCCTGCAGGTCAGTCGTCTCGTGAAACGGCGAACAATAGCCAATACGCTCTGTAGCCGAGGTGCGGTCAGCGTCAACGGGCACGTCGCGAAAGCTGGAAAAATGCTCACTGTTGGTGATATTATTCGTTTACCTCACTCGTCAGGTGATGAGGCGGCTTCCGAGCGAGAATACGAGATACTTGAATTGCCGTCTGGAAACGTTTCACGCGCCCGTGCTGCGACGCTTTATCTGCTTCGCAGTGAGCGTTAAACTCGTAGTCCCTATCCCCTGACGGAGGCACATTCGCCTTGGATCAGGGGGAAAGTTGCCATGACTCGCCCAAAGGAACCATGATAAAAAAACCGAAGGTTGGACTCACAATGGGGGATGCGGCTGGCATCGGGCCCGAAATCGTTGTCAAGGCACTCACCCATAAAAGTGTATATTCGCGATGCCAGCCGATTGTTATCGGCAGTTCTGCTATTCTTCAGGACGCGTGTTTCCGCTTCACAGCCTCCAACAGAACACCACCGAACCTCAATATAATCAAAACCCCGATGCAGGCACTCGCAAGACATGGGACGATTGATGTCCTTGATGTGTCCTCAATATCCCCTCAGGATATTTCTATCGGGACTGTGGATGCGGGTGCGGGTGCTGCTGCAGTGAAAGCCATTGAAACAGGGACGCATCTTACGATGCGGGGTGAACTGGATGCCCTCACAACTGCCCCAATCTGCAAAGCTGCTATACACCGCGCGGGGATTTCCTATCCAGGACACACGGAAATGCTTGCCGCCTTTACGAACACACCACAAGTCGTAATGATGCTCTGTACCCCTGAAGCATTGGATAGCAATCAGTTAAAGACGGATTCGTTAGACGAAAATCTCTTAAGGGTAAAAACCGACACCCAATTCATTCCAGCGGTCTCTTTCGTTACGAATCACGTTGCCTTAGCGGATGTGCCGAAACATCTCTCTGTCGAACGGATTGTTGAGGTTATTTATATCACGCGGCAGGCACTGATCGGTTGTGGTATCTCCGAACCGAGACTTGCCATTGCGGGGTTAAACCCGCACGCGGGTGAGGACGGTGTGTTCGGAAAAGAGGAGGAGTTCCTCATCCGTCCAGCCATCGCGCAAGCGCAAGCACGCTGGGGACCGATCGACGGACCGCTTCCTGCCGACGCGCTTTTCGTCAAGGCGAGTCAGGGACACTGGCACGCGGTTATCGTTATGTATCACGATCAGGGCAATATTCCGATAAAACTCCTTGGATTTGGTAAACTTGTGAATGTCACCTTAGGTTTACCGATCATCCGGACGAGCGTAGACCATGGAACAGCCTTTGATATAGCTGGCAAAGGACTCGCTAACGAAATGAGTTTGGTGGGGGCATTAAGTTGTGCTGCGCGGCTCGCACGGACCTTTTAATTTCCCTTTCATTAAAAAATTAGAAAAATGAGAAAGATTCGATTTTTTTTACCCATATTTTTTTTTATATTCCACACCGTTCCAATACTGGTTTCCATAGCACAGACACCATCAGCATTGGGGATATCCGCAGAAAATATCCAAACGAACACCCCAAGCCAAGACCCTCTACAGATTCTCGCAACCACATCGGACACACTCACAGCCCGTTTCACACTCCCCGAAATCCAGGTAAGGAAGAGACAACAAACGATAGACGGCATCGAGTCCTCTGAAGTCTATTTTGCGGGTGCGGATTGGACGCTTGACGTGGGGAAACCGCGTCTCCCTATCCACACACAACGCCTCGGTATTCCTATCGTAGGGACACCGATTGTTACCATCATTCAAGCACGTCCAGAGATAAGAACCGTTGAAAATATTCGTATTACGCCAGACGATCCAATTTTCCCCTCTGCGCCGACAAACTCCCGCTTGGATGCTTCAGTGGCACAAGGCTTTTATCCGACCCAGTTAGTTGAGGCTATCCCCATAGGTTTTGTGCGGGATCAGCGCATCGCGAGTCTGCAAATCAATCCGATACAATACAATTCGGCAACAAAGCAGTTGAAAATTTTCAAATCTGTGACGTTCCGTATCGATTTCCCGGCTTTTTCGGGAACGAATGGGACCCCGGGGCAGGGAACTTTTGCAGGCAAAACAGTCTCCGCTGCGCCTTCCACCTTTTCAAGGCAATCTCCGGCTTTTGAAAGCCTGTTTCAAGGGACGCTGCGAAACTATGATCAAGCCAAACCGTGGCGGCGTCAACGACAGATGCCTTATGGAGGTATGGCTCCTCGAGCACCCACCCTAACAACCAGCACGCTCCGATTTAAAATTCCCATTACCAGAACGGATCTCTATCGCATTACCTATAATAACATTAAAGCATCCGGCATCGCGCCAGAGGATATTGACCTTGATACCGTTCGATTGGACAGTAGTGGGCAAAAACAGGGAATTTATATTTTCGATGAAAACGAGAACAATACACTTGACGCAAACGAACAGATCGTTTTTTATGGGCGCGCCTTGGCTGACAATAAATTTACCGACGAAAACGTTTACTGGCTCCGCTTCGCTTTAAAAGGAGAACCCAGTACAGGAAACCTTGAGGGATCACGCGTTGAGGAACGAGATGCAACGCCACGGACCCAAAACTTGATATCACCAACGGCTTTCTTAGCACGCGCTCGATTTGAAGAGAATGTGCATCATGATGTCTTGTCTGGCACCGAGATTAAGTCTGAACTTGCCGATCACTATTTCTGGGTTGCTTTCCGGGGTGGGAACATTAACACAAGTCGCAAGGATTTTCCGATAGAGGTGCCCTCGGCTGTTCCACGGCTCGCGATTGACCGTTTAGCAACTTTACGCCTCAAATTCCAAGGGGCCTCCCGGAGAGGAAACGCACTGCACCTTGCCCGCATCTCTTTCAACGGTCTTCAACTCGGTAGGATCGAACAATGGAAACGCCAAGGTTCCCAGATCGCTACCCGTAGTATTCCACATGCCCGCGTCCATAACAATCAAGTGAATTTCATGCGCATTGAGGCATTGGATAAGAATCACACCCCAGCCGGTTCCTACGACTTCTATCTTGATTGGTATGAATTCGATTATTGGCGCGGCTTTCAGGCACAGGCAAACCGTCTCGAGTTCAATACCAATACTGAACCGCGCAACCGTGGCAAAGTCCATTACAACGTCCGAAACATCTTTCACAACACAATTGATGTGTATCAAATTGACGAGAAGGGTATTACCAGTAGGCTCACTGGTGGTGAGGTCAGCCGTGTTGGTGCGAGTCATCAAATTCTCTTTGAGGATACAGTGAACCAACATACACGCTATTTCGTCATCAGCCGTTCTGGCTATCGAAGCATCAACGCGCTTGTTCCAACGCCGCCAACGCCGTTGCGGAATCCTGCCAACCAAGCAGACTATGTCGTCATTACGCATCCGAACTTCACCGAAAACATTCAACCCCTCGTCGAATTTCGGCGTTCACAAGGCTTGACGACTATGGTCGTTGATATAGGTGACATCTACGATGAATTCAGCGACGGTCTCTTTAACCCCTTTGCGATCCGTCGGTTCCTCCGATACGCCTATAACAGCTGGCAAGCGCCTGCGCCCACTTATGTCCTCCTCGTTGGAGATGCCCACTACGATTATAAAAATACGACCGTTGAGCGTTATCGACGCGATCCGAATTTCCGTGGCACCTATAATCTTTATCCGATCACTGTGCCTACGTATCATGGGTGGGCACCCGCGAGTGGAGAAACCGCTATGGACCAGCGCTTTGTTAACATCAGCGGTGAGGATGCCCTCCCGGATATGCTTATCGGGAGACTCTCTGTTCAGACGCGTGAAGAACTCGCGACCATGGTTGAAAAGATTATCAATTATGAGCAGAATCTAAAAACAGGCGTGTGGCAAGGGACCTTGATTCAGGTGGCAGATGACAACACAGATAATCCATCCGATGGCGTCTTTGAGATATCACGTGATGAATTGATACAGGACCTTATACCCGTTGGATATGATACTCGCCAAATCTATCTCCGAAAGATTAAAAGTCCGGATCGCACACGGGCACAAATTCGTTCTGCTATCAATAGGGGGGCACTTGCCATTGAATATACCGGGCATGGCGGCATACAGACTTGGGCAGATGAGGCTATTTTTCACAGCGAAGACGTTGTCAGTTTGCGGAACCGATACCTCCCCTTTGTCATTACAACGACCTGTCTGAATGGACAGTTTGACAAACCGCAACAAGTTGGCAACTTCTGCCTGAGTGAACAATTTCTGTTAGGAAAATACGGTGCGATTGCGGCACTCTCGGCGACACGGTTAACCTACGGCACAGCAAATGCCGAGTTCGACAAAGACCTTTTTGAATCCCTTTTCGGCGTAGGTCGCGCCCCTAAACTTGTCCTTAACGATGGTGAACTGCCATCAACGATAGGACATATTGTTGCCGATGCCAAAATTAGTTTTGTCAGTCGCATTCGGAATACCCAATGGATCCCTGGGACGGAGCAATATACACTTTTCGGAGACCCCGCATCTCATCTCGCTCGTCCCGAACTTGACATAAAGGTTGAATTGGAACGCATCGCGCTCAACAAGACCCACGAAATTGTGATCAAGGCAAACGAGGTAGGCTCCATTGAAGGTCCGAAGATTGCGGTCCCAGGGGCTGAGCGTTGGACGATTGCCTCCGATTTTAGCACGGAGTCGCTCTCCGCTTTCGCAACCTTCGCAAATCATTTTGACGATGATATCAATAACGACCTCGTGCAGCGAACGGGTGGCAGAGTCTGGAAGGGGGAATATGGCACGATTCGTCTTGACGTGCCAAACAGCGCGCTCCCGGGGGGTGGTGTGGCACGGGTCTTCGCTTATAATGAGAACCGTGCTGCGATCGGTGGAACTCGGTTTTGGATTGACACACCCGTTGTACACGACATCCAAGAAATCCTTGATATTAAAGTCACAGATACGCTCAGCATTAATGTGCTTGTTGTTGATGACAAGGGACCAGGCGGTATACGCAGTATAAAAGTCTTATGGGATGATACCGCTACCTTCGAAGACGAGACAATACAGATGGTCCCTGCGCGAGCACCTCTTGGCGATGTGCCTCTGGGCGGACAATGGTACGAACTCGAAAAAGCTATTCCGCTGCCACAGGGGGGACGACAGGTCCGTTATCGCCTTCTGATTACTGACAGCACAGGACATGAAATCGCCATTCCATCAAAAATAGAACGCAACATCGTCAAAGTGCCTGATGGTCCGAACATCGCAATCGGGACAGATGAAGTCGACAGGGCACCTATTCGATATACATTTGATGCGAAAAAGAACGGTTATCAACTCATCGGAGAGATCATTAATATTGGTGGGCGTCCCGTTCGCTCCGATATTGAGGTGGTATTTGCTGAAGGGAACCCAGATGCGGAGGGGGATAGCGTGATTGACGAAGATGCCGACATTATAGGACGCGTGACCCTTAAACCCACGGATTGGGCAGATGGCATACATACGTTGCAACGCGTGACTGCAATTTTGGACCTCGACAAACCCCTCGCAACAGGTGTACACAAGATTTATGTTCTCGCGGACCCGGACGATCCAGGGATCGAGGACAAAATGCTCGGAAATATCCAAGAATCACGCCAGTTTGATAACAAACGACACATCTCTTTTATCGTCAATGAGTTTAATTACAAACCGCAAGAGGAATTGACAGCGTTCAGTTTGGATAGGGTGTTTGACATCCATTTTCCTGCGAGCGCGCTCGAGACTGAACCAGAGAATAAGGCAGGCATCCCCCTCTCTGTTTTTTCACAGTCGCCGGCCGCCCCCTCTCAACCGGATCTCCAGTTCGCCCCGATTCCTCGCGTCGCTGCGCTTCGACGCGGACTCATTCGTCAAGGCACAGAGGTCGCCCAATATTACGAACCTGCTTTTCGGACAGGTGTCAAGACTCTCAAGAAACCTGCTGAGGTCAAACTCCGCTTCGATGTAAGTGCTTTGGAAGATACGGTGCGGGAAGAGACATTGCTCCAACCCAGCAACCCGGCATTTAAAACCGAATTAGAGGAACTCACAAAAAACTTAGCAATCTACGCATGGCAAGCGGATTTCTCAGCATGGCGCCGCTTGGCATCGCAGATTAATTACACCTCCGAAGGCGACTTTCTGCTCGAAAACTATGTCACCCCAACGCAAATGGAGAATGCCAGCGAACAGGAATTGGAGACTTCTGCGATCAGCATCAATCCGAATCTCACGCCTGCTGGAACCTGGATACTTCTGTTTTTGGATTCCAATGAATACGAAGTGTTTCTCAAACGTAAGGGGGAACCTCTCGTCCAAAAACTTGATAAGCCGGGACAATTGGATAATCCGTTCAGGGAGGAAGGATTCGGTTTGGAACTACGGATTCCGAGGAAAGAAAGCACACCGCTGGGGGTCAACTACACCTTCGAATTTGCTGATATTCTCGCTTTTAAAACCGATTATGATCCCGGCGGCGATGTCGTTCTCGTCGAAACATGGAATGCGAATCTTGGCAATGGCAACGCCACCGTCAACAGTCGACCTGGCCCGAAAGGCGAATTTGAGATTGGCGATTGGTTTATCTTTTTTACGGATCCTGTCCGGTACGAAGTGCGCGATGCCTCTGCGGAACCTGTCCATCATCCAAATGGTGTCAAGGTCCGAGGTAAGGTGAATGAACCGCTTTATCTCAGCCATCTTGGATTGGACATCATCGTCACCGCGAGCTCGGAGAACTTTAATTTCGGTGATAAGGTAAAATTCAGCAGTGCCCGAACCGGAACGATAACGGCAGAGGTCAATGAACTCACCCAGTTTGCGTTTATGCGGAGTACTGATACCGAACCGCCTGCCTTTAGTATATGGGTGGACGGTATCCAACCCCAGACCGGCAGCGTGATTCCACCACGCCCGAGTATCTCTATTGTGTTACAGGATGCAAACGGTATCGACACAGAATTCCTCACAATCGCCAAACAGAAAGATAGCGGTCCCCTTACCTCGATTACTGACTATGAAATCCGAACACAGGGAGGCTTTGAAACGGTGCCGATTGATTATCAACCGATTCTCTTTCCGGGTGAGCATACCTTCAATATTACGGCACAGGATTTCAATGGGAACACGATCGGTGGCGACGAAGGGGTTGTTACCTACAGGTTTTTTGTCACTGAAGCCCCAGATCTCACGCCACCGACTATTGACATTCGGGTGACGACGCCCGGTACAGGTTCAACGCGTGAACCTCTTGACGAACCTTTGATAGACGGCACAGTCCTTACAGAACAACCGCGTTTTAAGATTACGCTGACTGATGATAGCGCGCTTGATGAAACGGCTTTTCATCTCAATTTCGGAAATGTGTATGAGACGCCTGAACCGCTGGACGCGAGCCATTACGCTGAAACCTTTGATCCTGCTGTTCCCACAAATGCTGCTATCGCTTACACTCCAGATCTTGCTAACGGCGAGTATCAACTCCATATCACTGCTGCGGATACCAGTGAAAACACGGCGGAACTTGTTACGACTTTCACTTTAAATGAGGAAGTTACACTGAGCGAGGTTTTCAATGTTCCGAATCCTACGGTTGATGGAAAGACGTTTTTCACCTATCAACTTGCACAGGCACCGGATACTGTTACAATCAAAATTTATAGCGTTAACGGTAGACTGCTCCGCACACTTGTCGATGCCAGCGCACATCGAGGTTCCAATGAGACCCGTTGGGATGGGCGGGATGAAATGGGGATTCGGTGTGCTAATGGTGTCTATCTGTACCGCGTCATCGCTTACACAGAAGATGGAAACCGCATCGAACAGATAGGGAAACTCGCCATACTCCGTTAATTTAATTTTCCTTGCGGTTCGATCAGGGAGGTTCAGATATCCTCGTCCCTTTGCGTCACCCGCCTGCGCCGTTGTTGCAGGCTATGTTCTTTGGATTAAGCAGGTAAAGACAAAGATTTTAGACAAAACATGTTGCCTTTCATTTAATTTTCCTTGCGGTTCGATCAGGGAGGTTCAGATATCCTCGTCCCTACCTGAGTTAACTACTGCAGTGGTGAGTAATCTGTCGGTTCAAGGATCTTGGAACCCGCTACGTTTACCAAGGGACCTCCGACTTCCGTGAGGCGTTTCGCCTCTTGCCACGCGGGATCGGCGATGAACGCATCCCACGCACGCTGATAGTGTCCCAGATCTTCAAAAGCGAGGAGATAGATAAGTTCCGTCGTTGTTGCCTCTCCAATAGCGGTTTCCCAAAATCCGATCACCTTCATTCCGTGTTTCTCGAACAGTGGAACGGTGATGTTTGCGAACCGGTCGTTCAGGTTTTTCATTTTTCCTGGCACGACTTGATATGTACGCAATTCATAAATCATATTTTAAATTTTCCTTGTGGTTCGGTCAGGCGGGTTTTGCGAAGAAAGTTCCTCTCCGTATATCCAGCCCGGCCCGTTGGTTGGGCTTACGCGCTTTTTCTAAGGACGCAAACTAAAAGTTTGCGCTACAAAATTCCGTATTTATCATAGACATCGCGCAGCGTTGCGCCAGCACGGAGTTCATCACGCGTCCGGTTTTCACCGGCTACCTTTGCGAATGCAGCTTCGAGCACGTCTATTTCTACCGTTCGCGGGATAACAACAACGCCATCGGCATCACCGAACACGATGTCTCCAGGATTCACCATAACACCGCCGCATTCAATAGGAACGTTATACGCCACCACATCCCCGCGTCCACTGGAATCAACGGGGGACAGTCCTGTTGTAAACACAGGAAACCCCATTGCTAAGATCTGGCGAGCATCTCGGACAAACCCGTCAATGATAGCGCCCCGTGCGCCGCGCGCCCGTGCTGCTGTTGAGAGGAGTTCCCCCCAAATACAGTTACGGGTGCTCTGGTTCGTAGAACAGACGAATACATCGTCCTGTTTGAGGCTGTCCACCGCTGCGATCTCCTGCTGATAGGGTTCATCTGGAATCTCGTAGACATCCACACACTGCACGGGCATGGCGCGACCTACGACAACTGCCTCTGGGTGAAGCGGACGGATGGTGTGTCGCAGCGCCTGTTCGCGGTAACCGACTGCATCCAGTGCATCGGAAATCACAGCGGCGTATAACTGCTTTTCGATTATATCAAACAGTTCTGTGTCGTTTTTTTTAATTATACCTTGCGGATAAGTCATAGCATTCGTAAATTTAACGGCTTGCGTGTTCGAGCTGAAGAAATCCACAGAAATACCCTATCAAAAACCCCAAGCAAAAACCCTGCGCCGTTGTTGCAGGCTTGGTTTAACGGGCGAGGTTAGGAAACCTCGCCAGGGTCTGCAGACTTCACCAGAAACTTGCTCGTAATGTAATGGAGAGCAGTCCAGGGAGCCATAAATTAATAATTCTGATAGCCTACCTCTTGAAGACGCGCCGCTTTCTCTGCGACACCGTCACTCAATTTTTCTTTGTATGCCAACAGTTTTGTTTCCAGTTCCGGGAAAAGGATCGCGAGAATTTGGACAGCGAAGAGTCCTGCGTTCCGAGCACCGCCAGATCCGATTGCCATCGTTCCGACGGGAATGCCCGGCGGCATCTGAACTGTTGCATAGAGTGCGTCAACGCCGTTGAGGGGTCCGCCGTCGATCGGGACGCCGATGACGGGTAGCGTCGTATGTGCTGCGATGACGCCAGCGAGATGCGCTGCGCGTCCCGCACCGGCGATGATGACCTTTCCGCCTTCTGCTTTAATTTTTTCTGTCCATGCGAGCGTCCGCTCCGGCGAACGGTGTGCAGAGGATACAGTTATCTCAAATGGAACTTCAAATTCCTCTAAAACTTTAGCGGCTTCTGCCATCTTTTCTAAGTCGGAGTCACTTCCCATGACGATACCGACAAGTGGGGTTTTATGATCTTGAAGGGACATCTTTTAATTTTTCCTTGCGGTTCGTTTAGGACGGTTTCATGGTGGACGTGCCTCTCCGTAGACTTGCAGAAATACCCAAGCAATACGCAGAAATACCCTATCAAAAACACCCTGCGCCGTTGTTGCAGGCTGCGATTCAGGATATTACCAAGAATACAATCCTGCAAATCCTGTCAATCTTGCTTCAGACAACGCCTTCCTTGTATCCGTCCTGGCTATGGATAAATAATATGTGAATTTCTCTCAATAATAAGCGGTTCGGGTCCGTCTGTTGGGAATTGATGTGCCCACTCATTCGGATCGTAATCTCGGGTGACAAAACAGGCGCGATGCACCGGAACAGCGTGCTTCAGTCCAATCCGTGTTGCCATTTTGACGCATCCCTCGTAGAACGGAAACTCGCCTTCAGTCGGATGGTTTGTCAGAAAACCAACATCCGGTTTATATGCGGACACTGCTGCAATCAGTGTGTCGTGTTCAGCGAAATTATTAATTGGATCGCCGCTGAAATACAGCGTTACCCCGTTACTGACAATCACATACCCCAAGTGTGTAACATCGGGGGGTGCTATGTCAGCGGAGGCATCGCCTTCAGGGGGCTTGGCATAGACAGCATGCACAGTAAGATCGTTTAGCGTCGCTGATTCTCCAGCAGAGATCTCTGTTATATTTCCAACAGCAACGTCTGTCTCTGTCGCAATTTGGTGTGTGCTTTCTTCGGGTCCAACAAACCGTGTTGCATCAGATGTCTCCCAGATTCGACGAATGGACTCTGAGCAGGTATGATCGCCGTGTGCGTGGGTCAAGAGGACGAAATCGGTTGGAAGTGCTGACTCGTCAAGTGGTGATTCGGTATGAATAAAACGGTCCGCGGGACGTTCACGCGGAAAATAAGGATCGATTTGGACAATAGTACCATCAGCAGCTTTCAGTGCAAAACTGCTCTGTTCAAACCAATGAACAGCGACAGCTCCTTCTGGTACTTTCAAGTCAACAAGTGGATGCATATTTTTAATTATTCCTTGCGGAGAAATCACGGGCGTTAGAACTATCAAATGCGTCCTTTATATCCGCTCTCCATTTCATTGCGAGCTACAGGTTTGGCAACCACGACTTTTGATGGCTGACACCTGATGACTAATCACTGTTTCTAATGATTCCTCGCGGTTATTTAATTGTTCCTTGCGGAGAAATCACGGGCGTTAGAACTATCAAATGCGTCCTTTATATCCGCTCTCGAAATGTAAAACTAAGACAAATTATGCCATTTAAGGAGAACCTAATTTCATTACGAGTTACGGGTTTTGACGCGATCGACAACTATTCTTCCGACTGCCGATTGCTGATAACTGACTGCTTCTTATAATAGAGATAGACCCCGAACACACCGGCGATTGACCCTAACACATCTGCAACCCAATCTGCGAGGGTGGCGAATCTGCCCGGCACAAAGGTCTGATGCCATTCATCACTGGCGCCATAGAGGATAGAGAACACCGCTGCGACACACCATATCCATCGCGGCGATGGGAGTATAGCGGGTTTCGCCTTCACAAGTGCTCGTGCGACTAAGGCCCCGAGAATAGCGTATTCAACAAAATGGTAGAGTTTGTCGATGGTCAGCCACTCGAATTCTGGCATCGGGAGCGGTGGTTGCTCCAGAGACGAGATGCCGAAAATAAGGACCATGTACAGAAACGGGGGCACCCAATTTTTTAACTTTCCTTGCGGTTCGATAAGGTTCGTCTGGGATTTCACGCTCGTCTCCGTAGAGCTGCTTGCCACTTCGTTTCAGGCTTCGCGCTTTCTCTAATTTTCGTGATACCTGCTCTTTGGGGTTATTGGCTTAGAGCGTTGAGAATGGCATCTACATCGTAGACACAGCCACCCCATGTGCCGCCGCCGACAGATTGCAACGCCGCCCAAAGCCGCGTATCATCTGGCAAAGCCTCGTCTGACGAGAGATCTGGACGCGGTCCGCGTGCTGCCAAGACCTGTGTTCCTGCTTCTACACCGAAATGTTCACTACCGTGTCCTACCAAATCAATGCTCCCTACCAGTTGTCGGGTATCAATCTCAATCTGAATTATATCGCCGTCAAGTACTTTCCCAATGGGACCTCCCGCGAGTGCTTCCGGACCGATGTGCCCGATACATGCGCCCGTCGAGACACCGGAGAACCGAGCATCTGTAATCAAGGCGATATTTTTACCAAACGAAAGATGCTTCAACGCGGATGTCAGTTGGTAAACTTCCTCCATTCCAGTGCCTTTCGGACCGCGACAGCACAACACCATGATGTCTCCGGGCTGCATATCCCTTTCACCCTGACCTTTGAGGGTCTGTATCGCGTCGGATTCCCGAACAAAGACGCGTGCCGGTCCTGTCATCCGATAGACCCCGTCGGTATCAACGACGCTCGGATCAATGGCAGTGCTTTTGATAACAGATCCTTCGGGAGCCAGGTTGCCGCGTGGGAACGTAACAGTGCTCGTCAATCCGGCTGCCTTGGCGGCCTCCGGGCTCAAGATCACTTCATCAGCGGCAATGTTATCTTCATCCTGTAGTGTTTGACGGACGCGCGCCCGCCGTTCAGAGGTTGCCCACCAATCGAGATTGCTGCCGAGGGTTTCGCCTGTCGCCGTTAGCACGTCTTCATTGAGGCATCCCAATTCACGCAAGTGCAGCATTACTTCAGGGACACCACCGGCGAGGAAGACTCTCACTGTAGGATGTCCAACAGGTCCATTCGGTAAGACATCGACAAGACGCGGGACGTTTTGATTGATTTCTGTCCAGTCATCTATCGTTGGACGTTGGAGACCCGCGGCATGTGCAATCGCAGGAATATGCAACAAGAGATTCGTAGACCCCCCAAACGCGGCATGCACGACCATGGCGTTCCGAATCGCCTCCGGTGTAACGATGTCATTCATCGTCAACCCTTTCGCGGCTAAATTCACCACAGCGCGTGCGGAACGGAGTCCCATGTCCGACCAGATGTTCTGCCCAGACGGTGCTAACGCCGTATGTGTCAGGCTCATTCCCAACGCTTCACCGACGACCTGTGATGTCGCGGCAGTTCCCAAGAATTGGCAGCCACCACCGGGGGTTGCACAGGCACGACAGCCCATATCCGCTGCATCCTGTAGGCTAATTTCGCCGTGTGCGAAACGGGCACCGATCGTCTGGATTTTTCCAGCATCTTCCCCTGTGGTAGGCGGCAACGTCACACCGCCCGGCACGAGGACTGCGGGTAGTTCCCGCATTGAAGCGAGTGCCATCATCATTGCGGGTAAACCTTTATCGCAGGTGGCGACCCCCACAACCCCCTTCCGCGTCGGTAGGGACCGAATAAGTCGGCGGAGAACCTGTGCAGCATCGTTGCGATAGGCGAGGCTATCCATCATACCGACAGTGCCTTGCGTCCGTCCATCACACGGATCGGAACAGTAGCCTGCGAATGGGATTGTCGCGAGTTTCTTCAGTTCATATGCGACCGCCTGCATCAGGAGTCCGACTTCCCAATGCCCGGTGTGGTATCCGAGCGCGATTGGGGTTCCATCAGGGGCACGGATCCCTCCCTGTGTGCTGAGGATCAGAAATTCCTCTCGCCGCAGTTCTGTGGGTGCCCATCCCATGGCAGCGTTGTGCGTCAAGCCAAATATGTCCCCACTGGGTCGATTGAGGAGCATTTCTTCCGTAAGGGGCAGACTGCCTTCGGGACCGGCGGCGTGCGTTTTGAGGTCATAGATTTCGCTATCGCCGGTTTCTAAAATGTCACTGTAGTTAATCGGTTTTGCCATTTTTTAATTGTTCCTTGCGGGGAACGACGGGAATTAAAACTTTACCGTGCGTTCCTTAAATCTGAAAAAACACCCAAGCAAAAACCCTGCGCCGTTGTTGCAGGCTACGGTTTTGCTTCTTTTATCCGTATGCGACATGACACTTTCTATTCAAACAGTTGCGCGACTGGACACGTAAATCCTTCGACGACATCCTCACCTGTCAATGTATCTTCACACGTCAGCAGTGTGAAATCTGTTTCAGAACGATAGACCATGACTGTTTTTGCAACGGGTTCGATAACCCAGACGAGGCGTGTTCCCGATTTCAGATACGCTAATGCCTTTTCAGTCACATCATACTGCTTATCTGATGGCGAGACGATTTCAATAGCGAGATCAGGGGCAACAGGCATCCCTTTATATTTATCTTCCGACAACCGATTTGTCGAGACAAAAGCAACGTCCGGTTTCACTACCCTGTCGTCCAATTGAAACGTTGTCTCAATAGTATATAAACGTCCTAACTTATTTTCTCGAACATATGAACCTAAAGGTATGATAACGTTGACCCCTATTTCACCATGGACAATTGCGGCAGCTGCCATCGGCACTAATTCTCCTTTTACATATTCATAACCTTCTAAGTCATTCTCAAGAAACTCCTTGAGCGTCATCTTGTGAGGTATGGATACATCTTGAGTAAACTCTGGGTTCGTTTGCGAGTTAAGCATCGGTTTTCCCCCTTGCAAGAGCGATCTTCTGACCGCGACACCTCTATTTATTCTGCCCTTCGAGCAGTTTTATAACTTCGGCTCTGCCGGCTTTCACCGCTGCCTCGTCGACTTCAAGTTTCAACATACCGAGTATGCCCTTGGTTATCAGCCAGTTCAATTCTGCTCCTTCTATTGGCGTGCCACCCATATTATTTTGGAGCGCGGCATCCGCGTCCTTATCAAGAAGATGCTTTACTATCTCAGCACGTCCGAGGAAAGCAGCGGCATGCAATGCCGTTCCACCGTCCTGACTTCTCGCATTGACATTCGCGCCGTGTTCGAGGAGGAGTGCCACAATTTCCGTGTGTCCCATCAACGCGGCGGTAGCCAACAGTGTACTACCGGATTGCGGATCCTTTGTATTGGGATCTGCGCCACCTGTTAATGCCTGTTTCATCACTACGACATTACCAGTGAAGGCTGCTGCTGACAAACGCTGTGGCAAGGATGTGTCTTCTTCTTTGAGCACGTAATCAACACCGAAAAGTTTCGCAATCTCGCTCCTGCCTTTCTTGATGATCGCGATATCTTTCGCCTTGATGTCTACGCAGACCAAGTTCCCGATGAAGGCAGTCGTCTCCCAGTTAACAGATAAGGCATCTATTGGCGTTGCCCCGTCGTTGTTGTGCGTTTGAATGTCCGCCCCATTTTCCAGAAGGAGTTTCACGACATCAGTTTTCCCGAAAAACGCGGCACCGTGTAAGGGGGTGTCCCCATCTTTACTCCTTGTATTGACATCGGCACCGCTTTCAATCAGGAGCCGAACCGCCTTGGTTTGTCCCGTCACTGCTGCCCATGCCAACGGCGGCATCTCAAAATGCAGTGCGTTAACATCAGTGCCGTCCGCTATATGCTGTTTAATGGCTTCAAGGTCTCCTGCGCGCGCAGCACCTGCTAAGGTATTTTCTATTGATTGCAGAAAACCTTTCATGAAGTCGCCATCTTCTGGAATGACGAACGGTGGATCGGGTCTTTTTCTCCATACCGGCATTCCATCAGCAATTTCTGCCTGTATATCGCTTTTGCGGTTGCGGATGAAGTCGCGGGCTGCCTCCAGTTCGCTTTCAAAGGTCGGCTTTTTAGCGCTGCCCCATTGTCTTCCACCTCTACTCCAATCTTCTTCAATGACGCGTTGCGCAGGCACTAAATGGGGTTTGACCCTTACAGCGATCTCGTCTAACGTGGCTAATAGTTCTGAGGCGTTCCAGTGATCGTCTAAGATCTCAGTGAGCACTTTCCTGTATCGTTGCCGTCCAGACTCGGATTGGTACAACTGATATGCGATTAAGCCCTGTGTCTTGACAGAGATTGGTGCCCGGGCATCGTTCATGAACTCAAGTTTACTCATCTTGGTAAAGATGGAGTCCATGCCCCACGGAATGAAGTGAAATTTGTTGTCCTCCGGGTTCAAATAGACGAAAAAGTTGTTTTTATTCCCGGCGTAACCGTCCCAGAACCCGACCAAACTTTCAGCAGCCCAGAATCTATAGAACGACTCCAAGTCTACCAACTCACCAATATCTGCCTCTGTGGCTTTCGGGTCGGCCAGCAGATCGATCAAAGCGTTGATATGTGCTCTGCCGCGTGTGTCGTCCCCCCGTTTATGTTCAAAACTGTTTTCCCATCCCTGGTAAAAGTCTACGACTGTCCCTTCATAGAGGGGACCCTGGCTATTTCCGAAAGCGCGTTTCAGCAACGGTTTCCGAACGGTCTCCACGTGTGCGTATATCCCGAGGTTTTCGCCGTTCACTGTTACTTTCGCATAGGCGCATCGCGACGCGGGCGATCCGATTGTATTAAACAGTGCGTACCCCAGAAATTGGCTCACCAAACCGGTGTCCTGTTTGTTGTTATTAAGTGTCAGGTTCGTGAGTCCTTCAATTCCGCCCTCTTTGTCGATGTGATTGAGTTTGATTTTGAGAGAGGGACGGGTGTGGCTTAGTGAACCGATGAACCCTTTTTTACGCAATCCTACCTTTGGAAAGACGACACCATCAATACTGACGCTTGCCTCAACGTAGGTATACGGACTCTCCATCGGCTTAAATTGCCGAGACGCCCCGAGTGCTGTCATAAAATCACGTGACTGGTATCGGATCGTGTCCCAATCCCGCTTTGGAACGGTGATTTGGACATCTATAATTCGGTCAGTTGGGAAAATATCGTCTAATGTTAATTGTTTTGCACTACTGCTGTGAATAACAGTTCCGAAACAGAGGAGTGCTATCAAACAGGCTGTGTATTTTGTCATTTTTTCACCTATTTTCATATTTTTTATATGTATCTTTAATTTTAAACTTTACTATAGTTTGTGTAGCAGAATGGCACAAACTATTCAATCCGCTCGAATGAACAGCGGATGTTCCCACGGTGGAGCCATCCATGAGGTGCTAATATCATACCGAGATCTAAAGTCAAATCCATCTGCCCCTCTTTCATTGAGATACTTGGTATGTCTATCTTTAGTATTGTGGAAAAGGTTTCTCCATCACTTAAAAGTATCTGTTGCGGAATGCCCTTTGCGAAATTGAATAAGAGATCCGATATCTTGGTCCCGGAAATTGGATAGAAATGGATCCTACCACTTTTCGGTTTATCCTCCCTATGGACTGTCCTTGTTGTGTATGTTCCATGGGTCTTCGTCATCATCTTTTCGATCTGGTAATTATAAGCGGCCTCGCCGCTTTTCCAAAATCGAAGTGTAAGTCCTTTAAGCCTACGGGCGGCGCGTGCAGCTTTCACTTTCAGAAGGTCTTCGCTCCCACCGCGTTCCTCGACGACGAGTTCAAGAAACCGCCATTTACCGAGCATATCGTCCGATAAAAAGTCTCGGCTGCGTTTAGATGTATCTTTCCGTTGGGCATCCTCGTATGCCTCACGACGGAGGTCACGCTCGTTCTGCATCTGCTGATATTTCGCGGAGGTGCAACCCGTGAATATTAGAATCGGGATACTGAGTGACATTAGAATTTTTACACTTATTCGATCCGTTTGAATCGGCATCAATGCACAGATACCAAAGAGAATCCAAGTTTTCATCGGTGCCTCTCCTTGTGATAGACGTGCGTATACAGGGTAGCGTTTCCTGCTGCATTATACCAGAGCAACCTACTATAGTATAGCAGATTTCGGAGTCGTTGTCAATAAATCGAGAAAATTTTCACGCCCCTGAAACTGATTTTTAAAACTAACGTAATATACTTTCATACATGTATACATGTTTGTATGTGGACATGTATGGAGGCATATATCTATGAAAACAGTAGCAATTCTCTCAGGCGAGGGTGGGGGTGCCGTTGAGACGACACCGAAACCGAATCCACTGGTGCCGCCATCCCGTCAGGGCAAAAAGATGATTTCTGGGCATTTCGACAAGGCTGTGCATCGGCAGTTGAAAATGCTCGCGATTGAGAGGGACACGAGTATCCAAGACCTGCTGCGTGAGGCGTTGAATGCGCTGTTTGAGCGGAACAATAAACCGCCGATAGCGTAAAAAAATTCGGGGGATTCCATGATTTCAAATACGGATTGGCGAATTTTAGAGCAAACGAACCGGATGCTGGCATTGAGTTGGGAGGCACTCAGACGGGCACGCGCAAGCGGAGATACACACGCAATCAAGATGGCTGAAATGAGTTATTTTCAGGCACTGCAAGGTGTGATTGTATCGACGCAAAACGCGGTTGCTCAGAATGCGGTGTCACAGTAAACAGGCGTAGTCGTTTTCAGGATTTTCGTATAGTGTTTTGAAGTTGCGATCAGGGGAACAACAGGGTTGTTGTTCCCCTATACTTTTTGGTGTTGCTTCATCTCTCGCCAAAACGGGAATTATGTATAGCAATCGTTATACTGCAATTAATAACACGACAGATTACCGCGTATATATTGTCACTCGCGCATGAGTGTTATCGATTTTAAATTGCGGTTTCGGGTGTTCTGCCTGTGCCAATAACCTCCGCGCGATCGGTATGCCGATGCCGAACCGCTGCACGAATCCAAAAGTCCGCATTACGTCCGCCAAATTGGGATTCCGATAGTCGGTAAGCCCTGACTCCCCGAAATTTTCAGACGTTATCTCACCAAATACACCCCCCGGATTTAAAATCTCAATCCGGTTATTGAACCAATACACACGGACCGGGGCATTCGTTCCATCGTAGGTCCTGTGCATAATGGCATTTCGGGTAATCTGTTGCACGGCTTCTATTGGATACAGGGCTGTTCGTTTCTCAAGAGGCCCAGATGTGATGTCAACTGCGATGCGATTATGTGCGACTAACTTATCGTCTAAGCGACGAATCTGGTCGGGAATGGCACCCCGGATTTCCAAACTGTCAATAATGTCATCCGTGAATTCATTGCCATCAATTCTAAGGAATTGCACGTAAGCCCCAGGCAGGAAGTCCTGTGGTGTCTTCCCAATTGAGAGGATTCCGAGCACAGTTGCAGTCGGGTCGTCAGCAGCAGTAATCATCTTTGTTGCTGCAAGCTGCTCATTTAGACTCCGATCATTGGCATCCAATATTTCTGCAGAGAAGGCCTTAGGTAAATATTCATAACTGAACAGGGCGAGGTTAAGATCGGAAATCCCGGTCGAAGGGATCGGATAGAGGTCAAACGGGCGGTCCCCATATCTGCGTTTTTCGTTGAGGATTCGTTCGTCTTGTGCGGTAGCGATACCTCGACGGGGTCCAATTCGGATATGGATCGCCCCTCGGCATCGGATCGGGGGTGAATTGGAGGGTTGCACCATGACGAGGGCAATTTCCTTGCCCTGTAGCATCCGCTTTTCCACTGTCAACGATGGCGGAGGGACGATATTCCCATCAGTTTTCATATCCGCCAATCGACGCAACAACTCGTTCGTAATCGATGTAGTTCCGAGGGTCGTATCGTCTTTGACACCTATAAGAACAAGCCCCGGTCTTCTATGGTCTGGTAGGTCGTTGGCAAAGGCACAGATTGCCTGTCTAATGCTTTCCGGTGCACTCCCGGATAAAGATTCCTTAAATTCAACAATGTCAGATTCACCAGTTTCGATGATTTCCAATAGTTCTTCGTCTGTAAAATGTGACATTGTTTTTCCCGTTAGATTGTCCGTAGGAGCGCGGGTGTCTCCTTCTTACCGCTTACCATAAAGTATACAATGGAGCAATGGTATCTGTCAAGTCTCATTTTCGCGCCCAGAGAATCAATACAGCACATGCACCCGATTCTTTCCACGGACGGTTTCGTCTGACATTGCGATCGGAACCTCAACGACAACGATCAGCGCACCGGCTTCACTTATCGCGAGTGTGTCGTAAGGAAGTTGTCCCTCTGTGCGGTAGGTGTACAGATATTTCGCCAAGCCGCTACCCTCTGCTGTTAGATCAAACACCGACACGCCATGCAGACTCTCATTCGGGTCCTGCGCGCGCTTGGAAACCGATAGCACGGCATAACGATCCTTCGTGTCAATGCGTAAACCTTGTGGCATATTCTCAAGTTTCCATTGCCAACTCTTTTCACCACCCCACGAATAGGCAAACAACGTCATGCCGTTGGGATGTCCCGCTGATGGCTTTTGTGCCCCCTTCCGAAGATGATATGGGATGTAGGTATCCCCTGTAACAAAGAGTGCTGCGGCATCTGTCGCACCGATTGTGCCAGTGGTTGCGATGATAGGGATGCCACTTACCTCCAGGGGAGTCGCCAAGTTTTCCTGCCAGATCGGTTCCGACTTATTCACGTCAAAGATAAAGGCACGCCCATCGTCCGTTGCTACGTTAATAAACCTACCATCGGGAGACATGCTAACCCCACGCCAGAACGTGACTTGTGCGAAATAGTCGCGCAACGGTTCAATATCCGTGTGCCACTTTTCTGTTCCATCTTCGGCGTTGAGAACAGTGAGTTTTCCGTTACCAGCATCGTTTTCATCCGTCGCACTCCCTTGCAAATTATGCCCACTATCCGTTAGGAGTGCGAGTGTTTTTCCGTCAGCACTTATGTCAAACCAGCGTATTATTTTCGGTATCGCGCCTTCACGGGGCCATTTCCAGATAATATCTCCCGTCCCCCCATTGAATCTGTAGAGTTGGGATTTCTTAAGGGGGGTGTTATTCTCTGTCCACGAGTGCACGCTCGCCACCAACAGGTCTCCATTCGCCAACGCTTGTATACGCGATTGACCGGGGTAACTTACCCAGGCGTAGACGCTGTCAGGATTACTCGGCGTGGAGGTCTCGATGTCATCGGCAGTGCGGTATTTCCAACGAAGCGTCGGTTTATCGGTGGTTAGATCGTAGCAGTAGATAAATCCATCTGCCGCTTGCTCACCAATGTAGAGTTGTGTGTTATCAGGACTGAACGCCATCCGTCTCACGTAGCCCTCCGAGATGCGAGTTTTCCAGAGAATTTCACCAGTCAACGGTTGGAGGACGGCGAGGTGTCCGCTATCGGTTGCAATTGCCAATGGCGGGGTATCCCCGTGTCCTAAGGCAAGTGCTGTGGGTTTCGCGGGCTGTCGAAGGTTTTCCATCAGCGATAAAAGTTCATCTAATTCAACCGTGCGGATGAGATACGGTTCAGGTTTCAGTGGTGACGTTGCCGTTGTTTCGTTATCATTCAAATAAAATTGGTAATTTTGGTTCGGTTGCCATGCCAATTGAAAAAAAACACGGTTTGCATCAAGTCTGTGGATTGCAGATGTTTCGGCTAAGTCGTGGGATGCACCACTCGTCTCCCATGCGATGCCGATTTCGCTTTCAACACCATTTTTGTGTTCCGTTTCAAGCGTTACGCCGTGTTTGGTTTCAAATACCACGCCTGTCCGGACCCAAGTGACGCTCATATCCGCTGTTGCGACGTTAAACGGTAAGGTAATAATCAGCCAAAGTAGACTTAAAAATTGAATTTGTTTCATTATGACATTCCTTGTGTTTGTATTGTAAGTTTTCAAGTTACAGAGCACACCACTTATCCGCAAGGTATAATTAAAAAACTATTCTGCCACCCGCCATAAACCTCTCCCCAACCGCGCGCCGAGAAGGACACCAATGAATGTATAGACGAACCCCTCTATTAAAATTCGGAGAACGATATACCAATCGGCGTAGAAAAGCCGATAGAAAAGTATAGAAAGTTGAAAATCGACATAAACAGAGAGTGCGTCGCAGATGCCCAATACGACTGCCCACGCCAGTAAATTGCGACTCCGCACCAGTAAAAATCCCGTTTCCAATAAGAGGACACTTGTGCCGGTATAGACGATTGCCATCGGTGTGAAAAGCCCAAACGTTACACCACCGAGAAGCAGGCGCACCGCAGAGGCAAGCAAGATGATACCACTTCCTTTCGCGCGGACATGCTTGGTCGTATCAGCGTTTTTGGGGTCCCCAGTGATGTAAATGAGCAGTGCTGTCAGTAAAGCGTAGTAGAGTGTCTCGTTGATTAAGCCGGTCAGTAGGACAGAGACTGGACCTAAAATGGCGCGGATTAAATTAAGGAACAGTGTTGAGGGAACCATCACTGCCACGAAAACCGTTGTGCTGAACAAGGCAATCACAATGAGATGCTTTGTTGTGAAACCTGCGAAAAGCCGCTCGTGGAACCGCAAGACAATTAGGAAACCGATGCAACTGCTGATGATTGCCAATAGACTCACGAGCAACGCTTGTTGGTTTGGAACGATTAAGTGCAATGGACGTTGTTCACGAAGAATCGTCGCGTCGCTTCCCCAGACCTTTACCGTAACGGTCCGTTCATACTCCCCAGGGACCGCCTGTTCTATCTTCCCCTGGCTTAAATAGACGGGGTGAAAATAGATAGGCAACGGAATTTCTGTAACCGTGCCCCCCGGTAGACTCGCGAACGCTACACTCCGATTCATCCCACCGTTCGTTGTCTCTGGCGGCGCGAGGAAGGAGATAGTTTCGCCACTTTTCGTATCCGTGTTGGTTGAAGACACAACCACGTGGATTGTTTCTTCACCCTCGTTGTGGAGGCGGACCGCCTGATAAGTTGTTGGCTCGAACGCATTGGTCTGTGCGGTTCGGAGCCAACTGAATAAGGGTCGTGGATAGTAGATGGTATCTTCTCGCTGCTTCGGATCCACCGTCCCCGTTGCGTCTGTAGGCATCTCAATGGATTCGATGGAGAGGTGTTCAGCGATCTCAGAAACAGTTGCGATCCGCAGTTGCACAGTCGCTTGTTGTTCCCATATCTGTCCTGCGTCTGTTGTGAAACGGACAGTGCCTGAAATCTCTTGTCTATCCAAGGGGTTTGCCGCGGATGTTTTCAACACTAATTCACGATACCACACCTCCGATGCGACACTCAGTCTACTGGCAGTAGAGAGGCACGTTTTTCCCGCTATTGTTTCTGTCTTCCAATCTGCTGGCAAGCGAAGGGCTGCTACAGTTGATGGTAGACAAAGTTCCAGATCAAAGGTCGTGGGGACATTTCCGTTTGTGACAAGGACTGTGGCAGTCATTTCACTGTCATGCAAAACGAGTGCCTTCTGATCGTTTCCTGATGCCTTATCCAAATCGGATTCAATTGCGGCACCATAAGGAAGAGCGATCTCTAAATTCCCCTGTGTGTATGTCCGCGGTGCCGTCACATTTTGAACGATAATATCCCCAGTGGTCAAGGTCGCCTCAAACCGATAGGTCTCGGCTTCGTTCCATTGAAAATAAAGGGATTCCGTCTGCCGAGGCGGCACAGGAAAGTTGAGTTGCGCGACCTTCACATTGTCAGGATTAAAGGCACTGAGGCGTTGTATCGGTGCTGTCGTTTCAAATTGCACCTGTGCCCCCAATGAAAAAAACGTGACCTTCCATGAGATCGGTTCCTCTTTGGGGGTTGCAGCGCAACTGAGCAAAGAAAGGAGCAGCGGCAGGACCCATAAGATCTGCGCCATTTTATAGCCATCAGCCGTCAGCAATCGGTTTTCAGTTGATTGCTGACGGCTGACGATTATTCTTCCGATAACCGATAACCAATGACCGATGATCATTAGAAACCTCGCCTACGCATGATAGGTTAGCGTTCTTGACCGATCAGCACCAGGTCAAGGATATTAACCACCTGGTCTCCATTGACATCGGCACGTATTCCGGGACCTTCGTCGCCGAGAAACCGACCGGCGATTATCATATCTTTCATGTTGATGAACCCGTCATTGTTGATGTCTTGGCGTCGCGGTGTAATCGTTGCGATTCCCAAATTATTAGCACCGGTTCCAACGCGGTAGGATCGCAGGAGAGATGCATCAGCTATATCCATGACGCGAACGAAATCCTGTCCGCCGCCTGACCAATCGGGTTGCGTAATATAGAGATTTCCATTCGGGGCAAAAGTCAATCCACCACTGATAGAAGTATCTGGATCGTTACTGAAGTCGGTGATCATGTCATCTTCGTCACGGATCCAGTTTTGTGCTGCGATATCGTAGATGAGCAAACCGGGGTTTTGCCAACTGCCTTGGATAAACAACTGTTTTTCTGAATTAAGGGCGGAGGCACCCGGTGCGAAACCGAGCTTAACTGTTTCGATAATCTCATCGGTAGTTGCGTCAATCAGAACGAGATGTCCCGATATATCATTGTAATTGCCCGTTGTTTTAACAATGACGGTGAATTCGCCATCGTTGAGGATCGCCCCTGCATTTGTCGGCACCGGAATGGATTTCAATATGATATCTGTCTGCGTATCAATCACTACGACAGTGCTCTCGTAATAGGTCGTTTTCCGTGCGACCGGATCCCATTCCCATGCGGGGTTCGTGACGTAGGCTTTGCCGTTGAGGAGTGTGATACCGGTCGGTTTGTTGAAGGAGCCGGTGAGGACCTTTGTCACATTGCGATTGTCGATGTCAACGACGTGTACCTCATGCGTCGCGGCACAGGTGACGTATAGCTTCTGATCACTGACCAAGGCGACCTGCTGCGGGGTTGTGCCCGCTTGGATTGGAATTTCGCCAACAAACTCTCGATCTTCCAAGTTAATAATATAGATGTTGTCGCCGGAACTGGGTTCGCCAGCAATGGGTAAGTTGAAACTCGTGACATAGGCGAGATGCCCGTGAATAGATAGACCAATTGCCCGTCGCCGCAATATCGGATCAAAGCCGACACGGAGTATTTCATTGTCAACAGCCCGTCTCTCATTGGGCTCCGTCAGATTGATGAGTGAGAGTGAGGCGACAATGCCCAGATCGGGATGCGTTAGGGCATTTATGACGACCGCCGCGTTTGGGTCCTCTGTTTGTCCAAAGGTAGGACTCACGAGGCGTGTGAAAAGGATCGCACCGATAAGTAGGAGTGAATAACACAAGAAGTGCCGCCGAGCGACTTTTTTAGACGCGCGTGCGAGCCGCGCCGCTACAACTTTGTTCATTAAAGACCTCCGTAATGAAACAAAAAACCCCTACTTTCACTGGAAAGACAGGGGAGGAAGCGACGCTCTGTGTAAAGCATATCCTGTAACTGTGTGAGAGAATTCCATATCTTATGTGGGAATTTCTATTTGGGTTTGACAGGATACTGTGTTCCGTTCCACCGCTTTCCCGCGAAAGCAGATACGTGAAACACAATTCAGGCAGGTCTCCTGACTTCCGATCCTTCCGCTGGACCTTCCCATCAATTGTTTGACAGTGGTGTTTTCAGCGGATACTTGCGATCGTTCACAGTGGCGGGGCCGTGGCGGATTCTCACCGCGCTTCCCTATTCTCCGTAATTCGGCACCTGAACCGTTCGTTTATTCGATTGTAATATACATATTATATCACGCTGGACTATTTTTTGCAAATATTTTTTTAATAAAAAATTTGACAATGCAAAAGAGATGTGGTATTATTAATATCGAGCGTGGATACATCCACAAAAATTTGGCAGTTATCAACCGTTGTTGAGAAGCGAAAAAAATGACATTTTTAGGTTCACACTCCAGCTTGCATAGCATATCTAACCATTGGCATTGGTGGCAATCCAATGGCTTGCGGGGGAGTGTGCGTTCAAACGGATAACTGAAATAGATATTGAAAATCGTCATTTTTTATTTTTAAGTCCTGTTGAAGCCTTATGCACACCGATCCCGGCGGCATAAGGTTTTTTGTTTTAAAAAGGAGAACCCAAATGAAATTTTTATCGGAAATTAAGTATGATCGCGATGGTTTAGTCGCAGCAGTCATTCAAGATCACACAAATAACGAAATCCTGATGGTAGGCTATATGAACGCAGAATCGATAAAGGAAACGCTGAATACAGGGCGCGTCTGCTTCTGGAGCCGTTCCCGCCAAAAGTTGTGGAGAAAGGGGGAGACTTCAGGGCATACGCAGACGGTTAAATCTATTGCCATAGATTGTGATGGTGATGCCCTGCTTATAAAGGTTGAGCAGAAAGTGGCGGCGTGCCATGTCGGTTATCGCTCCTGCTTCTTTCGAGAAGTTTCCCCCGACGGAGAGTCAACGCAGATCGTAGGCGAAAAGGTTTTCGATGAAGATGCAGTCTATTAGACCCTAATAGGTTCGTCAGTTGAAAAAACCGAACCTGCAACACTACGCAGGGTTTTTGCTTGGGTATTTCCCCCAGACATACGGATAAGAACGTGAATTCCAGACGCACCTGACCGAACCGCAAGGAAATTTAAAATATGTATTATCCTACGTTGGAAGATTTTCGCGAGGCAGCGAAATCAGGAAACACGATACCGGTATACCGATCGATTTTGGCGGATATGGAAACCCCGGTGTCCGCTTTTTACAAGTTGATGCCAGATAATTATGCGTTCTTGCTTGAAAGCGTTGAGGGGGGTGAAAATCTTGCGCGTTACTCCTTTTTGGGGAGTCAACCCTCAGTGCTTTTCCAGAGTAAAGGGCATCAGGTTACCATCGAATACTTGGAAAGAGGCGAAACCGTCGTTCAGGAATATGAAGATCCGTTGCGTGCGCTCGAGGAATTGATGCAGGATTACCGACCTGTTGACTCTGAAGAGTTACCCAAATTTCACGGGGGTGCGGTGGGTTATATGAGTTATGACATGGTGCGGTTCGTCGAGGAACTGCCAGATAATACCGAAGATGATCTGCAGCTGCCCGACTGTTTCTTCATGATTGCCGAAACGCTCTTGATATTCGATCACGTGAACCATCAGATCAAGGTTGTGGCGAACGCGCATATTGATGGAGACGTGGACGGTGCCTATGCCGATGCGCTTGCGAAAATTGAGGCATTGGTCGAGAAACTCACAGCGGCTTCCGAAGCGCATGTCGGCAGCACGCGTAGCGAGTCTCAAGCCGGGTATGATGAAATCCTATCCGATCCACAATCGAATTTCACAAAGTCGGGCTACGAAGCCGCGGTTCGGCGTGCGAAAGAATACATCGCCGCAGGCGACATCATCCAATCGGTAATCTCGCAGCGGTTGAGCTGTCCAGTATCTGTAGATTCATTCGAGGTGTATCGTGCATTGCGGATCGTCAACCCATCGCCTTACATGTATTATCTGAAACTGGGGAACTTTGATATTGTAGGTGCCTCCCCGGAGATGATGGTAAGGGTAGAAGACGGACTCGCTCAGCATCGCCCACTTGCCGGAACCCGTCCGCGTGGCAAAACGACGGAGGAGGACCTTGAGATGGAACGGTCACTCCTCGCAGATCCGAAAGAACGCGCAGAGCACGTCATGCTCGTTGATCTGGGGCGCAACGACTTCGGGCGCGTCTGCGAGTATCGGTCGGTTGAAGTCACCGATCTCATGATAGTTGAACGCTTCTCACACGTGATGCACATCGTTTCACACGTGATCGGGAAACTCCGTGAGCATGTCACGGCTTTCGATGTGATCCGAGCGTGCCTCCCCGCCGGCACGCTTTCAGGTGCCCCGAAGGTCCGAGCAATGGAAATCATTGATGAACTGGAATCGACACGCCGCGGGACTTACGGAGGTGCGGTCGGGTACTTCAGTTTCTCTGGTAGCACAGACACAGCGATTACGATCCGAACCGCGGTTATCAAAGATAGCACGGCTTATGTGCAAGCGGGTGCTGGCATTGTCGCGGATTCTGTGCCTGAAACGGAGTATTACGAAACCTTGAGTAAAGCGCGCGCCATGATCAGTGCCATTGCTTTAGCAGAACAGGGTTTTCTATTGTGAGGAATAGTCGTCGATTTTTGTTGGTTATGAGCTAAACCTTCCGAAAGGAATGAAAAAAAGGTGGGTTTCTTCTTCGTTTCCAAAGAGCGTAGCCCGTAATGAAATTATGCCTTAAATGGCATAATTTGTCTTTGCTTTACACTTGGAGGGCGGATATACGACGATAAACGTTGTTTACCCAATCCGTCTTACCGAACCGCAAGGAAAATTAAAAAAATGGTCTTGATGATTGATAACTACGACTCCTTCACCTATAATTTGGTGCAGTACTTGGGTGAACTCGGTGCTGAATTGGAAGTGCATCGGAGTCGGAAAATAGGATTAGACGCGTTAGATGCACTCACACCTGAACGGATTGTTATCTCACCGGGTCCTTGCACACCGAAAGAAGCCGGTATCTCTAACGAGACGATAAAGCACTTCGCTGGCAAAGTTCCAATTTTGGGGGTTTGTCTTGGCCATCAGTGCATCGGGGACGTATTTGGCGGTGACGTGGTTAGAGCAGATCGGTTGATGCACGGTAAAACCTCAATGATCGAACATAATGAGGTTGAACTTTTCGAGGGATTGGATAACCCATTTGAAGCCACGCGCTACCATTCACTGATCGTAAAAAGGGATACATTGCCAGATTGCCTTGAGATCACTGCCTGGACGGATCAGGATGAAATCATGGGGCTTCGGCATAAAACGCTACCTATTTGGGGTGTGCAGTTCCATCCAGAGTCGATTTTAACGGCTGCTGGAAAGAATTTACTCTCCAACTTTTTGGCATTGTAGATGTGGATTTAAAAACAGAAAGGTTTAAATATGACAAAACAGACGAACAACACGACCCCTGTCCCGGTCTTTGTCTCTTGGTCCTCGGGCAAAGATTCTGCATGGGCACTTCATACACTCCGTCAGGAGCCGGAACGCTACGATGTGCGGGGTATTTTTACGACCGTCACAAAGACATTTGATCGCGTCTCCATCCACTCCACGCCGGCATGGGTGCTAAAACAGCAAGCGGAGAAACTGGGAGTGCCATTGTATGAAATACCGATCCCCTATCCCTGTTCCAATGCGATCTATGAAGAGGCGATGCGGAAATTTCTCGCTGAAGTGGAAGCGTTACCCGAGCATCAGGGGACATCGCATTTCGCCTTCGGGGACCTGTTCTTAGAAGACATCCGTGAATACCGAGAAGACAAATTACGTGGAACTGGCTTTACGCCGATTTTTCCGGTATGGGGAGAAAATACAACACACCTCGCTGAAAAAATGATCGCTTCCGGCATGCGTGCCATTATTACTGCCCTCAATCCGACCAAGGTTCCCGCCGATTTCGCGGGACGTTGGTTCGATGCCGAACTCCTTGCTGATTTACCCGATGGGGTGGATCCGCTCGGTGAAAACGGTGAATTCCATACATGTGTTGTTGATGGACCGATGTTTAGCTCACCTGTTGCCGCGAAACCGGGTAAAGTTGTCCAGAGAGACATTGTTTCTAAGAAAGACAGCAATGATAAGATTCACTCAAGCAGGAACACTTCACCGACTTACGTCTATGCCGACGTAGTGCCTCTGGAAGCATAATTCGATGAAAGCAGCAGTCCTATGGACCGGTGGAAAAGATTCTGCCCTCGCGCTTCAAGTCTCCTTAAATCTTTACGATATAAGGAGACTTGTGTGTTTCGTTCCAGCGGAGGGCCGGCAATTCTACGCACACCCGAGACCACTCATGGAACTACAAGCGCGAAAGATCGGGATTCCGATTGCGTTCATGCCTATTGCTGAACCCTATCGATCCAGTTATCGCCAACAAATTCGAGTCCTTAGAGATAGTGGAATTGAAGTCTTAATCACAGGAGATATTTCTACTGTAGACGGGATGCCGAATTGGATTGAGAGTGTTGCGACAAATTTGGCAGGCGTTTATAAACCGTTGTGGGAGTTAGATCGGCACTCGATACTGGACACTCTTATCTCCGAGAAATTTGAAGTGATCTGTTCGCTTGCTTACAACAAGTTCTTTGTGCCGACTATTGCCGGTAGATATTTAGATGCGGAACTCATTTCAGAACTGAAGCGGTTACCTGTTGATGCTTGCGGCGAGCAAGGCGAATACCACACATGGGTGTTAGATGCCCCCTTTTTCAAGGAACCCGTGCGGTTGAAAGGCACACGCGTCGTTGAGGCGGCAGCATATAGTTATCTAACGTATGAACACGCAATTTAGTGTGTTGATTTTAGCCACTTTTGCAGTCGCGCAAATTTATCGGGTGGGATGTGTGAGGTGTTCGCGTTTGTAGGAAATGCGCCGCTCGCTACCTCTTCCTTATACTGACAGATTGCCTCAAAAGTCAACTGGCTGTAATCTTGATAGCGTTTGGCGTGTTTGAGTGGTGGACCTATGCCCAATATATCGTTAATAACGAGCACTTGCCCGTCACAGAATCGCCCTGCCCCAATACCGATGGTTGGAATATCGAGGGTATCCGTTATGATCTGACTTACCTCTTCAGTGATTTTCTCGAGGACAATGAGTTTCGCGCCAGCCTCGGCGAGTGCTGCTGCTGCTTCAATGAGGCGTTTCGCTTTGGCAAAGGTTTTTCCGTGGGTTGATGCCTTGGTCCCGTGGATTTGCGGATTGTGCCCGATGTGTGCACAGGTGTCTATACCGTGTTCGGTGAGTGCAGAAACAACAGGGACCTTTTCTGGACCGCCTTCCAATTTAACACCGTCTGCTCCCTCGGATATAAAGGTTGTGGCATTGGTGATGGCTTGCGTCACATCGCGGTCTGCGGCATAGGGCATATCAACGAGAAGATAGGCATCTGTGACACCGCGACGCACTGCTTTGAGATGGTGACACATATCGTCCATTGTTACCTCTGTCTCGTTTTTATAGCCGAGCACATTGGTTCCAACGCTGTCTCCGACGAAAACGATGTCGATACCGGCTTCGTCTTGCATACAAGCGGTTGGATAGTCGTAACAGGTCAGCACTGTAATCGGTTGCCGTTCCTGTTTTTTAGCGTGCAGATAAGCGATGTCTTTTTTCATTTCTTTACCTGTTAACTTTGGTCACTGCTCCATGACAGGATTGTCCACCTTCAAATAGTGAGAAGAATGGTTCGTAGTGAAGTGATTCATCGCTTCTATCAAGGCGCAATGAATTGCGCCACTACAAACCTAAATCTTAGACGGACTAAGCCAACGCCTCTGAAACGGTTTCTCCAATAGTGGTGAGGCTATCGGCAACAGCGACGCCAGCATTCTTGAGTGCCTGAATTTTATCGGCGGCAGTGCCTTGCCCACCAGAGATGATTGCCCCCGCGTGTCCCATTCGCTTTCCGGGTGGTGCGGTCTGCCCAGCAATAAAACCGATAACAGGCTTCGTCATTTCGTCCTTTACAAACTGTGCGGCTTTTTCCTCAGCCGTACCCCCGATTTCACCTATTAAGACAACGGCGTGTGTGTCGTCATCTGCCTCAAAAAGTTTGAGAACATCAACGAAGTTTGTTCCAATCACCGGGTCGCCCCCAATACCGACGCAGGTGGACTGCCCAATACCGAGTCGCTTCAGTTGATATGCAGCTTCGTAAGTTAAGGTGCCGCTTCGGGAGACAATCCCAACGTTGCCGGGTGCATAGGCAAACTCGGGCATAACGCCGATTTTGCATTCACCGGGTGTGATGACCCCCGGACA
Source organism: Candidatus Poribacteria bacterium (assembly GCA_022821725.1). Taxonomy (GTDB): domain Bacteria; phylum Poribacteria; class WGA-4E; order WGA-4E; family WGA-3G; genus WGA-3G. The sequence goes on along the minus strand of JAJEDB010000126.1, from coordinate 65,182 downwards.
GTTCGGTCCGATTAATCGGGTTGACTTTCCTTGAAGATACGCCTTTGCTTTGACCATATCGAGAACAGGAATGTGCTCGGAGATACAGACAATCAGTTCGACCCCTGCTTCTGCCGCTTCCATGACAGAATCTGCGGCGTTGAAGCGTGCGGGGACGAAGATCAACGAGGTATCCGCGCCTGTTGCTGCAACTCCTTCTGCCACAGTATCATATACAGGAATACCATTCACATCAGATCCACCTCTACCGGGGACCGCGCCTGCAACAATCTGGGTGCCGTAAGCTGCGCACTGCTCTGTGTGAAAGCGTCCAGAACGACCTGTGATGCCCTGAACGAGGACTTTTGTATTTTTATTAACGAGTATGCTCATATTTTTTTAGTTTTCGGTCTTCGGTTTTCAGCCATCGGTTTTAAGAGTCGTCGGTCATCAGTTTTCAGTTGTCGGTTAAAGGGGTTTTTGACTGAATCACACCGGCTTTTAACTGACACCTGAAAGGGTTGCATAGCAACCCGCACTGACACCTGATAACTATTCTAATACGCTCGAGCAAAGACAGCGATGTCTTTCGCAGGTTTACCACAAACAATACATTCACCATCTCCACCGGGTTGCTCCATTGGGAGACATCGGATAGTCGCTTGTGTTTCCTCTCTGACTTTATCTTCACAGGCTGCGTCGCCACACCAGCGTGCGTATGCGAACCCATCTTCGATAACCTCTTTAAAGGCGTCGTAGGTGGTAGGTTTAAAGGTATTCGCATCGCGAAAATCTGTTGCCCGTTTGAGCATGTCAGATTGAATAGTCTCCAGCATCTGCTTTACCGTCTCTGCAGCCCTGTCAATTGGCACAAATATTTTGCCTTCCTTGCCCGGTATATCGCGTCGTGCAAGGACGATTTGCTGTTTGCTCAAATCACGAGGCCCGATCTCTATACGTAAAGGCACGCCTTTGAGTTCCCATTCGTTGAACCTCCAACCGGGTGAGTAGTCATGTCTATCGTCAACATGGTAGCGGATGCCGCCCAAAGTTTCACAGATGCCCTCAACGGCTTGCATGACGGCTTGCTTATCACTGTCTTTATTTTTAGGAACGATTGGCACAATCACGAGCTGCGTAGGTGCAAGTCTTGGGGGCAGCACCAACCCTTGGTCGTCCCCGTGTGCCATGATAATCGCACCGATGATTCGGGTGCTCACACCCCAACTGGTCGTCCAGCAGTGCTGCTGTTTCTGGTTGGCATCGAGATACTGAATATCGAAAGCCTTGGCAAAGTTCTGTCCTAAGTCGTGTGAAGTGCCGGCTTGAAGTGCACGTTTATCCCCCATCATCGCCTCGATGGTATAAGAGGTGAGCGCGCCGGGAAACTTTTCGCTTTCACTCTTGCGTCCGGGAATGACAGGTATCGCAGCCTCATTGATTGCAAAATCGGCATAGAGGTCCAGAATGCGTAGGGTTTCCTCTTCAGCCTCCTCGTGCGTTGCGTGAGCGGTATGCCCCTCTTGCCAGAGGAATTCCATCGTCCTGAGGAAAAGGCGAGGACGCGATTCCCATCGGACCACGTTTGCCCATTGATTGATAAGTACCGGTAAATCTCGATAGGACTGGATCCACTGACTATACATGTAGCCGATAATGGTTTCGGATGTTGGGCGCACGACAAGCGGTTCTTCCAACTTTTTCCCGCCACCGTGTGTGACGACAGCGAGTTCCGGCTTAAAACCCTCAACGTGTTCCGCTTCTTTTTCGATGAAGCTCATCGGAATGAGGAGCGGGAAGGCGGCGTTTTGGTGTCCGGTTTCTTTGAACCGGGTATCCAATTGTTCTTTGACATTCTCCCAGAGCGCGTAGCCGTAGGGACGCACGACCATACAGCCTCGGACGGGCGCGTAGTCAGCCATCTCTGCTTGACGGATGACCTGCGTATACCATTTTGCGTAGTCTTCACTCCGGGGAACTATTTTATCAAACATTTTTTAATTATTCCTTGCGGATAAGTAACGAGGTTTAAAACTTTGACGTTTTCCGTGTTCGAGTTGAAAAAATACCCAAGCAAAAACCCCGCGCCGTTGTTGCAGGCTTGGTTTTTGATGATGTAGTCCGCCTTCCGTTTCTAATTATTCCTTGCTCCGGGTTCAATTCTCTGAAGCGGTGGCTTATCTCCCTCGATCCGTTAAAGCAATGATGCCCGGTAGCGGTTTCCCCTCTAAAAACTCCAAGGATGCACCGCCGCCCGTTGAGATATGCGTCATTCGATCTGCGACCCCGGCTTGTTGTATCGCGGCGACACAGTCTCCACCCCCAATAATACTCACCGATTCAGAATCGGCAATCTGCTTTGCGACCGAAATCGTGCCTTGTGCGAACTTCTCAAATTCATAGACCCCTAAGGGTCCATTCCACACGACGGTTTTTGCTGTCGCGATCTGTCCACCAAAAGTCGAGACAGTTTCGGGACCAATATCCAATCCTTGCCACCCTCCCGGGATATCACTTTCGCCCACAATCTGCGACTCGGTTTCAGGGTCAAAGGCTTTACCCACGACATGATCGACGGGTAGTAGGACGGAATCCGAGAAGTCTTCCCTTTCGACTAACGATTTTGCAACGTCAAGTTTTTCAGTTTCGACAATTGAGTTCCCAACAGCGAATCCCAACGCCGACAAAAATGTATATGCCATACCGCCACCGATAAGAAGTTTATCAACTTTTCCGAGGAGGTTCTCGATCAGCGTGATTTTATCGGAAATTTTCGCGCCCCCGAGGATGGCGATGTATGGACGTGCAGGGTCTTCAAGGGTCGTGCTGAGATAATAGATTTCGCGTGCCATTAAAAGCCCAGCGGCACACGGATTGAGATAGTGGGTTACCCCCTCCGTTGAGGCGTGGGCACGATGTGCGGTCCCGAATGCATCATTTACATAGACATCCGCCAGTGCAGCAAGTTGCGCTGCGAATGCCGTGTCGTTTGCGGTTTCCTCGGCATAGAATCGGACGTTCTCAAGGAGCAGCACTTCTCCGTTACGCATCGACGCAACCGCAGTTTGCACAGCCTCGCCGATACAATCGTTGACATGCCCGACGCGAGTGCCGAGTTTGCGGCTGAGTGCTACAGCGATCAGTTCCGTTGAAAGCACCTTCCGGTCAGTTGCTGAACCCACCTCGGGTCTGCCCAAATGTGTTACAAGGATAATTTTGGCATCGGCGTTGATGAGTGCTAAAAGCGTCGGCAAAGCAGCGGTAATACGGGTTTCATCTGTAATCTTTCCGTCCCTCATTGGAACATTGAAGTCCACCCGCACAAGAACGCGTTTCCCACTAACGTCTATGTCCTTTAATTCAAGTTTTTCCATTTTTTAATTTACGGACCTCTGGGCTGCGCGTCCGTTCGTTTCGCGCGGATTTTTGGCTATTCTCAGCAGCAATTAGAGATCAATTCGTCAAAGAAAGCACACCCTCAAGGATCGCTGTGTGTGGCTGCTGACTGCTATTTTTATGCGGGGTTCGCCGCTTTTACTGAGAGTTGTGCCGCTTCAGAGAGTCCTTCGGCTTGTTGAACATTCAAATCCGATTCGGCAATGATCTGTTTTCCAAGCTCGACATTTGTTCCTTCTAATCGAACCACAAGCGGAACGTTGAGTTCGACCTGTTTTGCGGCTTCAACGATGCCGTTTGCGATTGTGTCGCATTTCATGATGCCACCAAAGATATTCACGAGAACCGCCTTCACATTATCGTCTGCGAGGATGAGACGGAAAGCGTGTGTAACCGCTTCTACAGATGCACCCCCACCGACATCAAGGAAATTCGCCGGTTCGCCGCCGTTCTGTTTGATGATATCCATCGTTGCCATAGCGAGTCCGGCACCGTTCACCATGCAACCGATATCACCATCGAGACGGATATAACTTAAACCCGATTCGCTTGCTTCTAATTCACTCGGATCTTCCTCGTGCGGATCCCGCATCTCAGCTATATCGGAATGTCGCCAGAGTGAATTGTCATCAAGGTTTACCTTGGAATCGAGTGCGACAATGTCTAATGCGTCATCCATTTTTACAATAGCCAAGGGATTAATCTCTACCAACGAACAGTCGCATGCAATAAACGCACTGTAAAGCGACAAAATCAATTGGGTGGCGTTAGGGATAACCGAACGGTAGTCTACATCGGTGATGAGTTTGTATGCAAACTCCCGCGCTTGGAATTCAGTTAACCCGAAGGCTGGATGCACCTCCGCTCTAATAATCTTCTCAGGGGTTTGTGCCGCAACTTCCTCAATGTTAACACCCCCCTCTTCGCTTCCGATTAAGGTGAGTCGGGATGTTTCTCGATCCAGTAAAATGGCGAGGTAGAACTCTTTCTCTATTTCTGCGGCTTCGGCAATTAGGACTTTACGAACAAGTTTCCCTTCGGGCCCGGTCTGGGGTGTCACCAGTTGCATTCCGAGAATAGCATCTGCGTGCTGTTTGACTTCGGCGGGTGAATCCGCGAGTTTGACGCCGCCGCCTTTCCCGCGCCCCCCAGCATGTATTTGTGCCTTAATAACGTATTTTGGGCAATTGAGTTCCTGTGCGATTGCTTCGGCTTCCTCTGGCGTTTCGGCGACCTTACCCGGCAGCGTATTGACCCCATAGGATTCTAAGATGCGTCTGGCTTGGTATTCATGGATGTTCATCTTTTGTAAAGCTTTCCTTAAACTCCTTTGGCACTTGTGATTACTGGTGTATTATGTCTATGTGTTTCGGACTCATGCATTTAGAAATTATACTATACTTAAGAGAAAATTGCAAGTTTTTCAAGGCGATTGAGGCGGGTTTGAACAGTCTTTTGGACGAACTGCTCAAGATAGGCAAAGAGGAGACGCTGTCGGATAGGCGGTTGCAGAAATTATATCAGATCTTAGTGCGAAAGTCTATAAAATACAATCTTCTTTCCTTAGCACGGATTTGTCATCTTCAAGGCGATTGCGGAGGGTTTGAATAGATTCCTGAAAGACTGGGTGCACGAGGTTCGGCGCGATCTCCGTTAACGGGACCAACACGAAACCGCGGAGATGCATCTCTGGATGCGGAATGACGAGTTTCTCTGTTTGGACGCACAAATCCTCATAGATTAATATGTCCAAGTCAATCTCTCTCGGACCCCAACGGATACGGTGTTTTCTGCCAATAGTGGTCTCAATGTCTTTTAAGGTATGTAGCAAAGAGAGGGGAGAAAGGGAGGTTTGGATAGCGGCGACCCCGTTCAGGAACTGTGCTTGTGCTTCATAACCAACGGGGTCAGTTGTGTAGATGGAGGAAATCTTTTTTAAGGTGATTCCCTCTGTTTTTGATAGCGCACGGATGGCATTCTGGATATGTGCAAGTCGGTCGCCGATGTTACTTCCAAAACCAATATAGGCTACGTACAAGAAGTTTGGGGTTGATAACAACATGGCTGAACCCAGGCGATGCGTGAATGCTGTAAACTGATTAAGCACTCACTAAAAGTTCCTCAAGGTTCCTACCGATCGTTGGATGCGGAAGTGGTTTATCTTTTTTCTGTGCGTGTACCAATAGTTCATCAACAATTTCGCATAGCTGACGGTAAACCTCTACTTCATCATCACCATGACAACACGGACCGATGATCCCCGGACAATATCCGATGAAGCATTCATCCTCATCTGACCATTCGACGATCTTAATGTATTTTGCACTTTCACTCATCTTTGAGATTCCTCAATGTTCAGTTTAACTTGCTTCTCTTGGTAAGGTTTTGCATCGTCACCGAGATTTCCAGAAATGACAACCATCGGACCTTTAGGATGTTCATAAGTTCTGTGACTTCCTTTTCCACCCATATTGATAAATCCTGCCTTTCTCAAGTCCGCAATGAGTTGTCGTATTTTTCTGGGCATAAAATTTACTGGAGCGACAAGTTTGCGATATTCTACTAATCCGAAAATTTTCGGATGGCGATTGAGGTGTTGTGTCCACCGAAACCGAACGCGTTAGAGAGTGCGATATCAATCGTTGCATCGCGACTTTCGTTTGGAACATAGTCCAAGTCGCAGGCTTCGTCGGGCATATCGTAGTTGATCGTTGGTGGTAAGAAGCCTTTTTCCATCCCGCCTAAGCAGGCGATGAGTTCTACGGCGCCCGCTGCACCAAGCAGATGGCCAATCATGGATTTGGTGGAGCTGATAGGAATTTTGTAGGCGTGTTCACCGAAGAGGGTTTTAATGGCGTTCGTCTCAGCAATATCGCCAATTGGTGTTGAGGTGCCGTGGGCGTTGATATAATCGACGGCATCCAGTGATAGGTCGGCATCTCGGAGGGCAAATTCCATCGCTTTCACTGCCCCCTCACCGTTTTCGGGTGGACTTACCATATCGTGTGCGTCCGAGGTCATTCCGTAGCCGACCATTTCCGCGTAGATATAGGCACCGCGCTTTTTGGCGTGTGATAGCGATTCAAGAATCAGGACCCCCGCACCATCGCCCATGACAAAGCCATCCCGGTCCTTTGTAAACGGGCGCGAGGCGCGTTCAGGCTCATGATTTCGAGCAGACATAGCACGCATTGAACAGAACCCAGCAAACGCTAAGGGTGTAATTGCCGATTCCGTTCCACCCGTAAACATGACATCTGCTTCACCGCGTTGAATGATACGGAACGAATCACCCATAGAGTGGTTTGCACTTGCACAGGCAGTGACGGACGTAGAATTAGGGCCCTTGAGGTTAAAATGGATTGAGACCTGCCCTGCCGCCATGTTAATAATCATGTAGGGGACAAGGAATGGACTCACGCGCTTCGCTCCTCTTTCAGCGAGGATTTTAGCGTTATCTTCAAGGACACCGATGCCGCCAATCCCTGATCCCATTTGGACCCCTGCCCGGTAAGGATCAACCGTGTCGAGTTCCAAACCTGCATCTTCATGTGCCATAATTGAGGCAGCAAGTGCGTACTGAATGAACAGCGGTAACCTGGACGCAGCGCGACGGTCCAGATACTGTTCCGCTTGGAAATTCTTAACCTCTCCGGCGATTTGGGTGCGATGCTCAGAGGCATCAAAATAGGTTAAAGGTCCGATTCCGTTTTTACCGATAGCAAGCGCATCCCAATATTCTTCTTTCGTATTGCCAATTGCATTGACAACACCGATTCCTGTAATAACTACACGCTCCACGAGACCGATCCTTTTTTGTAGAATAGTTGTCAGTCATCAGTTATTAGTTATCGGTTAAAAGACGGTTCTGACACAATCAAACCCTTCTTTAACTGACGACCGCAGACTGAAGACCGACAACTGATAAACGATATACCTTAACCTACACGTGTTCGTCCAGGTAACTCAGGGCATCTTGAACAGTCTGAATTTTCTCTGCATCACTGTCTGGGATTTCGATGTCGAATTCCTCTTCAAGTGCCATGACCAGCTCAACAGTATCAAGTGAATCAGCCCCCAAATCTTCCATAAAGGAGGCATCTGGGGTAACATTATCTTCTTCGACACCGAGTTGTTTCGCGATAATTTCGATGAGGCGTTCTTGGTTTGTTGCCATATTTTTAATTTTCCTTGCGGTTAAGTAACGTAGGTTCGGGACCTTCGCGTGCCTCCGTGCAGCGTCGCCTTCCACTACGTTTCAGGCTTAGTATTAGGTACCTTGGGAAGTCCCAAGTCCACTTGAATTACATCACCATGCCACCGTCAACCTGAAGCGTTTGGCCGGTGATATAGCGTGCAGCATCCGATGCCAAAAAACAGACGGCATCTGCCACATCCTCTGGATGCCCAAACTCCCGTAACGGAATCAGTTCAAGCAGTTGGTGCTGATTCTGTTCCGGTATTTGTGCTGTCATATCTGTCGTGATAAAGCCAGGGGCGATAGCATTGACCGTGATACCGCGGGCCCCGACCTCTTTCGCGATAGCCTTTGTGAAACCGATGATGCCGGCTTTCGCCGCAGCATAATTCGCCTGTCCTGCGTTTCCCGTTAACCCGACAACTGACGAAATGTTGATAATTCGTCCGCCTTTCTGACGTATCATAGGACGGAGGACTGCCCGGGTGCAGTACATCGTACCGGTTAAATTTGTCTGTAATACAGCGTTCCAGTCCTCATCCTTGAGGCGCATGAGCAACATATCCCGGGTAATCCCAGCGTTGTTCACAAGAATATCGATTTGTGAAAATTGCGAAATCGTCTTTTCAATCAGCGTGTCAACATCCGCCCTTTCGGAGATGTCAGCAGCCATTGAGAGGACCGTATAGCCTTTCCCCTGCAGTGTATCAGCGATCTGTCCAACTGCCTCGGTAGAACGAGAGCAGAGAACAACATTTGCCCCGGCTTCGCAGAGTCTTTGTGCAATCGCTGCGCCAATCCCTCGCGACGCACCTGTAACGATTGCGGTTTTGCCACTCAACACATCCGCTCTAAAGGCATTTTGTCCCGTTGTTTCACTCATTTTTTATTTATCACTTCCGTATTCACCTGTCACAAGAGAGAGCGTCTTAATATCTTCAACGTTCATAGCACTACTTTCCGGCAAGGTCCGTTTCACCAAACCGGACAAAACTTTGCCCGGTCCGACCTCTACAAAATGCGTAATACCGGTTTTCTCAAGCGTCTGCAATATTTTTTCCCACTGGACAGGTCGTGTTATCTGTTGCAATAGAAGGTGTCTGATATCGTCGGCATCTGTGGCGAACTCACCCGTTACATTCATCGCAACATCGACTTGCGGTGATTGCATCGTCACCGATTCGAGGGGTACTGCGAATTTCTGCTGCGCGGGTGCCATGAGTGACGAATGAAACGCCCCACTCACTGGCAACGGACGACACCGTCTCGCCCCAATTTCGGCTTTAGCAAGGTCGAGGACGTGGTTGACTGCTTTAATTTCTCCAGAGATTACCAGTTGCCCGGGACAGTTGTAATTAGCGATACTCACGACACCTTCAGCCGTGTCACAAAGCACTTGCAGACGCTCGGTTTCCATTCCGAGGATCGCCGCCATTGTGCCCTGTTGTGTGCTTCCGGCTTCCGCCATAAAACCCGCTCGTGCGTTCACCAAATGCAGTGCGTCTTCAAAGTCGATCACTCCTGCCGCCACGAGTGCGGAATACTCTCCCAAACTGTGTCCGGCGACCGCGCTCGGCACGACACCGCATTCCTTTAGGACTTGCAAGGCTGCCACGCTACAGGTCAAAATCGCCAGTTGTGTGTTTTCGGTCTGCTTTAAGTCTGCTTCGGGTCCCTCAAAACAGAGTCGCCGCAACTCCCGTCCGAGGACTGCATCTGCCTCCTGAAAAACAGCATCGGCAGCCGGGTAAGTCTGTGCCAGTTCGGCTCCCATGCCTACCTGTTGTGAACCTTGTCCTGGAAAAATAAATGCCAAATGGTTATCAGTCATCAGTTATCAGAGTTAAGAGTTATCAGTTGTCGGTAGCAGAGGGGTGTGATCGCATGAGAACCCTTTTTAACCGAAGACCAAAAACTATAATCGTAGGAGTGTGCTTCCCCATGTCAACCCCGCGCCAAAGGTCACAAACAGCAGTAGATCCCCGGGCTTTGCGCGTCCCTCGCGAATCGCCTCATCTAACGCGATAATCACTGTTGCTGCGGAGGTATTCCCGTATTTATCAACGTTGATATAAACCTTCTCTCGTGGCATGCCGAGTCTATCGCCAACCGCCTCAATGATGCGGAGGTTCGCTTGATGTGGGATTAACAGATCAATCTCCTCAATACTCACGTCTGCTTGACGGAGCACACGTTGCGCAGCTTCTGGCATAAGACGGACCCCTAATTTGAAGACTTCTCTGCCGTTCATCTGAATTTTATCTAACTTCTGGTCAATCGCCGCCTGCGTGATTGGCATTCTGGACCCCCCTGCGGGGATCCCGAGGAGGTCAACGTCGGCATAATCGCCATCCGATCCGATATAAGACGCGAGGATCCCTTTCGGTTCATCCGTCGCTTGGACAATAGCAGCCCCTGCGCCGTCTCCAAAAAGGACACATGTACTTCTGTCGTTCCAATCAACAATTGTGTTAAAAATTTCACCACCGATGACAAGAATCGTGTTATATCGTCCCGATCTGATCAGTCCGTCAGCTAAATCCAGTCCGTAAAGGAATCCGGCGCACGCAGCGGAGACATCCATTGCAGCGGCATTCTTTGCCCCGATCCCCTTCTGAACATAGCAGGCTGTTGAAGGAAAAAACCGATCGGGTGTCACAGTAGCAACGAGAATCATCTCAATATCAAGTGGATCAATATGCGCGTTTTTGATAGCCCATCGCGCAGCATGTATACACAGATCAGAGGTTGCTACGTCGTCTTCAGCGATACGCCTCTCAGCGATTCCTGTCCGTTGCCGAATCCATTCATCGCTCGTATTGACCATTTCCTCAAGGTCAAAATTGGTGACAACCCGGTCGGGGAGGTAGGATCCTGTCCCTGTAATGGTTGCATATCGAAGTTGCGTCATTGTTTTTAATTATTCCTTGCGGTTCGGTCAGGCAAATTAGATAAATACCGTTAATAGACGTATATCTGCAGAAATACGCAGAAATACCCAAGCAAATACCCCTATCAAAAACCCCTCCGCTTCGCTTACGGGCTACAATTACTGATAAAACCACTATCTATGCGTCATCCGCAGATTTTAATACGGGGCGTCCATTGTAATGCCCACATTCAGAACAGACTCGATGAGAAATAATCGTCTCTCCGCAGTATGAACAGAGACTTAAGGTTTTGTCATGGAGCGCGTTATGGCTCCGCCGCATTCTTTTTTTCGATTTTGACGTTCTCCGTTTTGGATGCGCCATGGGTTGTCTCCTTTATATTACAAAATCGCGATGCGTGAATCACGCGTACACTTCACGTATTTATTCTAATTTCGATTGTTTCCAGTATTTTTGAGAGGACCAGCTTTGGCAAAAGCACTTTCAAGCTGCGCACTCAGAGAATTAGAGGCAGGGAGCGCTATCTCATCCGTCATTTCGCAGGAGCATTCTGTCGTGTTGAGATCCGTCCCACATTCTGGACATAAACCCTTGCACGTTTCGGAGCAGAGCGACCATGTCGGTATTTCAAGAACAAGTGCCCGCCGGACATCCTCTGAAATATCTAACGTTTCCCCATCGTAGTATCGCTCCTCATCATCTTCCGTTTCTGACGATGTATCCCCAATAGAAAATAGCAAGCCAAGTGTCGTTGCTATGTCCACCTCAAAGGGGTTGATACAGCGTCGACACTCCACCAAAACAGTCGTATCAACATCGGTCGTTATATAGATATTATCGCCACCTTGGCGAAAGAGGCCGACGCTGCATGACAAGGGCTTAATAAATTCTGCCTCTTCGTAAGTCAAACCGAGGGACTCAGACGGTACAAGTGCTTTGTATTCTTTGAAGTCCTCGTGTCGAAGGTCTTTCACATTGAACACTAAAGTATCTTTCACGCCTTCCTTCATATCGAATTTTACCTCAAGCACCTATGAGACACCGTCTTCAAATTTACCGGGTTTCCGTGATAATCAAACACCGAAAGGGGATGAGACACACTGCCGGTTCTATGTTCTAAATCTTAACACACCTTAAAAATCGACTTCCTCTTCGATTCTAATGAGTTGTGCCTCGTCCTTGACATCTTCAAGCGTATAAATCTGTGTGAGCGCGGCTTTCATGTTTTTCTCTTGTGCCTTGTGGGTCAACATTACGAGGGACACGGTCTCCATGCCGTGCGGATCCTTTTGGATAACAGACGCGATACTAATCTGCCAGTTCCCCAAAATTGTCCCGATCTTTGCGAGAACGCCGGGTCGGTCAGCAACCACAAAACGGATGTAATACCGCGTCTCAATATCGTCAATAGGACATACACCAACTTCCGCTTGTGTCCCTGCAAGCCATGCTCGTGAAATCGGAGTGCTTACACCTTGCTGCACAGATTTCGCGGCATCAATGATGTCAGCAACAACAGCACTCGCGGTTGGCATCTCGCCAGCACCCTGTCCATAAAAGAGGGTCGGCCCGACCGCATCACCGATAACACAAACCGCGTTGAATGCCCCACCGACATTCGCTAACAAACTCCGCTCTGGCACAAGTGTCGGATGCACACGTGCTTCCACACGATTCCCGTCGGTGAGTTTCGCGATTGCGAGGAGTTTAATGACGTAACCGAGCTCGCGAGCGTATTGAATCTCTTTCTGGGTGATATCGGTAATACCTTCAACATGGAATTGCGATAGTGAAATATTACTCCGATAGGCGAGGGCGATCAGGAGAATGAGTTTCTGTGCGGCATCAATTCCTTCAACGTCAAGCGTTGGATCGGCTTCGGCGTATCCCTTGTCCTGTGCGACTTTGAGTACATCTGAAAAGTCTACAGCCCGCTCGTGCATTTCGGTCAACATATAGTTACACGTCCCGTTCACAATACCGTAAAGGGAGTGGATCTGGTTGCCAGCGAAACTTTCTTGTAGGGTTTTAATGATCGGAATGCCGCCTGCCGTGCTTGCCTCGAAATTGAGATTGACTCGGTGTTCTGAAGCGAGTTGGAACAGTTCACCACCGTGTTCTGCGAGAAGGGCTTTGTTTGCTGTGACGACGTGTTTGCCATTTTGGATGGCGCGTTTAATGAGGGAGTGTGCTGTTGTGACACCGCCGATAAGTTCAACAACAATATCGATTTCCGGATTGTCAACGACCGCTGCGGGATCCGTTGTCAGACAATCCGCAGGAAGTTCAACACCTTGCCGCGTCGCAGGTAACGTTCGTTTTGCTATTTTTTTTAGGCATAATTCGGTGCCACTATTTTTGGCGATGAGGGAATTCTGATTCATCAGGATTTTGGAAACGCCTGTGCCGACAGTACCCCATCCTAAAATGCCAACATTAATACACGACTTGTTCACTACTACAACTCCCTCCTTTCTTTACGATTTATTGCACGATATACCACTTCTAAGACGATATTGCATATTCAGAGATCGGGGCGACTGGATTCGAACCAGCGACCTCTTGAACCCCATTCAAGCGCGCTTCCGGGCTGCGCCACGCCCCGTTCGTAGCATCAATTTCCTTATACTTGTATCAAGTCTTAATTGTATCAAGTCTTAATTGTATCACAAATTCCTGTATAATGTCAAAAAAAATTGCGTATTGCTTGAGATTTGCGTCTGTATCCGACCTGTTAATTGATCTCTTGCTAAAGATGCCCGGTGCGGTTAGATGAAGATTAATTTATTAATTCGGTAATTTATTGGCGAAGTCCGGTGTCCCTTCCCAGTAACGGGTGGGAACCCTGGTTAGGAAACCGCACCTACCGGGTCTGGAAAAACATCAAATTACCGAAATATTTTCTGAAACCTTATGAAACCGCACCTACCGGACATGGGAAAATAAGGGTGTGATGCCTTTAGGCAAAACCCATCTCTTTTAGATTCTTGAGACTGATGCCTAAACTTTCAAACGGATCGCGCTCGTAGCAGGTGTCCTGCTCGATAATATACCACTCGACCTCTGCGTAGATACAAGCATTGAGAATAGCATCCCAATTAAGGTTGCCTTCCCCAATTTCCGCGAAGCGTTGCGTAGAGCCTTGCATCGCCATATCCTTGAGATGGATGATGTCGGCGCGCCCCTTTAACTGACGAATCCAAGCGGCTGGGTCGGCCCCACCGTGCTGAATCCAGTAGGTATCCAGTTCACTTTTAAAGTAATTCGGATCGCTTTCGGTATACAGAATCTCTAACCCAGTGCGTCCGTTATGACGCTCCAACTCGAAACTATGGTTATGATAGGAGAACGTCAAGCCTCCTTCAGCAAGGCGCGCCGCGACCTCCGATGCCTCTCTCGCGAATCTGGCATATCCTTCTGCCGTTCGGTATTCGCCCGGAAGTCCGCCGATTGCGGCATGTTTGCATCCCCACAACTGATGTTCGTCAATAACGGATTGGGGTTCGTCCCGCATCCGCTCGTAACTCGTATGTGTCGCGATGATGCTGAGTCCTTCACCGTCAACAATATTTTTCAATGCGGCAGGTTCGATGGGACCCAATGCGGAACATTGCACCGCCTCGTATCCGAGTTGCCGCACCTTTTTCATCGTTTCAGCGATGTCGGCTTCAGTTTTGGTAGATTCCCGAACCGTGTAAAGTTGCGCTGCGATCTGCTTCGCAGACAGTGATGAATGCCCTTGGGCGTTTTGTGTTGCCATAATTTCTCCTTTTATCTGATCTATTCTATTTGTGGTAGTATACCAAAAAGGAACTTGGCAGTCAAATTAATGTTGGAAACTGACAACTTCTAAAAAATTGATTTGCAGATAAAAAAAGGTTTTGGTAAACTTTTAATTATGATGAATTCTTTTTTCTTCGGCGGTAACAAACCAGGCTCCTTTCGACTTTTCCGCCTGCTCCTTCATTTCCCAAATTTCGTCAAACTGACATGGCGGCTGTTTGTCGATGAACGTGTCGCTGTCTATCGGAAAGCGATTCTCATCCTTGCCGAATTATTGGCGGTTGTGTTCGCTGTCGCTTATTTGGTGAATCCGCTTGATTTCGATTTTATCCCTATTTTTGGCAGGATTGACGATCTTCTCATTGGTGCGTTCGTGATTCTTGTGCCGGGTGCATGGCTATTTATTCGGTTATCACCGGAACATATTGTTCGGGAACACGTAGAACGGATTTCACGTGGGGAATGAATAGAGCTTGCTCAATCCAACGTATTTTTTCCAACACATCACATTTTTCCCAACTTTTTTGCAACTTTATTATCTAATAGGTGTGTCTTTAGGACGTAAGCACACAATGAAAATAAACGGTTCTGTCCACCTCCAGGACCAGACCTAACACTCAATTATATTAGGAGGTTTTACATCATGTTCAGACTCAGCACTACACTGCGTAATTCTGTACGGGTAATTTTGGTTTTAGCAGTTCTCATTGTCGCCGCGGGCGTTATCATTGACCGGGATACACATCAGTTCACGCTACAGACTGCCGTTGGACAGACAAACGATACACTTCAAACATCAGAAGATTTCCAGCACTTGGAACGCGCAAATCGAGCATTTATTGATTTAGTGGCGCGCACGCGTCCGGCTGTCGTCCAAATTACAACGACAACACAACGGAATAGAATCATCACCCCCGAAAGACAACAGATAACGCCGGAGCAGGAAGAACAATTTAGAGACCTTTTTGGAGATGAATTCTTCAGACGCTTTTTTCGAGAACCCGAACAGGAACAGCCCGATCAACAAGCACCACGCCAACGTATATTCCGGAATCCGGTCCCCGTTAGGGGTGTTGGCTCTGGGGTAATCGTCAGTGACGATGGCTATATCCTTACCAACAACCATGTCATTGAACGGAGCGATGAAATCAGCGTCACTTTATCAAATGGGAAAGAATATCCAGCGGAATTAGTTGGACGCGATGCCGCCGGGACCGAAGTCAGCGGGACCGATTTGGCAGTTCTCAAAATCGACGCTGAAGGACTTCCGACCCTTCCATTTGGCGATTCGGATCAGCTTGAAGTTGGCGAATGGGTGATTGCCATTGGAACCCCACTCAATTTTTCTCAAACTGTGACACGGGGAATCGTGAGTGCGAAGGGGCGGCCTGGATGGTTCAGCGGCATCAAATACGGCAATTTCATACAGACAGATGCCCCGATCAATCGAGGAAACAGTGGCGGTGCCCTGATCAACATTCGCGGCGAATTGGTTGGAATTAATACAGCGATTATCACCGGTGGTCTTTCCACAGGAAATATCGGTATCGGCTTCGCCGTCCCGAGTAAAATGGCACAACAGGTCTTACCGCAACTCATTAAACATGGCAAAGTTGCGCGCGGTTGGCTTGGCATCAGCATGAGAAATGTGGATCAGGATTTGGCAGAAAAGTTGAACTTCGATACACCGCGCGGTGCTTTTGTGCGTGGCGTTAGTAAAGGGAGTCCTGCAGATAAAGCTGGGATCCAACGTTCAGATGTCATCGTTGAATTTAATGGCGAAACAATCCGAGATATTAATGATCTGATGTATGTTGTCGCAGCAACAGAGGTCGGCAAATCTGTTGAAGTTATAGTGCTCCGAGGCGGCACTGAAGAAAAACGGTTGACTGTCAAACTGGGCAAACGGACTGAAGAGGCTATCGCTAAGCTCAATGCCCAGTTACAAGAAGCCGAAAATATGAGGCCAGAACTCAGAGGGGCACGATTAGACCGTGATGAAGAGAAAGAAGCCTTTGCCGGACTTCAGGTCCAGAATCTGACCCCCGCGATTGCTGAGCGTTATGGTTACGCGTCAGATGAGAAAGGTGTAGTCGTCACACAGGTTGAAAGCGGGAGCAACGCAGAGGAAAAAGGTATCGTTCCGGGATCTCTGATCCAAGAAATGGAGTGGGCAGAGATTGACGACCTTGCGTCCTATTCCCGTCTTGTGGAACAACTCACGAACGAAAATAAAAAGCAGGTACTTCTCTATGTCAAGTCGCCGAATGGACAGGGAAGTGCGTACGTTACGATTAAAGTTTCCACATCAGACGATACATCAGACAGATAATTAGCACAGTGGACTCGTTATATTGCGTGTTCATGGATTAACACTTGACGGATAGTTGTGTTTGTGATATACTCCTCGGCAACAACTATCCGTCATTACATTATAGGCGTGGAACCTCGACCTACTCGGCGTTGTCCTTCAATGGAAAGAAATCTCGTAAGGAAAAAAATGGCACGCGAATATCCGATTGAAAACGTGCGCAATATCGGCATTGCAGCGCACATTGATGCAGGCAAAACAACCACAACTGAACGGATTCTTTTCTACACCGGTAAAAAGCATAAGATCGGTGCAGTAGATGACGGGACTGCTGAGATGGATTGGATGGTGCAGGAACGAGAACGCGGCGTAACGATTACAGCCGCCGCAACGACCTGTTTCTGGCAAGAACACGCGATTCATCTGATTGATACCCCCGGACACGTCGATTTTACAGTGGAAGTGGAACGCTCCTTGCGAATTTTGGATGGTGCGATTGCCCTTTTCTGTGCTGTCGGCGGTGTTGAACCGCAGTCAGAAACGGTTTGGCGGCAAGCCGAACGTTACGAGGTGCCACGCATCGTTTTCGTTAATAAAATGGATAGGGTTGGTGCGAATTTCACTCGCGTCCTGGAAATGATGAAGGCACAGTTAGACGCGAACCCTGTCCCCCTTCAATTGCCGATGGGTGAAGGTCCCGATTTCACCGGTGTTATTGATCTCGTGACGCAGAAGGCAATGCGTTGGGACACAACGGATCTCGGACAGACATACATAGAGGCAGAGATCCCTCCTGAATTTCAAGATGAAGTGGCACAAGCACGGGAAGTCCTCTACGAGAGTGTCGCTGTCGAAGATGAAGCACTGCTTGAAAAATACTTGGGCGGTGAAGAGATAACCCACGCCGAGTTACTAACGGTTATCCGCGCAGCGACCTTGCAAGGGACCCTTTTTCCTGTGCTGTGTGGAAGTTCTTTAAAGAATCAAGGCGTTCAACCGCTATTGGATGCGGTAATTGATTTTCTGCCGTCTCCTCTTGACGTTCCGCCTATTGAAGGCACTGTGCCAGATTCCATTTCCGAAAAGAATCGGGATTACAAATCCCTCCCACAAAAGAATCGGGATTACAAATCCCTCCCACAGCGGAAAGCAGAACAGAAGTCCATAGTTAGAAAAGCAAATGACGAGGCTCCGTTTTCAGCATTAGCCTTTAAAGTGGCAAGCCATCCAACGGTAGACAAACTCGTATATTGCCGTATCTATTCAGGTGTGCTCAAACGCGGGGAGGTCGTCCATAACGTCCGTTCCCAAAAACGGGAACGGATTAACCGTATTTTACAGATGCACGCGAACAAGGAGGCGGTCTGTGATGCGGCTTACGCCGGTGACATCGTTACCCTCGTCGGGCTTAAGGACACCAAGACCGGGGATACGCTGACGGATCCGAGCGAACCTATTCTGTTAGAATCCATCACTTTTCCAGATCCGGTTATCTCAATTGCCATTGAACCTGAACGCGCAAGCGACGCGGATGCCTTGGAAGAAACACTCGAAAAATTGATGGACGAGGACCCAACTTTCACCGTGGGCATCGACAAAGAAACCGGACAACGGATCATCTCTGGCATGGGTGAACTCCACTTAGAGATTCTCACAGACCGCATGATACGCGAATTTGGCGTTAACGCTCGGGTCAGCAAACTACAGGTGGCGTATCGTGAAACTATCAGCACACTCGCGGAGGGGCGCGGGACACATATCCACAAAACAGATGAAGAAGGGATATACGGTGATGTGCTGCTAACGGTTGAGCCGTTAGCGCGCGGGGAAGGATTCACGTTTGAGGATAACACAGACGAAACGCAAATCCCGCGGCAGTACGTCCCGTTTATTGAGAAGGCGTTGGAGGGTGCTACCGGAACAGGTCCACGCATCGGATATCCGATGCAGGATGTAAAGATTCGCCTTACAGGGGGTTCCTACCACCCAACGGATTCTTCGGAAGTCGCGTTCGAAGCAGCAGCAGTCTTGGCGTTTGAAAATGCGATTAGAAAAGCCAACCCTCTGTTATTAGAACCCATCATGCGGATGCATATTACTGTTTCTGATGAACATGTCGGCAAAGTCATTGGTGATCTGAATTCCCGTCGGGCACAGATTAATGAAAGCACAACCCAAGATACCTCCGACACAGGACGCCCCTCGCAATCGACCCAAAATGTCATCAATGCTTTCATTCCACTCTCAGAAACGTTTCAGTACACAACGCGGCTTCGCTCAATGACACAGGGACGCGGCGCATTTACACTGGAATTTTCACACTATGAGGTCGTGCCGTCGTCTCTTGCACCCGACCTGAATCGTGTCAGTTCGGCTTAGCGCATTCACTGTCCGTGTGCCTTCATCACCTTTTGCAGCTCCACCAACGGAATTGCGTACATCGTTCTGCCTTTACGTCCGGTGGTTGTCGTCGCCATTGTCATGGAATTGATGATAGCCTCCTCTGTGGCTTCGATAACCGCTTGAAAGAGCGAACTCAAACGCCAATTGACGAGCATTTGGATTTCAAAAGTGCCATTTTCGGTGTTATTTGGAAAAATGTTCGGGGTGGAAAATGCAATGACGAATTCCCCGCTACCGTCCGTACTCGGCGTGCCTGTGCGAGCCAATCCATGTGTAGCACGGATCGCGACCTGTTTCAATTGGCGATGTGTCAACGGGGCATCTGTTGCGATAACAATAATGAACGAGCCATCTCTTCCCGGTTTCGGTGGGGAACCGCTGATTTCTTCGCCAACAGGCACCCCATCAATTCGGAGTTGCGAACGCCGTCCGCCGTTGGAATTAACAAGGACCCCGACTGTCCATCCACCGCGTTCTTCAGGCAGGACGCGGGAGGCTGTGCCGATACCGGCTTTAAACCCATAGCATCGCATGCCAGTACCGCCTCCGACGCTTCCTTCAGTTACGGGACCCTCTGTGGCGTTCTCAATCGCTTCAATCGCATGCTGTGCCGTGACGTGGAGTCCGCTGATGTCGTTCAAACCCCCATCGTAGCATTCCGCGACAATGGGGAGCACAATATTGTTGTCTGGATAGCGTTTCACGATGTAACGCACAACACCATCATGGACTGCCCCGACACTGAGTGTATTTGTAAGCAAAATGGGAGATTCAATCCATCCGGCTTGATTGATACGGGCAATACCGGTTGCTTCACCATTACCGTGAATCGTGTATGCGGCGCCGAACAGGCGTGCCGTCCAAATATCATCACTTGGAAGGATAGCGGTAACCCCTGTCCGAATTGAATCGCCTTCGTTTAGCGTAACGTGTCCGACTTTCACACCCTCTACGTCAGTGATGGCATTGTGCGTGCCGGTTGGAAGGGTTCCTATTTGGATACCGATGTCGCGGGCGCGGGCGCGAGTATCTGTGTCTGTCAATTCAGCGTTCACACTGGCTATAGAACATGCCCAAAATACACCTGTGAGAACGATAAAAATCAACATTTTCGTGTCGCGCGGGTTCTCAATACCTCGCACCGTTTTAAGAAATCTTTTCATCTAACATTCGCGATTTGGAAATCTCCTCATTCATGATGAGCAGAAAAACCGCCCTTTCTTTTAATTTGACTTTCGTCAGTTCTTGTGATACAATAATTGTATCGTGTTGGCAGACATGTCAAGCATTGCCTCTCGGCAATGTGTCTGCCGCCTACTTGACGGGGAATAAACGCACGATACACGATAGACCGTAATTTTAACGCTCTAATTGATTTCTATAGATTCTGCGAATGTGGTTAAAAATAGCGATGTATGTTGGTAATCGGTAGTCCGGATAACTCCACTCCCAAGGTTGGAATGTTTTGCGATAGAAGCGGAGTGTGATTTCGGCGTAGATACCGTCGCTGAGATAGATACGATGGGCATGGTCTTTCGTTGACGCAAGTACCAGTTTTGCTAAGCAGATGTAACCCGCGTCCAAATTGACACGCCGTGCGTTTATTTCGGACTTTCTTACAGCAAAAGTTTGCTCAACGCTATTTGTGAACAATTTCATTTCTGCGAGCGTACCGGCATCGACCAGTCTTTCAAAACTTATAAATTGTCGCTGGATGTCTGGTCCCATTTCAGTCTCGTAGTAGACTGTGCTCGTGAAAGGCATCAATTCACTTACGTAATCAATGGCACCGAAGCGATGTGTCAGTTCTGTATAGACTGTGGGCAGGAGGTCAGGGTCGGCTGTCAGCACACCGATGATTGCTTTAACCGGCAGTGGTGTCGTGAGTGCTCCCATGGTATCCTCCGAATTCTATAAAAATTGCGATTTTGATTTTACGGGTCATCGTCATACATTATTGCATTAAATCGGGAAAAAATGTGATTTTTTTATTTCCGCTTGACATTTTTCCAAATATAATGTATAATATTCTGTTATGCTATGCTACTATATTAAGATGGAAAAAGCAGTTGAGAAAGCAGGTTTTTGCAAAAGTCTATTTGTAAACCGCGTAACCACCGCCAAGTAAGTAGGGAGACTTCATTCAGTGAACAAAAAACCCAGACTTAAAAATGAGAGAATCACTTTTGCCAAAACGGATGTTCGGACCCCACTCCCGAACCTCATAGAGACCCAAAAACTCGCCTATGATGCCTTCTTACAACGAGATGTCCCACGTAATGAACGCTCGGATACTGGCCTCCAAGCGGTATTTAAGGAAGTCTTTCACACAGGAGACAAGAGCGGCATTCGCGATTTTTCGGAGGTTAACAGTCTCGATTTTGTCAGTTACAGCCTTGGTGAACCGAAATATACACTTCAAGAATGTGTTGCCCGGGGTGTAACGTATCAGGTATCCCTGACTGCGCGTATTATGCTTGTCCAACGTGAGGCTGACTCGGATGCAGATGAACCGCATGTTGTGGATATCCGAGAATCCGATGTATACCTCGGCGAAGTTCCTTTAATGACCGAAAATGGCAGTTTCATTGTCAACGGTAGCGAACGCGTGATTGTGAGTCAACTGCACCGTTCGCCGGGTGTCATTTTTCTTGAAAAGG
The DNA here is from genome assembly GCA_022821725.1 of Candidatus Poribacteria bacterium. Lineage (GTDB taxonomy): Bacteria > Poribacteria > WGA-4E > WGA-4E > WGA-3G > WGA-3G. Next base: position 43,561 of record JAJEDB010000126.1, on the reverse strand, counting down.
CATTACCGACCGGACGGCGCACTCCGACTGCCCAAATTATTCCGTATCGAGGGGCATGGGTCGAATTTGAGATAGACACTAAAGATCAGATTTACGTACGCATTGACAAACGCAGAAAACTGCCTGCCACTGTGCTGTTGCGCGCACTCGGTTGGGAATCAGACGCGGATATCCTGAAGCTTTACGCAAAGACGGAACGTCTTGTGCTTGCTGGATGGCAGGTTACCCATGTAGAAGGACCCGCAAAGCAAGTTAACCCTGGCGATTTGTTGGGTGCTGCGGACTTTCGACAAGCCAGCAAAGACTACCCTGATCTTGAGGTAGAGAGGTGTTATCGCGTTACAGAGGTAACCGATGAGGGCTGCCCCCTGGAGGTCGAACAAGAACTTACATATAAGGAGCGGACGAATCTTCGTAGAAAATGGAAAGGCTTTGAAACTGAGCTTCTTCGGCGTGTAATTGACACCCATAATAGCGGGTGTGAGATCGTTACCGGACAATTGCTAACGAATACGGAATACGAAGAGGCACGTGCCCGCTACGGACGCGAAGCGTTCACAGCCGAACAGATTGTGTCTCCAGATAATCAGGAATGGGTCGGTAGGGTCTGCGCTGAAGACGTTATCAATCAAGAAACTGGCGAAGTGCTCCTGACGGCGAATACACTGCTCACCGAAACAGAATTGGAACGCCTCAGTGAGACTGGTGTTGAGGCACTCACAATACTGGATGAGGAAGATTGCCAGCACATCCGATTCTTACGTAATACGTTGGAACGCGACCGGCAAGCAGACTATGAGGAGCCATATACTTTACAAGATGCCGCACTGCTGATGATTTTCCGCACGCTGAGACCTGGAGATCCCGCTGGTATAGAGAACGCTCGTAAACACCTTTCATGGTTGCTCTTTGACGCGCACCGATACGATTTAGGTGTCGTTGGACGATACAAACTTAATCGAAAATTCAACGAAACCTGTCAATATTTCGGTTTGTGCCCGGATGATGTGCCGGGCTGGAAACCGAATGAAAAAATTGATTATGTGCCGACTTATGGAAATGTCCCCGAAGAAACGCTCCGAACGCAACGTCGCGAAGATATTGCTGCGACTATAGCTTACCTGCTTGATGTCCATAACGGACTTAAACCGAAAGACGATCTGGATCATCTGGGTAATCGCCGCGTGCGTGTTATCGGTGAACTCCTCGAAAACCAGTTCCGAATGGGTTTATTCCAGATTCGCAGAACCACACGCGAACGCTTGAGTACCAACAACGATATTGCGAAGGTCGTTCCGTCTTCTCTGATAAATCCAAAACCGCTGATGATGGCACTCCGAGAATTCTTTGGATCGAACCAGTTGTCGCAGTTTATGCAACAGATTAATCCGCTGGATGAACTGACGCATAAACGCCGTATCTCAGCAATTGGTCCAGGCGGACTTCACCGAGATAGGGCAACGGCAGCTGTTCGGGATGTCCATCGAACGCACTATGGACGCGTTTGTCCCTTGGAGACACCTGAAGGTCCGTCTATCGGTCTTATCGTTTCTTTAGCGTGTTATGGCCGGATCAACCCCTACGGTTTTATAGAAACGCCTTATCATGAGGTTGAGGACGGCTCAGTGGGTTCGGTGAAATATCTCACAGCAGATAGCGAGGATAACGCGTATATTGCTGCGAAGGCAACCTCAAGGGAGGCTGAACAAACCGGAAATGGTAAGGAATTGGGGTTACAAACCTCTCCTGCAGAGTATACGCTGCCTGTCCGCAGTGGCGAGGATGTCTTGTCGCTTCCGATGGAAAAGGTGGACTACATCGGGGTTTCCCCGCAGCAAATCGTTGGTATTTCTGCCGCGCTGGTTCCGTTCTTGGAACACGAGGACGCAAACCGTGCCTTGATGGGTGCTAATCACCAACGTCAGGCTGTACCGCTTGTCCGTCCAGAAGCTCCGCTCGTCGGAACGGGGATGGAAGCCCCGGCGGCACTCTATTCAGGGGCACTCATTACGGCGAAGCGAGCCGGGACCGTCACGAGTGTTTCTGCCGATGAGATTCTCATATACACGGGTCAAACCCTTCACCATGATAAGGGTGAGAATACGTTCAGCGAAATGGGCTACGATGTTTACAAACTCCAGACCTTCAAACGCAGTAATAGCGGGACCTGTATCCACCAGAAACCTATCGTCGCAGTGGGCGACACAGTTGAAGTCGATCAGGTTATTGTGGATGGCACCTCTACAGAAAGTGGTGAACTCGCTCTTGGACGGAATGTGCTATGTGCTTATATGCCGTGGGGCGGCCACAATTATGAGGACTCTATCCTGATAAGCGAAACGCTCATCAAGGAGGATACCTTCACCTCTATCCACATTGAAGAATTTGAAGTGGAGGCACGTGAAACGAAAGTAGGTCCAGAGGAAATCACCCGCGATATTCCGAACGTTAGCGAACAGCGTCTCACACAACTCGATGAAGAGGGTATTATTCGCGTTGGAAGCGTTGTGGGGGCTGGCAGCATCCTGGTCGGGAAAATTACACCCAAAGGTGAAAGCGAGTCGGGTCCAGAAGAGAAACTTCTACGCGCGATCTTTGGCGAAAAAGTCAAAGAAGTCAGAGATGCCTCGACTTATGTGCGTCCCGGCGTTGAAGGAGTCGTCATTGACGTAAAAGTGTTCTCCCGTAAACCGGATACCACCTCCCGTCGTGGCGGTTGGTCACAAGGAGACCCCTCAGGCTTATCAATGGCTGATAATTTGCGATATGAGTCGAAACGCAAGGAGATTGAAGAGACTTCGCGTGAGCAGATCGCTTCCATCCGTCGCCGAAAAGATGAAGAAATTCGCAAAACACTCATAGGATGCGAACTCGCCGATCCACTTTACACAAAAGCGGAATCGGGGTTGAAAACCCCTCCTACAGCTGAAGCGGAATCGGGGTTGAAAACCCCTCCTACAGCTGAACCCTTTGCGAATGCGGGTGATACACTGACAGCTGAGGTTCTGGATGCCTATATTTCCGGTTTCACTGCAGATGCGTACCATCTGGTAACTGAAGATACCAACTCTGAAGCTTTTACCGCTGAAGCAGGCTATAGGGTAACGGACATCCCTGAACCGATTCCTACGCTTGTGGTCCACCCTTCAAATTCTTCAACCGTGCAAGCGTACCTCAGCGAGGTGTGCCAATCGACTTTGGGCAATACAGAACCATTCTTTCAGGAAACGGAACCTGTAGATGGACATTTAGAAGATGCTGCTGTTGTGCTGCGGGGTTCCGATAACAGTGTAATTGCTATTGCCGTCTGTGAAGAGGCGGACGCTGAAAACGGGTATGATTCCGAACACCTGAAGGCACTGCTGACTGCAGCGGGGGCGCGATTCGGTGTATTGGTAACCAACGGTGCGTCAGAACCGGATACCTATGATTTCTATGAACTCGTAGATTTGACCGGCGACTCGCCTCCGACCCAAGACGCAGAAGCAGGCGTTGCTGATCAAACTGTGTTGCAACCGTGTGCGCGTTCTGAATTTGAGACTGGCGTTACTGAGCAGATTGAAGCAACAGGATGCCCTGTCGTTGAAACGCAGCGGCTGAATGAGGAAGAATGGGCAAACTTCAGCCAGGCTTACCCGGGTTTACAAGCGGATCTGTTTTGGCAAATTAAGGAAGTTTTCAACCCCGAGTGTCCATTGACTGAAGGTCAAGAGTTGTCCGACTCCGATTATCTGCGAGTCTCCAGAGATTTTCCTGCGCGTCCTATAGTAGCCGGCCAGCGGCTGACCGCGGATGAACTGGCATTACTCAACCGGACGACCCAGGATTTGAAAACCGATAAGGTCTGGCACATTACCGCGGTTTTTGACCCAGCGTGTACACTGCCCGTTGGAGAATATGTTGCTGATGACGATTACCAACAGGCGCGTAAATCATGTAGTTTGACGTTCTCAGACATCCATGTAACCGATACCGAAGCCAGAGAACAGATTCAACGTGTTGAAGAGATGGCGCAAGGCAGAATAACCACTTACATTGAAGAAAAAGAACGTGCCCTTCAGCAGTTAGAGATGGGTGATGAACTGAAACCAGGTGTCATCAAACGCGTCAAAGTTTATGTCGCCAGTAAGCGTCCGATTTCCGTCGGGGATAAGATGGCGGGTCGTTACGGCAACAAAGGTGTTGTTGCCAAAATTTTGCCTGCTGAGGATATGCCCTATCTCCCAGATGGGACACCGGTTGAATTGGTATTGAACCCGTTAGGGGTTCCCTCTCGAATGAATGTCGGTCAAATTTTGGAAATTCATCTCGGATGGGCGTGCCATGAACTCGGTATCCGAGTGGAATCTCCTGTATTTGATGGCGCGACAGAAGACGAAATCTTTGAAATGCTTGGTGCGACCGAGCTTCCGGAACGCAGTAAACAGACTGGTAAAAGCATTCTCTTTGATGGTAGAACTGGTGAACCATTTGCACAGGAAGTAACGGTGGGTTACGTCTATTTCCTTAAGTTGAACCACCTTGTTGCCGATAAAATGCACGCTCGCTCAACGGGACCTTACTCTCTTGTTACACAGCAACCGTTAGGTGGCAAGGCGCAACACGGGGGTCAACGGCTCGGTGAGATGGAGGTCTGGGCATTGGAGGCGTATGGTGCAGCCCATACACTTCAAGAAATGCTCACACTCAAATCAGATGACGTTCTGGGTAGAAGAGAAATTTACGAGTCGGTTGTGAAAGGGTTAAATCCTGAACCGCCCGGTACACCGGAATCCTTCAAAGTCTTGGTCCGCGAGCTTCAAACCCTCGGACTTCATGTATCCCTGGATAAAGAGGAGGAATAATGAACACGGCATTTGACAGCATCTCCATAAAAATAGCCTCGCCTGATCAGATTAAAGATGAATCGAAGCAGACCAGTTGCAAACGTCGGAATCCGGCCCAAGGGACGGATGAACCTTTTATCTGTCCCGAGAAAGGGACATGTAGTTGCGGCGAGGTCAAGAAGGCAGAGACTATTAACTACCGCTCCTTCCGTCCTGAACCGGAGGGTCTCTTCTGTGAGGCTATCTTTGGCCCCCAAAAGGACTGGGAATGTAACTGTGGTAAGTATAAACGGATTAAACATAAGGGGATGATATGTGACCGTTGTGGTGTTGAAATCACACAACAACGCGTTCGCAGAGATCGACTCGGATATATCCAACTTGCCGCCCCTGTATCTCATATATGGTACTTCAAAGGAATTCCCTCTCGCATCGGCACTTTTTGTGAACTCTCTTCACGTGATGTTGAGCGCGTGCTCTATTTTGAGGGGTTTATCGTCGTTGAAGTGACCGACCCAGAGTGTCCGCTTGAACGTGGACAGGTCTTAACCGAGATCGAGTACATAGAAAACAGCAATAAGTACTGGGGCGGATTTCGGGCTGGCACTGGTGCAGAAGTTATTCGCGAATTACTGAGTGATATTGACCTTGAGGCGGAGATAGAAAAATTAACCCAAGACTTGAACGAAACAACAAGTCACCAGAAGAAGCTCAAGATCGCCAAGCAGCTGAAACAGATGGCTGATTTTGCAGAAATCGGGCAGCGCCCGGAATGGATGATTTTGGATGTTATTCCTGTCATCCCGCCAGATTTACGTCCGCTTGTCCCTCTTGAAGGTGGACGCTTTGCTACCAGCGACCTGAACGATCTGTATCGCCGTGTTATTAATCGGAACAACCGATTGCGTAAATTGATACAACTCCGATCTCCAGAAGTCATCCTTCGTAACGAGAAACGGATGTTACAGGAAGCAGTCGACGCATTCTTCGACAACGGACGGCACGGTAGGCGTGTCACCGGCCCGGGGAACCGTCCGCTCAAATCCCTTGCTGACGTTCTCAAAGGTAAGATTGGAAGGTTCCGTCAGAACCTACTTGGTAAGCGGGTTGACTACTCTGGACGTAGCGTCATCGTTGTCGGACCTGAATTGGGGTTGCATCAGTGTGGAATCCCCAAACGCATGGCTGTCGAATTGTTTAAGCCGTTCATTATTGAGCGACTCCAAGCGTATGGGTATACACAGACCATTAAGCGTGCGAAGCATATCGCTGAACACGTTGATTCCGATTCTCCTGTATGGGAAGTCGTAGAGGAAGTCATTGCGGATCATCCGGTTTTACTCAACCGTCCGCCAACTTTGCACCGACTCGGTATTCAGGCATTTTTGCCGGTCTTAGTAGAGGGCAAGTCCATCAGGATTCCGCCACTCGTCTGTAAAGCGTTTAACGCTGACTTTGACGGTGACCAGATGGCAGTCCACGTCCCACTCACGGTAGAAGCACAAGCCGAAGCAAAACTCCTCATGCTCAGCAGTCATAACATCCTCAAGCCTTCACACGGTGATCCTGTTACTGTTCCAGAACTTGACATGGTCCTCGGATCCAGTTTCCTGACGAAGGAATTGCCAGCGCACACGGCGGATGCGGTACTTTTGCATGATGCCTATACAACACGGGATCCTGCGACTTTCGAGGCACTCCGTGAAAAGGCGTGGTTCCATCGTCGTTACGCACACCCAGAAGAGGTGCTGACGGCGCATGCAGCAGGTCAACTGAAACTGCACGACAGCATCCAACTCTTCTGGGCATCTAATGGAGATGACCGGAAAACCGCTGAACCCATTCTCACAACAGTCGGCAGAGTTATCTTTAACGAGGTTCTACCGTCGGGTTTAGAGTGGGAAGATGAAAACTCCCAGCAGCGACTCTCGTTCTTCAATGCGGAAGCTGGAGGTCGGGAATTATCCGATCTGATTCATCGGTGTTTCAATGAACTGGGCACCCGTGTTACGACTGAAGTGCTTGAGAAAGTCCAGAAACTCGCGTTTGAGTATGCCACGCTGAGCGGTATTTCGCCAGGTATCTCGGATTACATTATCCCCGACAATCGCGATGCTTTGGTGAGCAAAGCACAAGCAGATATTGACGAACTCCTTAGCAACGTCACAGCAACCGAGCGCGAAGAACAGGAAAACGAACAGATTCGTATCTGGTTCGATGCCCTCAAAGAAGTTGAGGATGAGATGTTCGATGACTTGCCCCGGTTAGAGACCGCCCTCGTTGAGCGCGCCGACCCTCGAAAGATTCATCCGGCGGTCAATGACACTGGGGTAGAGATAGACCAAACAACAGTAGAGGGTTTCAGTCCGGTCCATATCATGGCAGATAGTGGTGCACGTGCACGGAAGAATCCGTTTATGCAAATTAGTGCGATTATCGGGTTGAAAGCGAAGCAGGATGGCACAATTCTCACCGAGCCGATCAAATCCTCTTATAGAGAGGGGCTGGATGTCCTTGACTATTTTAACTCTACTTATGGATCCCGTAAAGGTTTGGTGGATACGGCGATGAAAACCGCCGCATCGGGGTATCTGACTCGAAAACTCGTAGATGTGGCGCAAGATGTCCGTGTCACCGCTGAAGATTGCGGCACCCTCAACAGTATCCAAAAATTCGCGACAGAGGGGGGTGACCTTGCTTTCAAAATTAGCGGACGCACGGCAGCAGAAGATATTTTCCATCCAGAGAACGGAACGTTGCTTGTTCCGTCGGGAACCGCCATATCCGCGGAGAAAGCGAACGCAATTGAGGAAGCGGGTATAAGCGTGGTGCGAGTGCGCTCTGTGCTCACGTGCGAAACCGAGGATGGTGTCTGTGCGAAATGCTACGGTAACGATTTAACGACGAATGATCTCGTCAACGTTGGTGAAGCCGTCGGTATTATTGCTGCGCAGTCTATCGGTGAACCGGGGACGCAGCTCACGATGCGGACGTTCCACACGGGTGGTGCTGTTGAAGATGTCTCAGAAGCGCGGCAGCGCAGAATTTTATCCAAAGCCAGCGGCACCGTGTATTTCCGAGATTTCCAACCCGGTCGGACGGTCGAAGTCGAAAAGGAGGGTGAACTCTGGATCGCTACTGAAAACAGAGGCAACCTTGATGGTCCAGCATATAAGGTCGAGAAGGTTAATCATCCGCATTGTCAATTGCGTGAAGGTGAACTGCTCAGTGAGAAGCAGTACACGGAAAACACGGAACGCTATAAAGGCTTTGATACGAAGACGTGGCAGTACCACGTCACGGAGGTTTTGGATAGCAACTGTGATTTGAGGCCGGGGGATCGACTGTCTCATGTAGAATACGTCAAGGCACAGATGGAATATGGCTTCCAACGCTTTGTAACCCCAAAATACCGAGTGACGCGAGTGCAACATCCTAAACTTTCATTGAGTGTCGGCAGCCAGCTCACCGAAGCAGAGATAGATCAATTGAGAGCAGAGGTCAGGCAGGGAGTGAGTGGAGAATGGCATTACTTGGATGCCGAAACAGGCGAGCGTATTGCTATTGAAAGCCTTACAGCCACTTCAGGTACTGCGTCTTCCGAGCGCACGAATGGTGACGCTGATAGTCCGAATACTGCGAATGCCTCTGGCCGGGATGCCAGCTTCAATCGTGTATATTGTATAACCGAGATAGATAAGCGGACCAGCAAAGATTTCGGATTTAAGGTAGGCGACGAAGTTGCCCCGGAGGCAATCGCTCCGTTGCTGAATCCATTTGAGGTTGAGACGAAACCTGTTTACGTTGTACATACAGAGATTGGTGAATTTACGGCTGATCAGACGTTAACGTCTCGTGAGTACGAGGATGCTCGCACAGAGTATCAACACCTTGAACGCGCATTTAAAGTTGAAAAACAGGACGTTGAACGGCATTATGTGACGGCTGTGTATCATCCCGAATGCACTTTTACAGAAGGCGAAGAATTGAGCGAAACAGCCTTAACTCGGGCACACAAACGGTTTACGGGTTTCAATGCTCAAAGGCTGCGCCACCGCATCACTCATATTTATCATCCTGACTGTCCGCTCAAGCCAAGCGAGCTGATTAGCGATAGTGAAAAAAAACAGTTGGATGAACGTTATCCGGGGTTCACGACTTCGGAAAGTAAACGCACCGCGGGCGGCTTTGCCGCGGAACGTATGTACCGTGTTACAGCGGTTAATCATTCTGACTGTCCACTACAAGTTGGTAGCCTTTTGACACAAAAGGAGTCATCCGCAAACCGCCGACAGTACAAAGGCTTTGATGTCGCCCGTCATTATGAAGTAACCCATATCGAAGATGGAACGACAGCGTTAAGTGCCGGTCAACGTCTCACCGAGATTGAGTATAAGGCATTCCGTAAGACGGATGCTACGTTACCGGAGAAAGTTAAATCACTCTATCATGTCGTTAGCGTGCATCACCCGGAATTGGACGTGAAGGTTGAGACTGAACTGAGTGAAGAGGAATATAAGTCGTATCATCGCCAGTTCAAAGGGTTTGATGTTGAACTGGTTTATCAGGTAACTGAGGATAAGCGGGATGTTGATGAACCGCTCGAGGTTGGGACGATTCTACCGGCAAAGGAATACCGTGCGCTTGACAAAGCAAATTTACAGATAACCCACACGGTCACCGAAGTCTCTCATCCGCATTTCCAATACGCTGTTGGCGACGAATTGTCCGAAGAAGATTACAATGAGGCAGTGAAACGGTATCCCGGCTTCGAGGTCGATGAATTGTCGTTACGGATGCGCATTGAAGTAGAAACATCGGATGGGAATCGGGTGCCTCATGTCATTCCTACGGGTTACTCCTTCTCTCTAACAGAGGGGGATAGCATTCGGAAGGGAGAAACGTTGGCAGAGCTTCATGAGAGAACAGCGAACCTTGACATTGTTGCGGGGATTCCGCGTGTCACTGAATTGTTTGAAGCGCGCCGTCCGAAACGCGGTGAAGCCGCAGAAATCGCTGAAATTGAAGGTTACGTCCAATCTGCTGGCACGAAGTCAGGGATTCCTGCCTACCGCATTGAGCATGAGGGACATCAGAGTCGTCTCTACCAGATACCCGATGAGAAGCGGCGCGTCGCTGAAGGTGATTGGGTGCATGCCGGTGAACCTCTCACCGATGGCTATCTCAATCCCCACGATATTTTGAGTATCGGGCGGACGACTATTGAAGGTGTACCGGTTGAGGGTGACGAGGCGGTCTGGTCATATCTCGTCGATGAAGTCCAGAAAGTCTACGGCAAGGGGACTATTAACGATAAACACGTTGAGGCAATCGTTCGACAGATGCTAACGAAAATTCGGATTACTGATCCGGGTGACACAAACTTCTATCCCAACGATGAAGTGCAACGCAAGCAATTCGAACGCGTTAATAGTGAGATTGAAGAAACAGGTGGCATGCCTGCCGCGGGTGAACCGATTCTTCAAAGCATCAGTAAGGCATCTTTGAGTACAGATAGTTTCATCTCCGCTGCCTCCTTCCAGCAGACGACGAAGGTGCTGACGGATGCCGCTGTCAGTGGACAAACCGATAAACTCTTCGGGCTGAAGGAAAATGTTATTCTCGGTAGACTTATACCCGCTGGCAGTGGATTCTCCAGTTTCCAGAACTTAGAGGTCTCCGCCATGGAACCAGAAATGAGCGAAGCCGGTGACGACGATTAAATACTATAGGGCGGGTATCAATACCCGCCCTACTTTTTTTATGACTGCCCTACCTAACCCAAATTCGGTCGCGTCATATCCGCTGGCAACACAAGTTCATCAAACGCTTCACCGCTCAGCACCTCAAGGGCAATAGCCGCCTCACGCAGTGTGCTTCCGTGTTCATGTGCATATTGCGCAACCTTTGCCGCTTGATCATATCCAATATGTGGGGTCAACGCTGTTACAAGCATCAGTGATTCCGAGAGGTGCCGCCCTATCGTTTCAGTATTCGGCACAATGCTCTCGACACAATTCTCGCGGAATGACTCACACGCATCACCGAGCAGTTGTATAGATTGTAAAGCGTTATATGCCATCACAGGCATAAATACATTCAGTTGCAATGCCCCATTGGCACCGGCGAATGCCAAAGTCGTATCGTTTCCCATCACCTGTGCGCACACCATCGTGACGGCTTCACACTGTGTCGGATTTACCTTTCCCGGCATAATCGAGCTTCCGGGTTCCATTTCAGGTAACTGCAATTCACCGAGTCCACACCGAGGTCCCGAAGCGAGCCATCGGATGTCGTTGGCAATTTTAAACAGAGCCACCGCCAGTGTTTTCAAGGCACCACTTGCACTCACAACGGCATCTCGGCACGCGAGTGCCTCAAATGCGTTCGGTGCGCGCTTGAGTTCATAACCTGTTGTTTCTGATAACTTCGCCACAACTCGTTCCGTATAGTCCGGGTGTGTATTCAACCCTGTCCCAACGGCTGTCCCACCAATTGGAAGTTCAGAGAGATGCGGCAGCGCCGCATTGAGGCGTTGTTCTGCAGCGGCGAGTTGTTGTGTGTAAGCACTCATTTCCTGTCCGAGTGTAAGCGGCGTCGCATCCATCAGATGTGTGCGTCCGATCTTCACAATCTCCGCATAAGCGGTTGCCTTTTCTGCAAATGCCGACTGCAGCCGTGTCAGACGCGGCAAAAGATGCGCTTGTATCTGCCGGACCATTGACAAATGGATGGCAGTCGGGAAGACATCGTTTGTGGATTGGGATTTATTGACATGGTCGTTCGGATGGATCGGGTCTTTACTTCCCAACTCGCCGCCAAGCATCTCGATCGCTCGATTCGAGATGACTTCATTGACATTCATATTCGTCTGGGTGCCGCTCCCTGTCTGCCAAATACGGAGCGGGAAGTGATCGTCTAATGTTCCATCAATAACTTCTTGTGCTGCGTCGCTGATGGCTTCAGCAAGTCGGTTTTCGAGCAAACCGAGGTCGGCGTTGACATGTGCGACGGCTTGTTTGATGGTCCCGAGTGCCCATATCGCGGCACGTGGCAAGCGTTCTTCACCAATCTTAAAATTTTGGAGTGCACGTTGTGTCTGTGCCCCCCAATATCGGTCGTCTGGGACGTGAAGTGTCCCCATACTATCTGTTTCCGTTCGCATTTTTTAATTTTACCTTGCGGTTCGGTGAGGGTAGTTGTGCCAAAGACGTTCCTTTTCGTATACCCGCCTGCGTGTTTTTGCGAATCAACGCTGAATGCGCGTGTGGCATTCATCGGGGTATTTCTGCGTATTGTTGCAGGCTACGTTTTTTAATTATGAAAAGACACCTCGCCGCACGCCTCCCTCGACTCCTTTCAATTTTAGTCAGGACTTACGCAAATTGTGTAAAAAGGTGACATATCCCATCAAAAAAAAGCGTTATTTCCGTAATTTAACCACCTAAATCCCCTTATCAGGGGGACTTTAAGAGGAAATGCGTAAATCCTAATATTCTTAAATAATACTATGTTTTTAGGGAAAAAACAAGTAAAGATCGTTATGCTAAATTAACCGGATTGGTAATGCTCAGTGTTGACGATGGCAGAATATAGGCATTTCTGAATTATGGGTTCACTCACCAGAGCTGGAGGTGTTTATTGTAGGAGGGAAAACATATCAAAAGTTGAGCACTTTCGATCCCGCTGATAAACGACAAGCCAATTTAATTTACACTATTTTGTGGTGTTGAGTTGCTGAAGCTGCGCTTCAACGAAGGCTTTGATGTTATTATCTCCGCGCTGCTCTGCCAGTTCCAATGCAATCTGAAAATCCGATTCTGCCTCTTCAATATTGATCAAACCTATCTTTATTATCCCGCGATTGACGTAAGCATCCATAAGACCAGGTTGCAAACAGAGAGCCGCATTTAGGTCGGTGAGAGCCGCAGCGTGCCTGCCGAGTCTGAACTTTGCAGTTCCTCGGTTACTGTAGGTTTCAGCAAAATTTGGCTTGAGTCGAATCGCCTCCTCGTAATCGTCAAGGGCAGTATCATAAGAGCCTAATCCATTTTTGATATTGCCTCGGTTATTGTAAACTTCGGCATAGTCTGGTTGTAACCGAATAGCCGTGTCGTAGGCAGCGCGTGCTTTTACAGCGTTCCCTCCTTCTGAGAAAAGACAACCGATTGAGAAGAATCCGTTCGCAGCAAGTTCGCTATCACTGAGTTCTGAAGCGTAAGGGGGCGGGTTGCTGTTTTCGTTCGTTTTTTTAATAGGTGTCTCCTCTGCTAATTCGGGAAACAGTTCTGTCAGTCGTGGAACGTATTTATCCTCATAGTTGGCAATGAGCCGAATAATGAATTCCATCAGTGGTGCTAAGGGATGGTTCTCATTCTCACCAACTGAATAGATTAATTCTTCTAATACACCGTCCAGCCACTGATACTCGCCTTCACTCAAGTTGATAACACCGTAATGCCCGTGCCGTTGTCCGAAATCGATTAATCCATCTAAGACCTCCACTAACCACTGGTAAGCAGTTTCGGGGTAGGGCGGAGATGCAGCCGATTCGGATATGCGCGTTTGTAGCGGTTTAGCGTTATCTAATAATTGGGGCATACTTGGCACTATATCTGTGAGCAAGAGATGATTCTCCATCAACTCGGCCGTTAACATTGCTTACTCCTATCTCTGTTTATTGTGTTTCATCAGTTTGCGAGGTTGAATTGTTGAATTGCTGGAGTTTTTCTTCTATATCAGTTTTTAGTGCGGTGTTATTTTGCTGTTCAGCTAATTCCAGGGCAGTTTGGTAATCCGCTCTCGCTTCATTAATCCGAAGTAGGAAAGTTTTGATGTCTCCTCGAGATACGAAAGCACTTGCAGAATCAGGTTCGAGCCGGATAACTTCATTTAGGTCAAGAAGTGCTTCATCAGACTGGTTGTTGAACCATTTCGCTGTTGCTCGGCTTTGGTAAACAGTAGCGTCACTTGGGTTGAGGCGAATTGCCGTATCATAATCTTCAATGGCACTTTGAAGACAAAGCCCAATTTTAAGATTTCCACGGTTCCTATAAGCAGCGGCTGAATTCGGATAAAGGCGAATCACCTCGTCATAATCCGCAATTGCTGTCTCGCGTTGTCCTAACATGATCTTTGCCATTGCTCGTTTTCCGTAAGCCTCTACGCAATCAGGATTTAACTGAATCACCTTGTCATAATCCGCAATTGCTGCCTCGTGTTGTCCTAACATGCTCTTTGCTTTCGCTCGGTTTTCGTAAGCTTGTGCGGAATCTGGATCCAACTGAATCACCTTGTCATAATCCGCAATTGCAGCTTCAAAATTTTCCATTACGAACTTTATATTTGCCCTATTTTGATAGGGGACAGTAACATCTGGACTTATGCGAATTGCCTCATCAAAGTCAGCGATGGCTTCTTCATATTGTTGAAGTTGACACTTTATAACGCCGCGCTCGTTATAGGCATCAGCATCATTGGGACGTAATGCAATCACCTTATCATAATCTGCAACCGCAGCCTCGTAGTTACCAAGAGACACCTTTGCTGTGCCACGATTTTTATAGGCACCCGCATCATTGGGTTCCAATTCAATTGTCTTAGTATAATCTGCAACCGCAGCTTCGTAGTTCCCAAGAGCCCACTTTACTGCACCACGATTGTTATAGGCACCCGCATCATCTGGATTTAGGCGAATTATCTCGCTATAGGTAACAACAACCGACTCATATTGTCCAAGAGCAAACTCAACATCCTTTCGATTTCTATAAGCACCAATATAACCAGGGTCCAATTCAATCGCCTTATCGTAATCTGCAACCGCAGCCTCGTAGTTGCCCATATCTTGATTTATGTTCCCTCGGTTGTTATAGGCACCCGCATAATCTGGCTTCAGTTCAATCGCTTTGTTGTAATCGTCAATAGCGGCTTGGTGGTTTCCGACTTCTCCGTTTGCATTCCCTCGGTTGTCATAGGCATCCACATAATCTGGCTTCAGTTCAATCGCTTTATCATAATCTGCAATCGCAGCCTCGTGATTGCCAGCGTCTTTGTTTATCCTTCCGCGATTGTTATAGTATTGAACATCGTCTGGATTCAATCGGATCGCCTCATTTAGGTCAGCAAGGGCATTCTCGTAGTTGCGGAGGGCTAAATTTGTGATTCCACGATTGTTATAGGCACCCGCATCATCTGGCTTCAGTTCAATCGCTTTATCATAATCTGCAATCGCAGCCTCGTGATTGCCAGAATCTTTGTGTGCAACACCGCGATTGTTATAGGTCCCAGGGTCGTCGGGTCTCAACTCAATTGCTTTATTGAAATCATTGATGGCCTCTTCGTAGTTGCGGAGGGCTAAATGTGTGGTTCCACGATTGTTATAGGTCCCAGGGTCGTCGGGTCTCAACTCAATTGCTTTATTGAAATCATTGATGGCCTCTTCGTAGTTGCCAGAATTTGTGTGTACAATACCGCGATTGTTATAGGTCCCAGGGTCGTCGGGTTTCATCCGAATGACTTTGTTAAGGTCAGCAAGAGCATCTTTGTATTCCCCAAGGCACATCTTAGCTGCACCGCGATTACCATGGGCACTATCATGATCAGATTTTAATTTAATCGCTGTACTATAATCTGCTATAGCATCTTGATATTCTCTAAGATGCAACTTTGCAGTACCGCGGGTATTGTAAGCTTCGGCATAATCAGGTTTCAGCCGAATTGCCTCATCGCAGTCTGCAAGCACATTGTGATAGTTCTCAAGTAGGAACTCTGCCACCCCTCTACCGTTGTAAATTTCAGCGGAATCTGGTTTCAAATTAAGTGCTTTGTCTAAGGCAGCGAGTGCCTCCGTCCCCATACGTTCATTGATATAGAGAAAACCTGCTGCTGCCCAAGCTCGAAATGCCACCGCTTTATCATTTCCTGCCGCGATGTTAGCAATGGAACACCACTTCTCAATGGCTTCCTTAATTTTTTCGCCTCGCTGCAACACATACGCGTCAGCTATAGCTTTTTCTGCAAGAGTGGCTTTAGGGTTTCGCTCAATTGCTTTGATGTATTCCTCAATCTCATTAGCATTCTCGGGTTTACTTATTACTTCAATACCAGCATTCTCGGGTTTACTCACTACTTCAATTGTTGCCAACGCCGGTGGTTTTTGGGGTCGTGTCTTATCGCCGAAAAAAAAGCGAAGTATCGCAAAAACAAGAGTAAGGAACCCAATAATACAAAAAATGAGTGTGCCCAATGTGATCTTAAGCTCAATATGAACACCAAATATATCGATACCGGTAGATGTTTTTTCTCCCATTGTATCATTTGGCACTTGCTTTTGCTGAGTAATAGGATCCCGAGATGTTTCTGTTGAAACTTTCCCTTCTGAGGCATCATTCAGAGGTTGCGTTTGCTGGGTTGCAGGTCCCGTCGAATTTTGTGCAGGCAATATCATCAACTCTCCAGCACATATCACACCTAACGCCAACACAACCGCTATAATTCCAATTTTTATATCCATTATGATTCCTCCCCACCAGTATCCAATTCTGACCATCCCTCAACAATCTCCACCGTCTCCAGACTCACACTGATAACCTTCCGAATCAGATCCACGATATACGTCTCATCATCTGCGCGGTTCGGGGCGTTCACGATGCCGCTCCGCCTATCCGTTTTGACGCGATACTGATCGACCACCCACTCCAACGCTGAGCGGTTCCCTAACCGATACTGAAACGCCTCTGCAGGAATCCCACTCAATGTCAGAAAATCGTTGTATTTTATCTGTGTCTTGTCTTTGGAAAATCGCATCTGCTCCACACGCCACTCCAGCGGCATATCGGGTGTTTCAATCAGGTCTAACTTATACTGCGGTTGGTCTTCATAGTGGATATGAATTTCTGCTAATCGTCTTCCCGCTTTGACAAATTCCCAAAATTTAGGGGCAAACGGGATATGGGGTAAATCCCGTCTGAGGTTCACCTGATATCGCTCGCGATACGCAGGATGATGCAGGAAGGCGTAAGTATAATGGAAAATGTCCCACTTGCTGATTTCCTCGTCTCTGTAATGTTCTCGGAACTGTGCTAATGCCCAATCCGTGATGTTCTCTCGCCGGTTTGTGCCATCTTCATCGTAGATGTAGAACGGAAAGTGTTGTCCAGCCGATCCGAAACCGCCTGTCATAATATGTTCAGGGATGCAGTCGGTTATGAGACAGGTAAATGGTTTCTCTCGCGAAACATTAACACAGATTATTTGATTTTCTGCTTCAACTTCAGGTGTAGGAAAGATGGATGGAAACACATATACTACATCATTAAGGGTTCTGTCAAAGAAAATTTTTCTTTTTGAAAACGGACGGTAGAGACAAGTTCTCACTTTGTGTTCATCGTATTCAGCGATTTTACCTCTCCCTAATTTCGCTTTTAAGTCGCGACTCCAACTAATTTTCGCGTCGTCATACTCTACAAAATCATCAATATCTATACCTGACTTATCCGCGATTCCTTGCCACTTAAACACTTGGGCATTATAGACTTCTATCATTCGCTGAACGTTTTTTGTGAGTGTATCTCTATTGAAGTTGATTGCCCATGCATCGCGGTTCGTCTTTACACCACTGCTAAATTGGTGGAAGATCACACCCGAAACCTCACCCTTTGCTGTTTTTGCTTGCTTACTCCCCATCGGTAGAAAGGTCTCAAAATCCTCACGCAGTCCCTCAGTAAGCCATGTCTGTCGTGCATCGGGTTGAATCGTTTGCCAATTGACATTACCGACGTGTTCACAGGTATCCAGAAATTCAAACGTTGCGTCCTTGTTCATCTCAGCGGTTTCGCCGTTGTAAAAAATGTCAGCAGATTTTGACTGTTGTTGACCCTTTTTCACGAACAGGTTGATACTCACCCCTACCTGAATGTCAAAGACATTGGAATTCCCGGCGTGCCCTTTGCGAACATTTCCCCCCAAATCCAGTAGATAGATTGCATCGCATGCCTCGGACAGGTGTTTCCGCATCCCATCGAACGCCTGACCGGTGATAAAGTTGTGGTTCGTTACATACGCGACAATCCCCTCCCCTTCAATCCGATCCAATGCCCAGAAAATCGCTTTGACGTAGGGATCGTAGAGTGAAGTTTTGTTCGTCGCACTTGAGGCTTGGGCATACGTCTCTTGAATCTGTTTATCCAGTTCGGGATATTTCCGATTCCGATTGGCATCGTTTTCATCCATCTGGCGCGCATTGTAGGGTGGATTTCCAATTACTACAAACATCTCCGTCTGCTTCTGTTTTTCAACCCGACGCGTGTTCTCCCGTGCAAACATGGATAACTGGCGTTCCGTTGTCAAATCAAAGGTGTCCACAAGACAGAGGTTATCGAAAGGCTGATACTGTTTTGTGGCGACGTAGAACTCATGCTCAATATTCATACTCGCAATGTAATACGGCATCAGTAAGACTTCATTGCAGTGGAGTTCATCGCTATATTTCGCTTTGAGTGCGGTTTTGCTGATTTCTTGTATAAGCCGCACGACGAAGTTGCCAGTGCCGACGAATGGGTCGATGAGGTGAACCCCTGTATCCGAGAGTGAACGTCCAAACTCGGTTTCAAGGAGGTGTGAGGTGCTTTTCACCATGAAATTCACTATCGGTTGTGGTGTATAGACGATACCGTGCGTATCCGCGACCTTGACAGAGAAACCTTGAAAAAACTGCTCATATACGGTATTGAGGAAGTGTTGCTTCTGAGAGAAGTCAATAAAGGTTGCAGCGGCGCGTTGAATTGCACTATAGAAAGGCGACAGTTCCCGGAGGAATTCGGCGCGGTTATAGGCGCGTTCTGTAAGCGCGTCAATCACATTTTCAATTTCGCGTGCGATGATATTTCGGCGTGTAAAATCGCGATTGTCAAAGACAGTCGAGAAGATTTCCTCCGTCAAGAGGTGTTGGATGAGCATCTCCTCTACAGCCGGTTTCGCGAGGTTGGGGTTAATCGTCTCCTGACAGTGGCGGTGGAAATCGGTGAACGCCTCCTGAAACCGCGCATTGGTGTCTTCCTCTTTTCGGATCAATGCAGCTGCGCGTTTGCCGAGTGCCGGCACTTTGTCCTTGAATTCCACAACGGCGCGTTCCCAGTTAGCGATGTCCGCTTGCTGATAACTGAAGAAGGCGTGCAGCATCCGAATAAACGCTTCTGGATCAGCGATGTCTACACGCATGACCTCTTGTCTATCCTGATAAAGGATGGCGCGTTCTTGGGTTGTGAAGAGGATATTATCCTGTGGATAGCCCGCGTCAAATTTCTGTCTGACGGCAGTTGTGAGGTTATCGTGGAGATCTTTCGCCTCCCAGTAACCGCGAGGTAAGCCAAAATCGTTATCGGTGAGCATTCCATCGACGTAAATCGTCCTGTTTTGCGGCGTTCGGAGCGACTTTTCACAGATAAGCGTTAGATTACTTTGTCGGGCATAGTGTTGGAGGAGCGTTGCAAAGGCGAGTCGGACTTCGGTTTCATTCGTCGCGCCGAGACTTTCGTATTGTTTGAGTTCTGCATAGAAGGTTTTTATGGGCTTGTGTGTCGGTTTGATAGTTCGCACTGCTGCATTTTCCTCCTAAAATAATAAATATATGTCAAGTATTATACACCAATTTACAATAGATTGCAATCAAAGGCGCAGAGAAATCAAAACAGAATGCCTTGAATACGCTAAAAACTTGCTATTTCCCTTCAGACATGGTATAGTTAAAGGACAAGTAAGTCATTTTGGTGAAAAGGAAAAATTAAAAAACCTGCAAGGTAAATTTAAAAAATGGATTCAACACTAACCAATCCGTATCTGACGAATGATTTAACGGCACCACCGCCGCAAAGTTATCGCTACGCACGCTGGCGAGAACGGGGGTATCATCCCGACCTGCGTCCGATTTCACCAGACAGCGAATGTGGAACGCTGATAGGACAGATGGGCTGGGTCGGTGCGCATGCACACACCCACCAATATTTGTGGGCGACTGCCGGCAACATGGGTGCAGTTTTAACTGAAACAGTCGAGGATGTATGCCTCATCCCTTACAACGCATCACCACGCTACCAATTACCGCCGCAAATTGTTGTTAAGGGTTTGGCTGGCCGACACGTCCTGCTCACAAAGTCGGGTTCTCGTTTGGATATGATTGGTATTGAACATCCTGCCCTCAATTTAACGCTTATCGAAGTTGAACCCGATGGTGTCCACTATCGCATGCGCTTCGGGACACCCGACCAAGCGACCTTAGCACTGAATCCAGAAGGTATCGCGCCCCCAGCACCCACGAGTGAAATGTTCCATTATCTTCTTATTTTTGAGCAGTTAGAAAGGCACGGGTTTAGCGCACTGGTGCACTTGCAACCGAAGTTTTTGAATCTTATTTCGCGGACAGAACACGGCACCCCTGACAGGTTTTACAACTTCCTCAGAGGATACGAACCGGAAACGCCTATTATATACGATGAATCCAGTGGTATCGGATTTGTGGAAGAGAAGGCACCCGGCATCCCAGAGTTATCTTATGAAAGTCTACGACTTTTCCAGAACGGCGGGAACGCCGAACGGCATATCCTTTATTGGGTGGGACACGGAACGTTTTCGCGAGGCACAGATCTCCTTGATGCTTACAAACACGCAGAATATTTTGAAGCAGCAGCACGGATGGCGTGGGAAGCAAATCAACAACGTGTTGATGCCCAAGCCTATACGGAAGAGATAGTCAGTTGTATCTTACGTGAATTTAATGCAAATCGTGAGGCATCCCCCCAAACAGATGTTGGGTTTGAAGATGTCGAGACGCCGATCCGATCCGACAACGTCTATAATTATCCGTAGTGTCAGTTAAGAGACGATTTGGTTAAATCAGATACTTCTGTAACTATGGTAGATTTTAGAATTACTTAGACATTCAGAATCGGTGCGGTTAGAAACCGCACCTACCGGGTCGGGGTAAATGTCTATTTATTTTTCGGATTTACCATAATAACTCTAAAGCCGCTATCCATAGAAACGGAGGAACAATACAGATGCAAAACCCGATAGATGTCCAAGACTTGGCGCATGACGGTGTGGACACTGAGGCAGATCCAGCGCGCGATCAACTGGAGGCGCACCTCCGTGAGAGCATAGTCGGAAGGTATATCAGGAATTACAACAGGCGTTTGCGCACGCTCAACCAGGCATTAGAAAACATACAACAGCAGGTTGACGACAAACTCACTGGTATAGATCAACACATTGCCTCGGAAATCGCAACGGTCAAAACTGATATTCGCAGTCTATCCGACCAACTTGGCGGCGAAGATTTAGGGTTAACGTTAGAAAAAATTGAGGGACTCATCGACGCGAAGCTTGATGCAAGGCTTGACGGGATTACTGCCCGCAGCGAGGCTGACCTCCAGAAATTGTCAACCTTAATTAACGATTTCGCCAGCGAGTTTCAGAAACAAATTGATCGACTCACCAATGAAATAAAACTCTTGCGAGAGCAAGGGCACCGAAATCAGGAGTCTTTACGCACAGAGTTAGTTTCTGAAACCGAAACCCTTGAAACGACTAAAGTCGATCGGTTAACCTTAGCCGAAACGCTCATTATGCTTGGGATGAAATTGAAAGAGAATGACCTGCTGGATGAATACGGCATAAATCTGGACCTCGATGAGGGCTTAGATGGAAACTCGGAAAATGACGAAAGTTAGGTATACTGTTATAATCATTCTTCTGATGCTTTCCGCTGGAATGAGCAGTCACATCGCAGCGGATGAATCAGTTCCGTCAGACGAGATTTCAGTGCTCGTGGTTGGTGATATTACGATCAGTAGTCGGATGACCCCATTGACTGAAAGCAAGGGTGCGGGTGTGTTTTTTCAGGGCACCGCGGATTTGATTCAATCTGCGGATGTCGCGACTGCTTCCCTGAACGCGAGCATATCGGAAAGAGGTGAGCCGCGATACGGGATTGAACACCCCTTTCGGGCAGCACCAGGACTCGGCAGAGCCATAGCGAATGCAGGATTTGATGCGGTCTCCTTAGCCACCCCACATATAATGGATTTCGGTTTCGAGGCGTTGGAGGATACGATTACAGAATTGGAGTGGTATGATGTCAAACCGATTGGTGCTGGAACGAGTGGGGAAACCGCGAAACGACCGGCATGGGTATCCGTCAGGCGAGGCCAAACCGAAACCGCACAGGTTGCGTTATTAGCGTATTACCGAGTGAATGAATTCGCACGTTACACCGAGGACCCACTTGCCTATGCGGTTTACAGCGAAATGACAAATGCTGTCGAACAGATACGGACAAAAGCGGCACTCGTGGTTGTTTGGTTACACTGGGGAAGCAGAAGTCGCTCTACGGATGAGGCAATCGGCAGACAGCGAATTTTTGCCCACGCCCTCATCGACGCAGGCGCGGACCTGGTGGTATGCCAGCAACTCCATACGTTTGGTGGCATCGAGTTGTATCAGGACAAACCGATTGTTTACAGCCTGTCAGATTTTATCTATGATACTTACGATAAACAGCACTCACACATCGTTATTCCCAAGGCAACGTTTGACGCGAAAACGCTGAAGTCAATTGAGTTAATCCCGATTTTGACAGATCCGCCAAAAACCTCAGTCCGTCCCGGAAAACCCAAGGAAAGTAGGGGTGAGGTGCCCTCGGCCCTACAAGTTGCCAATCAGTTTCCGAGCGTTCTAACTGGAAAGGCAGCAATAGACACTTTACAGAATTATCAGCGACGGTGTGCAGAACTGGAAACGGAGGTGTCCATAGAAGGCGAACGCGGGTGGATTCGATTTTCTAACCATGAACGTTAGAAAAAAGGATAAGTCCGTAACGAAGTGGCGGGTGACTCCAGAGAGAAACAGGTCGCAGTCGAAACTCACGTCGTATAACCGCAAGGAAGATTAGAAAATATGACAGGCAACACGGAGGAGGGCGCGCGAAACTTGTTCAGAGGCGAACGTGGGTTAACGCCTAAAGCATTTCTCATCGCACTTCTCCTGATTCCTCTTAACGTTTTTTGGATTATCGAGCTGGAGGTTGTCCGTTATACACATCCGACATTAATTCATCCGCTGTCCAATGTCATTTTCATAATCTTTTGGCTCATGGTGTTCGGTGCAGTTTTGGGAAAATTGTCTCCAAAACTGCGGTTAACACCAGCGGAGTTGCTCACAGTTTATGTCATGTTGTGCATTGTTTCTTCGCTTTGTTCGCACGATATGATGGAAATCCTTGTCACTATCCTTGGGCATCCATTTCGGTTCGCAACGTCTGAAAATGAATGGCAGCAGCTTTTTTGGAAAGAACTTCCGACATGGTTAACCGTTCAAGATCCCAGCGTCTTATCGGGGTATTATGAGGGTCAATCCAGTCTCTATCGAAAGACACATCTTACCGCTTGGGCGGTTCCTGTGGTGTGGTGGACGGTTTTTATTCTCGTGTTGATGTGTGTTATGCTGTGCATCAACACACTGCTTCGTATCCAATGGACTGAGCGGGAACGGCTGACGTATCCAATTATTCAACTTCCGCTGGCGATGACGGAACCGAACACAAGTTTTTTCAAAAATAAGCTAATGTGGTTAGGCTTCAGTATTGCCGCAGCTATTAGCATCCTAAACCTACTTAATTCGATTTATCCAGCGGTTCCATATCTACCCGTAAAACGTCAAAATATCCATCAGTACTTCACGGGTCGTCCTTGGAATGCGATGGGGGGTGTGCGTCTCTCGTTTTATCCTTTTGCAATTGGGATTAGTTTCCTTATTCCACTGGACTTGCTTTTTTCGTGTTGGGCGTTCTATTGGGTGTACAAATTTGAGTTAATGGCAGGTAGTATTCTTGGGGTCCGGAATTTACCGGGGTTTCCTTACGCGGATGCCCAGAGTTTCGGGGCATATATGGTGCTTCTCGCGACGGCTGGATGGGTTGGCAGAACGCACATCAAACGGATTTTTACTGGGGTGGTAGATGGATTCCGAGGCAGATCTCAGATAGCGATGCAGCGTGAGCCGATGCCTTATCATATCGCTTTCCTCGGTATCGTGATCGGGATGCTATTTTTGTCCGTGTTCTCCTATAAGGCAGGCATGTCGCTTTGGGTAATTCCCATTTTTTTCGGGCTTTACTTTCTGCTGGCGACAATGATTGCCAGACTTCGGGCGGAATTAGGATTCTTAGTTCACGATTTGCACAGAGTCGACCCACACGGATTAATCGTGACAGCGTTCGGTACGCAGCGTCTGACCACGGGTACAAAAACGGTTTTTTCGTTGTACATGTTCTTCAACCGAGCCTATCGAGCGCACCCGATGCCGCAAGAATTAGAGGCGTTGAAAATTTCAGAGCGACGACAGATCCGCCCACAGCATACTGCCGCGGCGATTGTCATTGCCACCCTCGTTGGCGCGATCGTTATATTCTGGCTACTCTTAGATAGTTACTACAGACACGGCGCAGAAACGGGGTATTACGGTCCCTGGGCATTAGGGTTCGGCAGAGGCGTTTATCGACAACTTGAAAACTGGTTGAATTATCCACAAGGCACAGATGTCCCCGCGCTCGCCTTTATGGGGGGTGGTGCAGGCGTCGCTCTCGGACTCATGTTATTGCGAACCCGTTTTCTCTGGTGGCCCCTGCATCCACTCGGCTATGCCATGGCAAACAGTTGGGGCATGTACAACCTCTGGAGTTGTCTCTTCGTCGCATGGGTAGCCAAGGCGATTGTATTGCATCAAGGAGGGCTCAAAGCTTACAGACGCATGGTGCCGCTCTTCCTTGGACTTGCCCTCGGAGACTACATAAGCGGAAGTTTGTGGAGCATCGGTAGCATTCTTGCCAACACGACGCTATATCAATTCTGGCCCTGATGTTCTTCGACTGTGCGCCATCGCCGTTCCGTATCAAGAGGTCAAATTGACCGATGAAATCATAATCCTTTTAAGACCGTGCCAGTTTGGCAGAAATTCAGTAGGAACTCCGACTATTTCACACAATTGTTATTGGCACAGATATTGCATGTTGTTCGGTCAATAGGTCCAACGAATTCATACGTAACGACACATCTATATTAAAAAGGAGAAAAAACATGGAAACCAAAGAGAAAGCAGAAAAAAACGGAGACGAAAATTCTACTGAAGAAGAACTGGTCCAGGAACTCCCACTCCTTCCGTTAGATGACCTCGTCGTCTTTCCGTATATGCCGCCGGTGCCGCCATTTCCGCCACACCACGTCGCGCTCACCGGAAAGATGGCAACCACGGCTGTTGAACATGCGATGGAACATGAGAGGGTGCTTTGCATTTTTCGTCCGAAAAAGGAACTCTCTAAAGAGGACATCCAGGATCTTAAAAAGAGTAACTTCAGTCCAATCGGGAGTTTAATACATATCCTTCGATACAAAACTGACGATGAAGATGTGCTGTTTCTCGCAGTTGGACGCGAACGCGTTGAAATCGAGGATATCTTGCACACCGATCCGTTCGTGAAGGTTCGGGTTAACGTCCTGAGTGGTGATAATGAAGACCCGATTGGTAACCCAGAGATGGATCTGGAAGTGGAGGCACTTGTCCGCAGCAATGATGAAATGTTTCAACGCATCGTTCAGATGTCATCGCGCTACCAAGAGGAATACGGTAGCCTCACCAAAACAATGATTGATGAACCGGGACGTCTTGCCGACTATATTGCTGCCATGCTGGATTTAAAGCCACACGATAAGCAGCGCGTCTTGGAGGCGGTATCTATCCAGGAACGCCTGAATACTCTCGCTGTTATCCTCGCTAAAGAACTCGACCTCCATGAATTAGAAAGCAAAATCCAAAATAACGCACAAGCCGTCATTAACAAAGGCCAACGTGAATATTATCTCAGAGAACAACTCAAAGCCATTCAGACAGAACTCGGTGAATCGGATGACCTCGGACTTGAAATTGATGAAATGCGGGAGCAGTTGAGCGAAACTGAAATGCCCGAGAAAGCGAAACACGCAGCGGAAAAAGAGCTGAAACGTCTCTCTAAAATGCAGTCTTTCTCGCCCGAATCCACTGTCGCTCGAAACTATTTGGACTGGTTGTTAAATCTGCCGTGGTGTGTCAGCACGGAAGATGCTTTAGATCTCGCCGCGGCACAAGAAATCCTTGATGCAGATCACTACGATTTGGAAAAGGTCAAAGAGCGGATTCTGGAATATCTTGCGGTTCGCATGCTCAAAACCGATATGAAGGGACCTATCTTCTGTTTCGTTGGACCGCCGGGTGTCGGGAAAACCTCTCTCGGTAGGTCTATCGCTCGCTCGATGAACCGAAAATTTGTGCGTATCTCGTTAGGCGGTATGCACGATGAAGCTGAAATCCGTGGGCATCGCCGCACGTATATCGGTTCAATGCCAGGACGCATCGTCAAAGGACTCCGACAAGCCGAGTCGAACAACCCTGTCTTTATGCTTGATGAGATTGACAAACTTGGATCCGATTTTCGAGGGGATCCGGCATCCGCACTTCTGGAAGTGCTTGATCCGGAACAGAATCATTCATTTACGGACAACTACCTTGACGTCCCATTTGATCTTTCAAAAGTGATGTTTGTCACAACAGCGAATCAACTTCATACCATTCCGCCGCCGCTCCGTGACCGGATGGAGACTATAGAACTCCCCGGCTATACTGCCAACGAGAAGCAAATTATCGCCAAGCAGTATCTGATACCGCGTCAATTGAAAGAGAACGGATTGGAAGATGCGTTGATTGATATTAAGGATAAAGCGATTGATAAAGTCATCAGCGAATATACTCGCGAGGCGGGTGTCCGAAATTTAGAGCGCGAACTCGGGACGGTCTGCCGAAAAGTCGCACGTCGCGTTGCGGAGGGGAATACCGATCTGACAACCATCACGACGCAGGACATCCAAGGGTATTTGGGACCCGCGAAGTTTGATTCTGAAATCGCGAGTCGTAAAGCCGATATTGGTGTCGCGACGGGGCTTTCTGTCACACCTGCCGGTGGTGAGATCCTCTTCATTGAAGTCGCTGCTACCAAGAAGATAAATGCGCAGACGCAAGTTCGTATTACTGGTCAGATTGGCGAGGTTATGCAGGAATCCGCGCAGGCTGCCCTCAGTTATGTCAAATCCCAGTCTGATGTGCTTAAGTTTGATCCGAGTGTATTAGAAAACGACATCCACATTCATGTGCCAGCAGGAGCCATCCCTAAAGACGGGCCCTCGGCTGGTATTACAATTGCGACTGCCCTCGCTTCGATTGCCACACAGCAACAAATCAGTCCTGAGATCGCCATGACAGGCGAGCTGACGCTCAGGGGCAGGGTCTTACCTATCGGAGGTGTGAAGGAAAAAATTCTTGCCGCGAAGCAGGCAGGTATCAAAAAGGTCATCATGCCACAAGGCAACAAAAAACACTTCATTGAAGTTCCAGAAGACATTCAATCCGGTGTTGAGTTTCTATTTGTGGAGCATGTCACCGAGGTTTTCACGGAGGTGTTCGCATGAGACGTATACCTGCCCTCGTTTTTGTAATCGTGTAATTCTCAAATAGAATCAACAACGGAGGACACAACGATGATAGATCTCGGGCGTTATTTCACATTCAGTTTTTCTGTATTGTTTCTGCTCGGAAGCCTTGTAATGCCGGCGTTGGGACAAGGAGAAAAAAAGGAAGATCTGATTGGGCATTGGACCTTTGAGAAAGGTGCCGAATTGGAAGATCTGACGGGCCACTTTGGCGATATTGATCTCTTAGGTGCCGATGTGAAGGATGGGAAATTGCATATCGGCAATAATGAGTGGGCGATGACGACAGGCTATAAAGGCGATGACATCGGTCCCGATAAAACATTGGTAACGTGGCTTTACTTAGACGATCTGAACGTCACAAGAGGTGCTACACTGGCGGTGAATAAAAGCAGTGGAGACACCTTTGATGCGATCGTCTATGCGGAACGACAACCGAAACGCTGGATGGCGGGTAGCAGCCACTTTAGACGCACACAGGACGCGATTCCTGGATTTGAGGAAAAAGAGACGGGGAAACTCATCCAATTGGCGATTTCGTATGAAGACGAGGGTGGAAATGCCAAGATTACGATATATAGAAACGGTGAGCGTATTGGGGGTTATACGATGGGACCGATCGTATCTTGGGAAGCCGGCGACGTGGAAGCACTCTTTGGACCGCGCGCCCTCATCGGTGGCACTGCCTACGGTTGGGTGGTCGCTCGCGTGGAAGATGCGAGAATCTACAACGCTGCTCTCAGTAAAAAAGAGATTAACAATTTGGTTGAGAACACGCTTGACATCCACGCACGCGGTAAACTCGCGACGGTGTGGGGACAGTTGAAGCTTACCGAGATGAGCAGTTGGCGATAATGCACCAGAAATTGCGCGGATTGCTGGGACGCTGGAACACTCTGCAACCGGGAGCGTCGATGACGTTGCAGTTTGAAATTTAAAACGCCGTTAGGGTATTTCTTGTTAAGGCACAACGGAGTGTGTCTACGACTATACCTTACGGCGTTTTTAGTTTTATAGGACTTACGCAAAATGACCGAATTTCCCCTATTTTCACGGGATTCGGTGCGGTTAGAAACCGCACCTACCGGGGGAGTGCGTAAGTCCTATTTTAGATAAACAACGATTTATTGACCGTTTTTTGTCAACCGCGCAACAATTTCTTGCACGGCACCCTCTGCACGCTCCCGAATCTGATCGGGTGTCAGACTCTGGATCGGATGGGGGACGGTGAGTGGTTCCAGCTCACTATGACCGAGGACTCGCGCTTGTACCTTCCCTGCAGCGAAAAAGACTTCCGTACAAACAGCGATACTTGGAACGCCGCGTTCCTCTAAAGCACTTCCATCGTGCATACTGCACGATATACAAGACCCTCAGTCAGCGAGCCCTTCAATGACGAAATCTGCTTGCTCTGCTAGGTCAACAAGCAGTTCCGTCGGTGCGGGACGCGTGAACGTCGGTTTTTTAACATGAATCACTTCGGCAAGATCAAACCGTTCCTGCATCAATTCAGCAATGCGGTCAAGGAAGATATCGCTGCCGTTTTTCGTGATGTTCAGCAGTCCCATCACTTTTCCATCAAGGCTCTGAAGCCGCGGTGCGAGAAATTTCGCTGATGCGTCGCCTTGAGAAGTCGGATCGAGCAAAGTCGTATTTGGCATTATAAAAACCTCAAATATTCTGTTGCTGGCGAGGTTTGTAACCCCACCTATCCTTCAAGACATTATGTAGATGAACCGGATGCCTCCATCTGCAGTTGCTGCGACTTTGCCATCGCGTCTTCTGCTTCTTGGATCATCCCTTTTCGTTGGTAACACATGGATAGACTGGTATATACAAGCGGGTCCTTCGGGTTGATTTCTATCGCCTTCTGGATAGCTGCAATGGCTTCATCGTAGAGACTCATCCGTTCGTAGGCGTGTCCGAGCCCGAGGAATCCTTCGATATAGTCTGGGTAAGTTTCAATCAGTTCTTTAAAAGCATTAACAGCCGCTTCGAGGTCGTTGTCAGCAAAATGGGTGAGTGCGGCATCGTAAAGTTCTGCTTCGGTCGGCATCTTTTACATCCTTTGAGGTTTTTAATTCTTGGTTGCGGCTCGGTGAGGGGCATTTCGTACTTAGCGTCGATCGTCGTAGAACTGAAGAAATACGCAGAAATACCCCACCACTTCGTTACGGGCTACATGCTTATGAATTCCCAATAGGTTTAATACATTTTATCAGAAAAGTCAGAAAATGTCAAAGACAAAATAGTATTGCACATCAGAGCGTTTTGCGATATGCTATGCGTATATGCTTTATAAACCTCGTTAAGGAGTCTGAAGTTTGCGCAATTACGCTGAAGTTACGGAACGCTTAAACCGTTTAGACGTGCCAATAGAATTACTCGGCACTGCCCATACTTATCCGATACATCAAATTCACTTAGCGTCTTCGGCGGGAACCCCGAAACACATTTTTATCACTGGCGGTATGCACGGCGACGAACCTGCTGGTGTTGAGGCGGTTTTACGGTTCCTTGCGCGTGATAACACTGCACTCCTGAAAAACTTCTCGTTTTCAGTGATCCCTTGCATTAATCCATACGGTTACGTTCACAATACGCGTGAGACGTTTGACGACATAGACATCAATCGCGCTTTTGAAACGGAAGATATTGCCGAAGTCACTATCGTCAAAAAAGCCTTAGGGCAAACACAGTTCTCACTCACGATAGATTTCCACGAAGACTACGATGCGACCGGATTTTATCTATATGAAGGCAAGCGGGACGAGAAATATATAGGTCCTCAACTCGCCACTGCTGCGAAAGCGATTGGTCCAATAGATCCCGAGGCTCCGGGTGAAGATGCCCCTGATCTCGCTGAAGGGGTCTACAAGGTTGCCACCGCATGGGGAACACAAGGCTTGGCACCTTACCTGTTGCATTTTCATAGCGAACATGTTATTATCTCTGAGACACCAACAGTCTGGTCCCTCGAACAACGCGCAGCACTCCACCTAACAATACTGGATACCGCACTCGACATTATCTCAGAAAGGGACGTATAGTTTGTGTGTCCGGAATGAAAATTAACTTAAGAAAGCAGCCCGCAACAATACGCAGAAACACCCAAGCAAAAACACGCGGGCGGCTCAAGAGAAAGGGACCTCAAACACGAAACCCATTTCGTCACCCCGCAAGGAACAATTAAAAAATGGAAGATCAACAGATACAGTCAAATGTCAATACCGCTTCCCAACCCTCAGCCCTAAAAATCACCGATATGCGTATCGTTCGGACGCAAACCGGTGGTCCTATTTTGAAACTGGACACGAACCAAGGCATTCATGGTCTCGGTGAGGTTCGCGATGGTGCGAGCCCGACGTATGCGTTGATGCTCAAAAGCCGTATTATTGGCGAGAATCCGTGTAACGTTGATAAAATCTTTCGGCAGATTAAGCAGTTCGGTCACCACGCTCGGCAAGGCGGCGGTATCTGCGGGATTGAGATGGCATTGATGGACCTTGCTGGCAAGGCTTATGGTGTGCCGTGCTATCAACTCGCTGGCGGTAAATTCCGGGATAAAATCCGATGCTATAGCGATACCCCGTCCTTCAAAGATCCTGAAGAAATGGGGAAAGTGCTCCAAGAACGCATGGATAGAGGGTTCACCTTTCTGAAGATGGACATCGGTGTTGGCCTGCTTCGCGGAACGCCCGGCACGGTCTCTGCACCCGCGGGGAATTTGGAAACCTCTAACCTGATGCACCCGTTTACCGGTATCCGCCTTACTGAAAAGGGCATTGCTATATTGTGTGAATACGTGGAAACGGTTCGGGGCATTATCGGTTATGAGATACCGCTCGCGGTGGATCATTTTGGGCATATCGGTATCGAGGACTGTATCCGTCTCGCGAGGGCATTGGAGAAATACAATCTCGCGTGGTTAGAGGATATGGTGCCGTGGCAGTATACCGATCAGTATGTGCGTCTCTCGAATTCGTGCGCGACCCCCATCTGCACGGGTGAGGACATCTATTGCAAAGAGGATTTCATGCCGCTGTTCGAGAGTCGAGGGATTGCCATAGCGCATCCAGATATTGCGACATCGGGCGGGATTTTGGAGACGAAGAAGATCGGTGATTTAGCAGAGGAGCACGGCATTGCAATGGCTATGCACATGGCAGGCACGCCTATCGCTGCAATGGCGAGTGTCCATTGTGCTGCGGCGACGTCCAACTTCATGGTCTTGGAAAACCACTCCGTCGATAACCCATGGTGGGATGAAATGGTGACAGGTTTACCTAACCCAATTATCCAAGACGGTTATATGAACGTTCCAGAGACACCCGGCTTAGGTATCGACCTTAACGAAGAGGTCATCCGCGAGCATCTGCATGCAGAGGAGACAGACTACTTCGCGCCGACCACAGAATGGGATTCTGAACGTTCGCACGATAGGTTGTGGAGTTAAGGCATCCGTCTCACCTTTACAAAAGCACGAAAAAAAGAAGCCGTCGACTTCCGCAAGTTGACGGCTTTATAAGAGTTCACTCTTTTTAAGTTAGCAGAGCAACAAGGGCTATAATTGCGGCACCAACAGCCGTACACACAGTGACAACAGTCAATATTTTACTACTGCCTTCTTGGCTCCCTTCCAGTTTTCCCTTAATCCACCCCACATCTCGCTCTAAAGTGCTTACGCGGGTATTCAGAGATTCTACCTTATTTTCAATTCTTAATAAGGATTCGAGAACCCTCTCCCGAAAATCTTGATCTGCCATTTCAACACCTCTTTCGCTCTTTGTGTTATCTGGTCCAAATGATAGGGAAACTCCTTTATGGAACAGTAGATGAGTCCCTGCCCCGCCAACCATATAATATATAGGATAGCATGTAGCGCATAAGAAGTCAATATTTATAATTCAGTTTTTCGAGTTGCCTATGACCTTTGTACGACACTTTAGGGTTACTCGAACGCATTTGCGATCGCCACCAAATCCAAAATACCCATCGTATCGCTCTACGGAATCACAGCAACGTAGACCTGTGAATGCCCGGAAACATCTGAGGTATACACGACTGCCGTTTCATCTGGACTGAATGAGGGATGCGGGTGCGTCCATTGCGGTCCATAGACGGTGTCCACCTTCATCTCCATCCAACTGAGTGCCTGCTCTCTATCGCCTGCTTGTTGTGCGGCTGCCCAATCCTCGGCGAGGGCATACCGGTCGGTTTTCCATTGGCTCCCACTGGATGAACTTTGCGGATAACAGATCGGCGTGTGTTCACCTGTCTCTACATCAACAAGTCGCAAGCCAATATCGGGATGAACGGTGTCGCATAGGACTTTTGTCCCGTCTCGATTGCTGGCGATGTGCCACGCGTTGAAATCGGCGATCGTCTGCATCTGTAGGGTTTCTAAGGACATCCGTCGTAATGCATAGGGCCAATGCGTCACGATCAGTTCATCCAACGCGCCAAGGAAGGTTTCGTGGACGAGGAACTCATTATTGTCGTGCTGATAAAGCGACTGGTTTTCTGTGCCGTCCCGTTTGAGAGTCCACATCCGAGGTGCTGGATCCCCAGAATACGCGATGAGGTCGGGGTGTTTTGGATGAAATTGTGGATGGATAATCGTCTGATCTGGCGAAGTGTAGATCACTTCGCCGCCGCTGCCGTCGGTAGCGGTTACGGTGATGTGCGATTTGTCGTCGCGTTTCATCGCCGTTACGATGAATTGTTCATCTGCACTGACGCTGCATTCACCGAGGCTCCCACCCGGAAACTCTGCGAGCACACGTTCTTCAAGGGTATCAAGATGGATCGCCTTTATAGCGTCTGCTTGGGTGTAAAAGAGCTCGGTACCGTCTTTGGAGATCACACCGGAGTAGCCGTGAATCTCGTCGGCATCGGTCAACTGGACGATGTCGCCATTCGGGAATTGTAGTTTGAAAAAATTCGGCTTTCCTGAACGGTAGGAGGTAAAGATGAGATGTCCTTGGTCGGGGGTGAACGAAGATGTCAGAAAGTAGAGGTTGTGGTTGATAGAGGTATCGTCTGTGAGTTGATAGATGTGCGCGCCCGTTTGGCTGTCTTGCGATTCTCGAAGTTCTGAAGGATGAACGGACGCTTTGGTGTAGTTTGGCATAGTATACTCCTCGTGAGTCTGTTTATGAAATAATTTCTACAGATTGAACAGATGGTTTATTAGCTGCGCGCCTTCGCGAAAATCGGGGATAATGATGTCTGCTCCGGCGCGAATAAGACGTTCCCGTTTATCGGCGTTCATATTGTATATATTGCCCTCTACAGACGCAACCCCGACAGCGAGTGCTCCGACTTCTTTGGCGTTTTCGATCTCTACGTAGCCGTCCCCAACGATTAGCAATTCGCTTCCGCTAAGGTTGAAATCCGTGATGATTTTCTGAATGACCATCGCTTTAGAAAACTTCTGATATTCCCGTAATGCCCCGAAAATCCCACCGTCAAAGTATTCTGATACACCGAGGAGTGATGCTTCGTTTTTAACGAATTCGACATCTGTGCCGCTGGCGAGATAGCAGCTGACCCCCATCTCACGGAGGCTTTGGAGGAATTCGAGCGACATCGGCACGCGGAGCGGATCGGCTGACAGGGTTCCCGCGGCGAGTCCCGCAATCCGTTCCTCAACGACGGGCAACAAACGGCGGTTATATTCGTCTTTATAGGCGAGTGGATCCTTCGGTGTCCCGCCACGTTTCTCGATTTCTTCGCTTAACTGGATCATTTGATAAATGGTCTGTTTACCGGTGAGTCTATCCACAAATTCAACAACGAGTGCCTCAAGTTGTTCTTGCGTCTCGGTGGTACCCGTTTCGGTCTGGAGGCATTCCACCATCATCGGGACCATCACATTCTGCCAACCGTCTCGGATGAGGGAGATAGTTCCGTCAAAATCGAAAACAACATGACGAATATTCCCCGTTTGAATCTCACGGTGGATCTCAATTGCAGTAGTGTCAAAAAAAACGTTTTGCATTATGTCTTCTGAAATTGGTTATTGGCTTTCAGTCCTTGAAAAGATATTGCTTTCATTACATTTTCCTGATAGTATAATAGCATTTGAGTCGTTAAACAAGCACTTTTAAATACATTAACACAACAAAGAGGAATAGCTAAAATGCAGATCAATTTCGGACGTTTTCGTGAAACACAAATTCGTGTTAGCTTAGCGGGCACTATTGCCATGCTGTTCTTTATCACCTTCAGTAGTTGCGAGAGGGTTCAGAAACCTCTCATGACAGTAGATACACAGGATGCCTCCCAGACGACAGCACTTACAATTTTAGGTGGAACCCCCGGCGGAAGTTTTTCGCCTTTTGCGACTGCAGTGAGCAACATCGCGACACAGCACGAACCTCAACTGAAGATAGTGGTTGAAACTTCACCAGGCTCTGTGGAAAACACGCGACGCGTCAATGAAAATTCGGCTTATCTCGGTGTTGCCTTCGCCTCAGAGAGCCATTTGGGTTACCACGGACAGGAAATTTTCGCTGAAGAAGGGGCCAAAACTAACATACGAGCAGTGACCCTACTCTATATCGCCTATGCCCAAACAGTTGTGGTTGCAGATAGCGATATTCATCAATTTGAAGACCTCGTTGGGAAGAAAATAGCAAGTGGCAGAATGGGATCCGGCTCCGCACAAACGATAGAACGCTTGGCGAAATCAGCTGGCATCTGGAACCAAATCACACTTCTGTATCAGGGCAGTAACGAAGGAGCAGCAGCACTCCTGGCTGGAGAAGCAGACGCTTTTCAAATGTTAGTTAGTGTACCGAACGATGCAATGGCGCGACTCGCTGCAACCAATGAAATTAGAATGCTCGATATGGACGCGCCTGCACAGGCATCCGGGTTCTACGAACAATATCCGTTTTACCTATCCGGTCCACTGCCAGTCGGGGCATACGGTGGCAAAGTTGGACCAGTGAATACACTGCTGATGCCAACATTGCTTATCGCTCACAAAGATGTGCCAGCAGAAATCGTCTATACAATCCTACAACAGGTTTACAGCCCAGAAGGGTTGCAAGCGATGCAGGATGCTACCGGTGCTACAGCAGATATAACAACAATTGAAAATGTGTCAAAAGCGTTTGTAATTCCGCTACACACGGGTGCCTATCGGTTTTGGAATGAACACGGTCTCTCAATTCCGGTACACGCGATGCCGGTAGAT
This sequence comes from Candidatus Poribacteria bacterium, assembly GCA_022821725.1. Classification (GTDB taxonomy): domain Bacteria; phylum Poribacteria; class WGA-4E; order WGA-4E; family WGA-3G; genus WGA-3G. The sequence continues at coordinate 7,964 of JAJEDB010000126.1, read as the reverse complement.
TAAGGAGTGGGACGTGGTTAAAAGATCGTGAACGAAAAAGATATCCTCAAAAAAATCCAACGCATTGAAATATTTACCAATCGGCTCGTTAACACTGTCTTTGCTGGAGAGTATGAAAGCGTCTTCAAAGGACAGGGGATTACCTTCGATGAGGTTCGCGAGTATCAGGTAGGCGATGAAATTCGCACAATTGATTGGAACGTCACGGCACGCATGGGACAGGCGTACATCAAAAAATACGTCGAAGAGCGTGAACTCGTCATGATGTTGGTTGTGGATATGAGTGCCTCCACCAGTTTTGGGAGTATCGCAGAAACGAAGGCAGAAATTGCTGCCGAGATTGCAGCACTCCTCGCCTTCTCTGCGATAAAAAACAACGACAAAGTTGGACTTATCTGTTTTACGGACACCGTTGAGCACTTCGTCGCGCCACGTAAGGGAAAAAGGCACGTCCTACGGGTCGTTCGGGATATTCTCCATTTTCAACCGAAGCAGCCCGGGACGAACATTGAAACGGCGTTAGCGTTCGCCGATCGGGTCCTCAAACCGCACAGCGTTGTGTTTCTCATCTCGGATTTCAAGGATTCGGGGTATGAAAAGCAGTTACGCCTGAGCAGTAAACAGCATTCGCTTATCGCTATTACCTTACAAGACAGGCGCGAGGTAGAATTGCCAAATGTTGGACTCATAGAACTGGAAGACGCGGAGAGCGGAGAGCGGGTCATTGTTGATACACGCTCCGAGGAAGCACGGGACCGCTATATGGAACTGAATCGGCGTGCGGATGCGGAACGCCGACACGTTTTCAGAGCAAATCAAGTGGATTCCATTCACATCAGAACAGACGAATCGTATGTGAAACCACTTATCCAATTTTTCCGTCAGCGTGCCGCTCGACGCCTTTAACCGTGATGGCGAGAATTTGTAGGCTTATGAGCAGATTAGCGGTAAAGAATTTAACACAAACCTTTGATCAGAAAAACACCGCATTGCGGGTCCTCGACGGCCTGAATCTCTCTGTTGATGATGGGGAGTTTGTCGCTTTGCTGGGTCCCTCTGGTTGTGGCAAAAGCACGCTTTTTAATATCATCTCTGGACTTCTCGTCCCAGATACCGGCGGAATCTACCTCAACGGTGAGCGTATCTATGGCAATACCGGAGATTTCGCCTACATGCAGCAGAAAGACCTCCTTTTACCGTGGCGGACAGTCATTAGGAACGTCCTCGTCGGCCCAGAAATTCACAACGAACCGCTTGACACCGCGAAGACGGAGGCACAACAGCGTTTAGCACAACTCGGATTGAGCGGATTTGAAAATAGTTACCCGATGCAGCTTTCAGGGGGGATGCGGCAACGCGTTGCACTGGTCCGGACGCTTATGTTTCGGAAGAGAATTCTGCTTTTGGATGAACCTTTCGGGGCACTGGATGCGATGACACGGACCGTCATGCAGTCTATTTTACTCGACATCTGGGCAGAAGACAAACAGACTGTATTACTCATCACTCACGATGTTGAAGAGGCACTTCTACTCGCCGATAAAATCTATGTGTTGACAGCCAGACCCGCAACACAAAAAGCAGAGATATTTGTTCCGTTGCCGCGTCCGCGGAACATTACAGATGTTTCCCTCATTCGTTTGAAAAAGGAACTTTTGGCGGTATTACAGGTTGAAATGTCAAAGGTTTTCGATACAGGCTAACGCTCTTCGGCATCCGAATCCTTTGTCAACGTCCGCCAAAATGAACGCGAAGGACGGTTCATGTTGTCAAACATCTCGTAATTCTCTTTTTTACAGAACTCGTAGAGTGCTTCTGTCAATGGAATGTCAAACCCAGAGGCTTCCGCTGCGGCGAGGAAATAGGGCAATTCCGGGTATTTGATGACGAGGGTTCCACCTTCTCCATCGATAATGCGTTTGGCGATTCTATCGAACTGTCCACGCCACCCCTCACCCATACCGACGGCTTCGCGAATCGCGGTTGGATCCACGCCTGCACATACGCCGAACGCGATTGCCTCCATGAAGGCGGCATCGCCGAGTCCCATCGCCAATTGATTCACGCCTTTAACGATCTGTCCAGTGCCACTCGGACCACAATATACCACGTATTGCGGTTCCCCGAGCACTTCTAAAATCGGTCGGCACTTTTCGACAACTGCTGCATCACCACCGACAAAGATACGGAGTGTTCCAGTCTCGGATCCGTGTGGTCCACCGCTTACTGGGGCATCTATCAGGGTCGCATCCTTTTCGGCAAATGCCCTCGCAATGTCCCGCGTTTTTTCCACTTCTGTCGTGCCTAAATCAATAAAGACGTGACCGTCGCGCGCGTTAGGGATGAGGTGTTGTTCTGCGACACTGCAAAAAATATCGGAAGATCGCAAACTGGTCATAATGACATCGCTATTTTTCACAACGTCCTCGGTATCTTGCCCCGCAGTCGCGCCTGTCGCAGCGAGTGCAGCGCATTTTGCGGCATCAATATCATATCCGATGAGGGGGTACCCGGCATTGTGAAGATTCTTTGCCATCCGTCCGCCCATATTTCCAAGTCCAATAAAACCGATTCTGCGAAGTTGTTGGGCTTTCATAATATTCCTACCCTTTAATTTTTTATAGTAAGGTCGAAAAATAGTTGGGCACTCTTTAATACAACGGGCAATGAATTGCCCTACTACAAACCGGTGTTTGTTAAGAAATAGGGGCCACTTAATTCTAAGCTTTACTATAAAGGCTGTTAGCACGATTACCCTACCGTTGGGGTCATCGTCCATGCGTCTAAACTGTTTAAAGTTGCCTCACCACCGCGTGTGAAAATTGAGATCTCGAGACTGTCAGCCCGCGTGGGATAGATACGCTGGGTTAGACACAACCGACTGTTCGCAAAAACTTCCAGCACCGATCGATCTAAAAAGATATGGAGTTTCAAGGGTTCCTTTTCAAGCAGTTTAAACGGTGCTTCCTGTGAATTTGTATAACGTTCTCCGCCGTCCTCGTCCTGTGGTGTCAGGCGCGGATATTTTACGTCGTCATCCAAAGTCGATTTCGTGAGATCAATTTTAAGCAATTCGTCGGATGGCGAATACACAATCGTGGTTTCCTCTTCACCATCAGGCGAACAGCGAACCTTCACACCGAATTCCGCAGCACCCCTCGGCTCAATTTCCACCTGTATTTCAAGGCAATCACCCTTTACATCTTCAATCTCAATCACCGTATCCGCATCGAGTCGGGTTGTTTCTTCGTGGTGATGCTGCGTGCGGAGTCTTTCGAGTTCTGGAGCGGGTTCGATACAAAGACTTCCGTCTGCATTCAACGATAGAATCCGCGGCAACGTCATCACGGAAGCCCAGCCGTATTTCTCCCATGGACGGGCTTCGCGAATCCAACTGAAAAAGATACGGCGTCCCTTATCGTCAAGGAGGGTTTCAGGTCCAGAAAGTTGTCCGCCTTGCCAATTCAGACGTCCGTGTGTTTCAGGATAGAACTGTGCATCTTCGTAACGTCCAAGATAGTAATGTGCCATACCGTAAGGACGATGCCCGTGCATCAGGAGCATATATTTATCGCCGATCGGAAAGAAATCGGGACAGGCACAATCCTCAACTTCATCCGTCCACTGCCGCGAAGATTTGTAGAAGGGACCGAGGTATTCCCACTGCATACAGTCGTCCGACCGGAAAAGACTCGTCGCGTCGCCTTCGTATCCGGGTCGGCTGTTTTTATTGCCGATGAGGGCATAATAGGTCCCATTTTCATACCATGCACACGGATCAAACACGTGGTATTCTTGCGGTTTGTCCGGTATTGGAATGACCGGATTTTCGGGTGAAGGGTTCCAATGAATCAAATCGTCGTCTTCACTGGTTGCGATGCAGGTCCCTTGATTCGGCACGTGATAGATGAAGGTCGGCATCGGAGCGTTCTCAATAGCGTCTCCGCTATATATGCCGCGCGGCATTGATCCATCAGTAGCAGGTTTTATCGCCGGTGGGTGATGTATCCAATGCACCAGATCGCAGCTTGAGGAGTGGTCGAGGACCGGCAGCCATTCATCTGCATTTGGATTTGGCATGCGTCCAAGATAAAAGACGTGGTATCGCCCATTCCAGAAAATAGTGCAGTTTGCGTCGTTGAAAAACCCATCGGGTGGGAGCAGATGATAGCGTGGACGGTGGGGGTCTGCTGAGAGATATTCTCGCAATTCACGCGCATTTCCGATATATTCTTGTAGGTCGTCAATTGTGATTGCTGGGTCCATTTGCTGTGAGTTCTCCTCGAAAACTTGCTGTTCAGAAGTTTGTTGTTTCAAGTGTAGAAGATGGTATCAGAGTATAGCAGGTTAGGAGAGAAGTGGCAAGAAAAATCGGGACATATCAAACCTATCTTAGTGTGTTTATAGAAACATTTTTCCTTGAGGTTTTTTATTCTCTCTGCTATACTGCCTTGATTGGTTTTAACATCACTTGGGTCAGTGGATTTCGTCTCGTCTCAATAATTCCGATGGATCGTAACAGAGGAGTTTAAAGCATGACACACCTAATTGGATATGCCTTGATTCTGACGATACTCATTTTTGGAACGTTTGATGCGACAGCGGAAATTGTGTTACAAGAAGATTTTGAGGGCGAACTGAATTTAACTTCCAAATGGCAAACGGGTCATCCCAAATTTGTCTACCCGAAAGACGGTATCCTCTATTTAAACCAGAAGAAATCTGGTGGGGACTACGTGAGTCTCCGGTCTTTTGCAGTTTTCAGCGATGTCATCATCTATTACGAATGGTTCATCATTGAATGGAGTGGACAGGGTGATGGTGGTGGTGCACTCCGGCAGACGCCAGATGGTTCTTATTGGATGCGCTGGTGGGGGCGCAACAGTGTCAAAGTAACAACGAATAAAGATGGACCTGTCAATGCTTGGCAACCTTTCCCAGCGAAAGGGGGTCCGGCGTCATCCAATTACAACGCGACATCTGACCATTTCATACTCAAAGCAGCGTTAATGACGCAGGAAAAGCGGGTGACCATTCATATATGGGATGTCACTGAGAAAAAAAAGATACAGGTCGCTGAGTGGGAAATCAAGGACGACACTTACACGTCAGGAAATATCAGTTTTGATTGCTGGAAATTTGGTATTTATGGTGTTGATAATGTGATCGTTGCTACGCCTGAACATGAAGAAGAGATTTTCGCGGAAAATTTTGATCCGCACGGTCTTGCCGTTCAACCAGAAGGAAAACTCACAATGACGTGGGGAGACCTGAAATTGAAGGGTTGGTAAATAGAAAGGATTCAGTTATGCAAAAATGTGCACTTATTAGCGGTAGAGGTATGGGGTTGATGCACGGTGGAAACTTCCACAGCCATCCGGACGCGGAAGTGGTCGCGGTGTGCGATATGGACCCGGAACTCCTTGCGAAGGCAGAAGCGCAATTTGGGGCCCCTGGGTATCCAACAATTGAGGAGCTCTTAGCAAATTGTGATGCGGAACTCGTCCTTCTCATTGTCAATGAGACCCGGCGTATCCCACCGTTGCAGCAACTGCTCGAAGCAGGACGAAATGTATTCACAGAGAAACCGCTCTGTGGATTGGAAGGACAAGCTCGGTTGCGTGAAGAGGATCTCCGAATCGCGGCACCTGCTATCGCAACATGGCGCGACTCCAATCTTAAGTTCGGCATCGATTTCAACTACCGATTTATGCACCATTTCCGTAAACTACACGATGATGTTGCCGAGAATCGGTTGGGTGAGATTCGGATGGTCCACGCCCGTGCACATTTCAACTGTTGGTCCCACGTCATTGATCAGATTCTCTGGACGGTCGGCAGGCCGGAATGGGTGAGTGTTGTCGGGGATCCGAATGAAGCCGGGGGGTGGAGCCGTTTAATCCACATCGGTTGGGAAAATGGTGTCATCGGTTCCCTGAGCGGCACAAACTTGTGGGGTTACGACGATCACCCGCTGCGAGTTAAGGTCCTCGGCGATGAATTCTATGCGGAGGCAAAAGGGCTGGAGGGGTCGTACTGCCGGCGAAAAGCGAACACTTCGGAAATAGAGGAAGTCTGGGAAGCCGAAGATGAGAGTCCAGAGATGCCGGAGTCTTTCAAACGGATGGCTGATGGTGTGGTTAAGGCGATGCATGCCGACACGCCCTTCCCTGCGGATGGCGAAGCGGCGTGGAACGAGCTCTTGTTTGAGGCGGCAGTCCACAGGTCGGCCTTGCAGAACAATGCGCGCGTATATCTGAAAGATGTCGAAGAAGAAGCGAGTGCCTGAAAAAAATTATAGGCGCGGTTGAAAACCGCGCCTATATCTCAGGGATGGTATAACGTCTTAGGCGGCGCCACCTTCGACAGCGATCTTAATGGCATCCTTTCCATCCAAGTTGTAACTGCCGTGGAGCGCGTCAAAACCTTTAGACACATCTTCTAAGGGTAGGGTATGACTGACGAAACCTTCAAATAGGTGTGCGTGTTTCTCAAGCATCGGAATGGCGCGGATAAAATGCTTCCTCTCAAATCCCCATCCAGCCTCCAATCGGAGATTTTTACGCATTAACATCTGATTCGGATTACAATCAAAAGAACCGACATCCACAAAGTGTCCATAGACGACATAGGCGCCGCTATGCCTGATATAGTCCAAGCCTTCGGGAATAGCAGCGAGGAAACCGGTGCATTCATAGACGACATCCGCGCCGTTGCCTTGCGGTGTGTTTTCTCTGACAATCCGCTTTCGCTCTTCTGGGTCCGGCACTTCAGCGATGTCAATTGTAAGATCTGCTCCCAATCTTTTTGCCATCTCAAGCCTTCCGGGAGGTCCACCGACAACGATAAGCCTTCCAGCCCCAGAGACCCTTGCCCAATTAAGTGCCAGCAGACCGATAGGACCAGTGCCTTGAATGACAACCGTGTCTCCGAATTCGATTTTGCCGCGTGATACACAGTGTGCTGCACAGGAAGCAGGCTCGGCGAGTACAGCGATTTCGGGTGGCAGATCGGTCTTAATAAACATATTTGTCGCCGGGTTTGAGAGGTAGATGTACTCACTGAACCCCCCGCGCAGATACGGTGCTTCTTCCGAGGGCGAGAAACCGAGTCCTCCACTTGGGGAAAGTGCGATCCTATCCCCCTCTTTAACGGGGTTGCCGAGGTAATCCGTTTCGACCCCTTCCCCTAAAGTCTCAATCACACCGACGTTCTCGTGTCCGAGGATAATGTCGTGATCGATACGTTGAAATTCCCAGTTGTGAAGGTCGGTCCCGCAAATACCCCCTAACTCCTGACGCACGAGTACTGTGCCGGGAGCAGGATCGACAATCGGGTACTCTCGAATTTCAAAATCTTTGCCACTCATCACAGTGGCGCGTGATGTTCTGGTTGCCATTGTACAACTCCTTTATACTTTAACGATTATCTTGCCGAGTTTTTCGCCTGTAAAAAGCGCGATAAACGCCTTGGGTGCATCCTCTAATCTTTCCACGATCGTCTCTTCCCACTGTATCTTGCCTTCGGCTATCCACTGCCGCATATCGCTGTAAAATTCAGAATTGCGTGCCATGAAGTCGGTGACGATAAACCCTTGTAATCTAATCCGTTTACCGATAGCAGAACTGAGGTTTGTCGGACCTGGCGTAGGTTCCACATCGTTGTATTGGGAGATCATACCACACAGCGGGATCCGTCCGTGCATGTTCATTACTGCGAGCGCGGCTTGTAGGTGTCTGCCGCCTACATTTTCAAAATAGATGTCAAGCCCATCGGGACAGTGTTTCCTGAGTTCAGCCTCCAAGTCATCAACATTTTTATAGTTATAGGACTTACGCAATATTGATAGAAATAGCAGGTTTTTGAAGTTGTTGTCGGATGTAATCATCAAGTAAACTTTCTTTGAGTTGATAAATCGTTTGACCGGCTGCCCGGGCGGCTCGCGTCAAACTCACCCAGACCCA
>JAJEDB010000030.1 GCA_022821725.1 Candidatus Poribacteria bacterium | reverse complement strand
GGGGAGATATCCACTCCCCTTTTTAACTACCCATATTATAGCATATTTCAAAGAACTTAATCAAGCGAAACCCCTTTATTTATCAGGGTTCACGGCACTTTTTTATAATTTTTCAAAATCCCAAAACTACTTATTGCGTATATTTTTAGGATTTACCATATTTTGCTCCGATGGTATTAAACATCAATTTTTTGCAGAGGTCAATATAATTGCCGTTTAGCAGATTGCCTGCCCTCCGGATTACCACTTTTGAGTCGGTGCTTCGGAAAGGTTTTTGACGAACTCGTACGTCCAATCTACGGTCCGATACCCGCAGTTGCCATAAAAGAGGAACGCTCGGTGGTTATCCCAAGCAGTACTGATCGCTGCGTGCCGGTATCCGATTTTGTGCATCTCTTGCAGCGCGTATTGGAGCAGGTAACGCCCTAAGCCTTGCCCCTGAAAATCGTCCTCAATACCGAGCCAAACGGTATGCAGCCAGGTTTGCGCATCTGCGTGGCTTGAGAACTCACCCCCGCAGATGGATTCACAGATGCCAACCTGTTCACCGTTTTGGTGGGCAAGCACAGTACAGTTCGGAAGTTGTCCACGTCCGTCTTTCCACTCGACAGAAAGCGTTACCGGTAGACCCGAAGGGACGGGTGTAACGGCATAATCCTCCCAATCCAAAAAGACCTCGCCTTCAGAACGATGGTATCCGTTGAATCCGAGGAGCCCCTGAACCTGATCAAGCGCGTCCGATAGATAGGCGTGCTCAAAATGATAAAAGCGGTATCGGCAATCTTGTGGGTAAGCGAAAATTCGGGAAACGTTAAACGTTTTCAGATGTGCCTCTGCCTCGTCAAGCACGGCTTGCCCAACGCGTCGGGCACCGCGTTCATAACCCATAAACCGAATAACGCCTATGTCCTCTTCTCTATTCCCTCCAACTTGACCGATACCGACGTGGATAAAGGCCTGCACCGTCCCGTTTACAACTGCGACAAAGGCGGTTTCGGAGTCGAGTCCTCCCTCCTTTTTATCGGCTTTACCGGTGGTAACCCCGCGTATCGCAGCAGCAAATTCCTCCTCCTTTACGGGATAACACTTTGGTACGTTGGCGGTCATACGGTTGTAAAATTGGGTTAAAGGTTCTTGCATGTCGGGTGTATATTGAAGAATCTCCATCTGTTCTCCTAACGTTTCTCGACTCGGAAACTGGCATCCAATGCCTTCTCAACTCGGACCTGCGATTCTTCAAGGTGCGCAAAACTGTAATCGTCAAGAGTCCCTCTGGCATTTTGAATCACACGCTGTATCTTACTCCTGATCTGTCCGAGGTGGAGACGTGCGAGCGATCTCGCATCTTCAGGCGTGCCACTGTCGGCTTCCAACACCAGTTTGATGAGTTGTTTCAGGTGTTCACGCTGCAAACCGCGACGGAAACTGGAGATGAACGCATCCGAGTTCGACCACTGCTTCGCACCGGCATCCCTGCCGAGTTCGACCCAGACGGCATCCGTAATGCCTGAAAAGAGTTCCGGCAGTGTGAACGCATCCTCACCCTTTGGGAACTTAAGTTCAGCGTCTTGAACGCGAGAGAGCACCGAGGGATAAAGCAACCGCTCCAAGATGAGGGTTTGATTTCGGAGAATGACACTATGCACCGGATAATCGAAACGTGTAGAGGTCCAACTGTCTCCTCCCCAATCACTCCAACGGGTGATTGCGAGGCTATTGAGGAGTTCGGGCGAGAAAGTGAAGGCTTTATCTGAAAGGGCGTATTCCTTGATGAATTGGAGTGCCTCACGTTGTTTCACTGCTGGCACAGGCACGAAGGGTAGACGTCCATTTTCATCACCCCGATGATCGCGATGGTGATACTGCCCACCGATGTATCGGCTTGCGAGATACATGGTGAAACCGTGTTCAAAAAGCAGGCTTCCGAATGCTCGCCTGACCCGTTGATAGCCCATCCCTTCTTTTGTAACCTTATCTGCAATTTTGTCCCAGAGTCCCACAACAATTTCACGCCGTTGCTTGGCAAACGCAAGCGGGTCATCACCGAGGTCCCACCGATTTACCAGTGGATCGAGGTCCCTGAAGCGATATCCATACGCATCCTCATCTGTGCCATAAGTGAGTTCTGATGATGCAACACGGGAAGCGATCTCACCCAACGCTTTCAATTCACCTTCGGGTTTGCTGGCATCAATGGGTTTATAGGCATATTCGACCACCCAGTAATCCCAAGGTCCGATTGTCTTTGTATAGTAATCTCCCTGTTCCTGACCTTCAGGTGCGATATTCACAGCATCGTATTCCATAACGGAGCCGATAAGTGCTTCGCCCTTCTTTTTGTTCAGATCGTCAAGGGAGAATATCGTACTCGCTTTAAAGTTGTGGCGGAATCCCAACGTATGTCCGACTTCGTGCATCGTTAAAGTCTTGAGTGCCTCCCCAATGAATTCCTCTGGGAGTTCACCGTCTTCGTCAGCCAAACCCCGCGCCTGCAAGACGCTCGCCATAAAGCCCATCTGCCGTGCTAAGCCGGATGCGATCTGACATTGAAAGTGTGAAGAGTGGTCCATCGGGTGGTCGCGTTCATACGCCACTTCATCGAAAAACGTCATATACTCTCGTTGCCAGTACCGGATCCAACTCTCACCGATAAGGATATCGGCATCCAAGATCTGGCCCGTCAACGGGTTCACGCGAGAGGGACCGATCGCGAACCCTGCACCGACCATCCAACGAATCGTATTGTACCGCGCATCTTCAGGGTCCCAGTCCTCATGGTCTTGTTGAATCCGCGCTTCAATCGCATCGGCAAAGCCTATTTTTTCAAACGCCTTGTTCCATTCCAGAATCCCCTGTCGGACATAGGGACGGTAGCGATGCGGCACGGTTTTTTCGATGTAGAAGATGATCGGTTCTTTCGGGGGTGAAAGTTTCGTCTCCTTGTCCGCTTTCTCCAAATGCCAGCGGTTGACATACCGGATAAAAGGGGCATCACTGGTTTTAGAGGAATAGTCTTTGACGGCTGTCATAAAATGTCCGAGGCGATCATCAGCCAATCGGGGACGATAATTGTTCTCTGGAAGTCCAGCGAGACTGTAGTGCAAGGTCAACTGGATACCACGACTGTCCGGAATGGTACTCATATTCGTTTGGGAACTGTAGACAGCATTGACTTTCAATTCAACGTTCTTCGGGAACGCCTTGACTGCTCCCCACGTGCTGCGCGCTTTGTCGAAGCGGGCATCAGATGCAATACGGCGTGCCAAAGGCGGTAAATCGGATATGAAAACCGGAGAGATGTTCACCAGCACGCTCTTCCGTTGCGGATGGATGCTTTCAATTTTGAGGGAAAACAGCACCGAATCGTTATGTCCCAAATCAACCGCTTCTGCAATCGGTGTCCCTTTCTCTGCACGGAAACGCACATTTTTTCGCACCAGATGCACTTTGTCACCGACACGTCGCCAGACGAGCATCCACTCTTCCAGCGTCATCCCTGAAAGTAGGAATCCTTGCCCCAGACCGCGTGCAACGCTAATCATGCACAAAAAAGGCTTGTCCAATTGGGAGGGTTGAATTTCGCAATAGAGGTTCTCTTTTTTCTGGTATAGTTTGAAAAAGCCCTCATAACTTTTACTGTCTTCGGTAACCTTTGAAAAATCTTCAAACTCTTTCTTCTTTTTTGCGGGTGCTTGCTGTGTCTTCGGTGTTGTGGTTTGTGCCGCTTCCTGCGCAACTGTTGGAAGACAACAGACGCTTACTAAGATCAAACAGATCCAAAAAGTCAATTGATATCGCATTATCTCTTCTCCTTATTTCATTACTTCATAGATACATACGCGTGCGTGTTATCAATGTGAGAGGTTTAGTTGTCTTTTTCCGCTTGGAGACGTTCAAGGGTTGCCAACGCTTTCGCCAATTCAGCCTCTGCGTGTTGTCGTGCAAGGGCTTCCTGCTCTGCGCGTTCTTGAGGGGGAACTAACCATTGCTCTATCATCGGGTCATACATTCTCAAAGTCCCATCGCGCTCACCCAGTTCTAAGTTCAAGACTTCCGAGGGAAGCCGGTCATTCACAAACGCAATTTCCTGATAAACACCATCAACCAAGCGAAAACCTACAAAATGCGGCTGTATTTGATGGAGTGGGTCATAGATGTAATACTCCTTCACTTTCAAAACAGACGCATACAGATCTTTTTTTGTCGTCAGATCATGTCGAACCGTGCTCGGACTCGCAAGCTCTATCACAAAATCGGGGGTGTGAGATTCCTCCCACGTTAGATACGTTCCACGTTGCTTTTTCGCAACCCCTCGAACAACAAAAACATCAGGGGCAACCGATTTCGTATTATCCCCCATTTTGTAGTAGATTAACAGATCCCCAGAAACATAGACATCATCATGCTCCCGAAAATGGTGATCAATTATCTGTAGGAGTTCCATCAGTAACTTGCGATGCCAGTCAGTTTCTGCCATAGGTTTACCGTCCGAAGAAGGATAGAAGGGCGTTGGAGCAGCCCTGACTTTTCGCTGCATGGTTCCACCTCCTAAAAGGATTATTAAATTGCTAAGACTTTCGTCGTTAAGGATAACACAGAAGGTGTGAAATGTCAACTTTCAAGACCTTCTTGCTATTTCCACTCTACTGATAGTGAATTCGTCGGCTGCCATCGAATGAAAAGCGGGGCCAGTCGCGTTCCCAGTTTTCGGAGGCGTAAGGGATATAATGGCACGCCAACGCATGCCTACGGGTTCCGGGTTTCAAAATCTCCGCGCCCCCGTGGATTAACTTTCCGTCAAATAGGACGACATCCCCAGCGTTCACCATCACCTGAACTGCGTCGGTCCCGTTTTCGTCGAAAACCTGTTTGACGGTTGGAAAATAACGGTTGTGCTGTTGTAACTCGTAGGTCTCCCCTGGTAGCAAGGTCATCGGCACATCACTTTTCGTAATCAACCGACCCCGATTTGAACCCGGCTGGACTATTAGCGGTCCATTGTTTTCATCGACACGCACCATCGCAATCCATGCAGACATGCAATCGGGTAGATAATACTGGTCTTGATGCAATGGATGCTCGGATCCTTCATAAAAATGCATCGTTTGGATACCTTCCGGTTCGCCGCCGAAACAGTCGGCGAGCGGTTTATGTAAGCGGGAATTGATCAGCAGATCCAATACGACGGGATCGTAAAGATGCTGATTAAAGGTTCGGGCACCGTATTTATCCTGTTGAAAGAACCCTTCAAGGTGCTTGCGTCCTGCGTGAAGGTCTTCCATGTGTGTAACAAAACGTTGACACTCCTCTTGTGAGAAAACACCTTCAAGTACGAGATAGCCATTCTCCTGATAAAACGTTTTTTGCGCCGGTGTCAAACCTGTCTTTTCGGATGCCATTTTTCCTCCTTAAGGAGTTTCAGATTTTTTTGCCGTTTCTGTTTTTATTTTATCACAATCGTTGGTGACAATGTAGAAAAATTCTGAAATATGTCAGGGTCATTCAGTTCTCGGTTTCTGAGTGGCTTATCGAGTAGATGTGACACTTTTGGCATAAATCGGGGTTACAAACCCCTCCCACAAGAGAGGACGACTTTTGGCATAAATCGGGGTTACAAACCCCTCCCACAAGAGAGATAGAGTTCTGGCGTATGTCGGGGTTACAAAGCGCTCCCTCTAGGGAG
>JAJEDB010000096.1 GCA_022821725.1 Candidatus Poribacteria bacterium | reverse complement strand
GGGGAGATATCCACTCCCCTTTTTAACTACCCATATTATAGCATATTTCAAAGAACTTAATCAAGCGAAACCCCTTTATTTATCAGGGTTCACGGCACTTTTTTATAATTTTTCAAAATCCCAAAACTACTTATTGCGTATTTTTTTCATTTTTTTCTTGACAAATTTTATTACACATGTTATACTCCCGAATTATAATGTTGGACCTATTCAACATTACACAACCTATGAACGAATCTGGGTTACACTGTCGTTTGACCCAGTGCTTTTAACAATTTATCCGTTATGGAGGAGAGAAAAATGAAAAGAGTGTATCAACTTACGCTTGCGATCGCTATTATTTTTGCGTTGGTTGTGAGCAGTTCGCACCTCGCATTCGCACAGAAGCACAAAGTCAATATTAAAGGTGGTCCTATACCAGAAAAGGATTGGCGCGCCGAAGCCGCCGCCGCACAGTTGGGCGAGAACCACGCCGATGTCAAAGATTGGATCAGTCTGTGGTACGGGCCCGAGGGCAACTATGAAAACAATGGAAGTTTCCAAGTTTCCGGGACGAGAGACCTGATCGATGAAGGCACCAAGGGTAAACTGACGGAACCCAAACTTTCGACGGTCGAGGGCTTGAAATTGACGCAGACCGTTAAAATGGAGTGGGCTAAGAAGCACGGCGGCACGCGAGAGTGGGATGTCTTTGAACTTGAAGTCGCCAATCAAGATAACATGAATAGAGATGGTCCCGCCGATAACATTGATACTTATGTCATGTGTGTGCTTAACGCACCCAAGGACATGAAGGCCGTGATGTCACCCGCACACGACGATTGGGCACAGATTTGGATCAATGGCGATAAATGGTACAACGATCGCACCTGGACAGGGGGCGCGCAGATCGTGCACTACAACATCGAAGTCCAGTTAACGAAAGGCGCGAATGTTGTGCTTTACCGGTGTGGTGAGTCCGGGGGTGCCGCATACCTCAATTTGCACTTTGACAAAGAAACGCACAGGTTATGCAAAATCTACCCAGAGAAGGCGAAAGACCAGAAGAGCTTCTTCGACGAGGTTCGGGGTGTTCTGCCAGTCGATCCTACCGGAAAGGCGACCAGTACCTGGGCAGCTATTAAGCAGAACCAGTAGGAAATATAAGCCCTTGTCGACTCCTTTCAGACGAGGGCTTTTTCTTGCTCACTTTTTCTCATAACCGACCCTCGCTCCGCTATACTTCCCCAATCTCACAAACCCTTTTGACAAGGAGAATCCAATGAAATTGAGAGTGCGTGAAAAGTTGAAATATATGTTTTTAGGGGGTCTGCTGACCTTCGCCGGTTTTATGTTAGGGAACATGAACAACACTACAGACGCACAGTTTGGATATGAAACGATTGATAAGTTGAGCGTCGGAGAACTCATCGTGCGTAAGGACATAAGGCTCATGAGCGACGATATGGAGCCGCGCGTTCATATCTCTTGGGACAGAAATGGCGGACGTGTGGTAACTTACGGTCCAAAGGGGGTCGGTGCGGCTTCGCTTTTGGTTGCGGAGGGGAATGGCGTTGTGACAACACAAGGTGCAAAGGAGAAAACCGGTGCCTCTCTCATGGTGAATGAGGGTGGCGGGGTCCTCTCACTTTTCGCGCCCGATGGAAAAGCCAGGATTGTTTTGGGTATATCCGAGGGGGACGGTGTTGCTTACTTGGTCAATCAATTTGAGGAAGCGCGTGTATTGAAACCTTAGCTCATGTGCAACATATTCGCAAGAATCGGGGTTACAAACCCCTCCCACAAGCGCGATTCGGGACAAGTGCATGACTCTGAGAGTGTTCTACAACTCGCTTGACAAATTTATGTCCATGTGTTATAATAATTAGTAAATTGTAATCTCGAACGCAATTTCAGCGTTTATAACCAGTTAAAGCATCTTAGGAAGCTCATAACGCATCCTATTTACTTTAGTTTTTAATCTCCAAAAAAGGATACAGAATGAAAAGATTTGATACTTTTGCACTCGCACTCGCGATCGTGTTTACACTCGTTGTCAGCGGTTCACCGGCTGTCTTCGCGGCTGGTCTCATCACAGGGGGTCCCTTAGCAGACGACATGCTCTTAGAAGATCCCGAGCCCAATGGTGACAATCTTAGAGAAGATCGCAGTGGCTCGCCGTGGATTACATTGTGGTATGGACCTGACGGCAACTACGAAGACAATGGCACCTTCCAAGTTTCCGGTCCGATGGACTTCATTGAAGAAGGCAGCGGCGGCAAACTGAATCAGGCATCGCTTTCAACGCTGGAAGGGTTGCTGATGACCCAAGAAGTCGATATGGAGTGGGGCGACGACCACGGCGGTGACCGTGGGTGGACTGTCTTTGAAATCGATCCCGCAGATGGCAACAATATGAACAGAGGCGGACCGGTTGATAATATCGATACATACGCTCTGATCGTTATCGATTCTCCGAGCGACATGCAAGCCGTGATGTCTCCAGCACACGATGACCACGCGCAAATCTGGATTAACGGTGAAAAGTGGTACAACAATACCAGATGGACAGGCGCTGCACAAACGATTCTTCACGATGTCGAAATCGATTTGCAAAAAGGTGCCAATGTCCTGCTTTACCGGTGTGGTGAATCCGGTGGTTCCGCATATTTCAACTTGCACCTTGACGATGCAACGAACGATGCCGTTACCGTCTATCCGAAAGATTCAACCGACCAGGCGAGTTTCTTTGCTGAAATCGAACCGCTGGTTGTCTCCGTTGAACCCGTTGGAAAATTGACGACAACTTGGGCGGACATCAAACGTCAATAAGATCTGTTGCTATTTTTGTAGGCGCGCTTTCTCAGCGCGCCTTTTTTATTTTTTCCTACAATTGGCAATTGCTTGCAAACCGTAAAAGCATCTGCTATAATAAGACTATGCTAAACAAAATGCGCTGTTGCTCGTTTATAGCTGCTTCCGTTATCGTTCTCAGCGGATGGATAGGCGGTTGGACCCGCGTCATGAAAGCCGGGAACGAGGCGTATGTGCGTGGAAACTACGACGAGGCACAAGCCGCTTTTCAACAGGCAACCCTTGACAAACCTGACAATCCCGTTGCACACTATAACTTAGGGACTGCCCTCTACAGACAGGGTAAATTTCGAGAGGCGGCACGGACATTTCAGGCATCGCTCTCAAGACACGCTGAACAGACTGCCGAACAGATTGAAAACACGCTCAATCGATCCAGTATCTTGTATAACTTAGGCAACGCCCAATTTAAAGTCGGCGACCTTACGAGGGCAATTGACGCTTACCAGCAAGCACTCCGCTTTGACCCCCAAGATACGGATGCACACCATAACCTCACATTGGCACGTCAACGCTTAAAACAGCAAGAAGACCTCGCACAACAGCAGGCAAAGCACAGCACTGCACCGAAAACCGAGCCAAACGACGTTGGTAAAGCGGAAGCCCTTCGGCTCTTAGAACGTTTCAGTGAGAATGAAAACAGGCTACGGCAAAAATTACAACAACAACAACGCAAAAGTGGATATCGGCGTGAAAAGGATTGGTAACCTTCAGTTCGTCAGCATCGTTTTCATCTTTCTCGCAACAGCGGCACAAAGCCAGGAGATCACTGTTGCTGCCGTGGTGAGTCCGCGTCACATCCAATTCGGAGAGAAAGCGCGGTTGGACCTCACACTTTCAGGAGAGGCACGCATCAAGCATATTGAAGCCCCGCAGTTCAATTTCCTACCGGCGTTCCTTGCAGTGCCACTGCACTCCGAAACGACACCCCGCTTAGAAGCCAACCAAATTGCGGTTTCCATGGCGTGGGCGTATGAATTGATCCCGCAAGCGATCGGCGACTTTACGCTATCCGACATCCGTCTCGCCTATCAAGGCACCCCGTATTTCGCAAATCCGGGGTCGATTCGCGTGAGCGGCACGGATACATACGTAGATGTTTCAACCAACGCGATTCACCGAGTTGAAGCGGGGGTTGATACACACGAACCGTATCTCAACGCACCTTTGACTTACACCTTCCGATACCTTTATACGACAGTGCTCCCGACTCGCGAGTCACCAACGCCACGACTCCCGACATTCCAGGGTTTCTTCGTCGAGACCCCCCAAAAACGACCGTTATATACACAAGCAATTCGTGGGAAAACGTTTTGGGTCGAAGAGCATACCCGCACGTTATATCCACAACAGAAAATCGGACAGATCGTTCTGGCACCTGCGGAACTGTTACTCCCCCTCCCGCAAGGACGCAAAACCTTAAAGACCAAACCGTTGACTTTGAGGGTGCAACCGATCCCCGAAACAGGCAGACCGCCTCACTTCAACGGTGCTATCGGTGAATATCAAATTTCTGCTGAAATTGAACGGGGTTGGATTCAAGCCGGACACGAACTAACACTCACTGTCCGTATCTCCGGACACGGCAATATCCAGACAGTTACACCCCCCACGCTGCCAAAGATTGCTGGGGTCATGGTGAGCCGAGCCGAGCCGTTCGAAGTGATAACATCAACAAGCCGGGCTTACGTATACGCACTCACCCCTGCGAGACAAGGAATATTCCGCATCCCCGCGATCGAATACACCTGTTTCGATCCGATCCGTGCGGTTTATACAACCACGCAGACCACTCCTATTCCTGTCTCTGTGCGTCCGCACCCAAACGATCCCGATCTGATTGAAGATGACAGTTCAATGGGATTCCTCTGGTTCATCCTCTTAGCAATTCTGATAGCGGCGTTGGGTATAGGCGGGTATCTCTGGTATCGCACCGGGTTTGCGATCCCTACACGCAGGAAGCCGAATACCGAGACAGGAACGGATACACGCAAAGGTAGCGGATTTAGAAATCGAAACACACAGGATACCGAGACAGAACCGATAACACCCGTTTCACAGGCACGCGAGGCGCTTGGGAGTCTCATAGATAGCGATACCCCAGAAAATGCGACTACATTTGCCAACGCACTCGCACACGTGCTTTATCAATATCTTGAGGATACATTTGGCATGTCACAGCGGAATATCGACACAGCACGCGAGGTCTGCGCGAACGCCGGAATTCCGAAACCTATCCTTGACGCACTTATCGACCTTCTCACGAAGTGTGATTACCACCGATTCGCGCCTGTGTCCCTGTCCACGGGTGAACGAAATACGTTGATCGCTCACGCTGAGCGGGTTATTAACGACATTGAGAACCATCAGAATACACACAACACATAAAGGAGTAAAAAAAATGGAAATATTCTCACTCTTCGTTCTGTGGATACATGTTATCGCTGCCGTCGTCTGGGTCGGCGGCAACCTGATTTTAGCCATGGTGATCGTTCCGCATTTCAGACAGAACCTGCCCCCTGTCCAGCGTATCCAGCTGCTGACGCAGATCGGGAAACGTTTTGAACCCATCGTATGGGGGTGTATCGGTATCCTATTTTTCACCGGCATCGTCAACATCTTCTTTGCAGTGGATCTCACCTCTACCACTGCGATTTCCAACGCGTTTATGCGGACGCTTCTCATCAAAATCGTGCTATTCTTCGTGCTGGTCATCCTCACGGCACTACACAGTATGATTTTTGCGCCCCGACTCGCAGCAGCCATCGAGACCTTGGACCCTGACCTTACGGAACTCCCACCGGAGGTAAAACCGCTCCGTTCCCAGCTGTCAATCATATCGAGTTTGATGGGGGTTGTCTCGCTGTTGATTCTTCTCGCCGCCGTGGCCCTTCGGATGGGGCTCTAACGTCTCAACCGTGGTAGGTGCGGTTTCAGGCAGTTTCAGAAAATAATTCGGTGATCGACGAGCAATAAATTGCTTTACTACGAACGGGCCTGCTTGTAGTAGTGCGATTCATCGCACGTCCAATAATTACCGAATTATAGTAAGGTCGAAAAATAGTTGGGCACTCTTTAATACCACGGGCAATGAATTGCCCTACTACGAACGGGTGTTTGTTAAGAAATAGGGGCCACTTAATTCTAAGCTTCACTATCTACCTATATACCTACTATTGCCAAGGGACCGAGTGAAACCCAACACATTACTCTAAAATTCGTGTAACCCGCGTAAAGAGGTAAAGCTATGCGCATCAAAATCCTCGCCGACGTTGGCGACGGCATCACCCTCCCTATTAACTACAACTACCAACTTGCGGGTATCATCTACCGGTTCCTCGCCGAATCCGACCCCGAATACGCCACCTTTCTACACGAAGAAGGCTACGCTGCCGCAGAGAAACGTTTCAAACTCTTCACCTTCTCGCAGCTCATGGCAGAACGCAGGCGCATCACCGGTGAGACGATCCATTTCGGATCCACGTTGACGTGGTATATCGCCTCCCCAGTCGAACGGTTCTTATCCCATTTCGCCGATACGTTGCTAACCGAGGGCAGATTGTCCATCGGTCAACATCAGTTGCGAATCAAGGATGTCACCGTGCCGCGTATCCCTCGCTTTCAATCAGAGATGCAGTTCCGATGTCTCTCCCCAATCACGATGTCTACAAAACGCGAGCGTCATGGCAAACAAGTCATGCACTACTGTCTCCCCGAGGATCCCGCCTTGTCAGAACTCATCCGTCAGAACCTCATCCGCAAATACGAAGCCATCCACGGTCACGCACCCCACGACGATACCTTGACCTTCCGCTACGATGCGAATTATATCAACAGACGACGGGGACGTGTCACCCGTCTCGTAGATTACAAAGGGATTAAAATCCGTGGTGTCTTGTGTCCATTCAATGTTTCTGGGAGTATCCCCTTAATCCAGGTCGGCTACGCATGCGGGTTCGGCGATAAAAACAGTGCAGGTTTCGGCATGGTAGAAGTCTAACCTGAATATCACGCTATGAACCCGTACCACTGGGTTTCCGAAGGTAAACTACGAATATTTCTCTGGAAAGACCATTCTGTTCCCAAAAAATTGTTTGACATCTACTGCCAACGCGTGTTAGACTTTAGTAACCCAATTTGGAAGAAAATAGGACTGGCAGCAATATGTATCGCGAGTATATCTGATATGGCACAAAGTTCAAAGCAACCGGCACCGAACAGCCCAAAATATGATACCGTTTCAAAAACCGTCATTCAACAAAATCCTAAAGACTGGGTTGTCTTTAGTCTCGGCATCCCTGATGTAGAAGTCGTCCGGGTCCTTGAAACCCAGCAACCCACTGTCAAATCAAATCAAGTAGATAGTTTCATACACGTCAATATCGGCGGGAAAGAAGGTATCGTGCATTTGGAGATACAGACGCACGATAGCAGAGAGGTGCCGATGCCGTATCGTATTGCAGGTTATGCAGGCAGAGGCATTGAGGCATTTCAGCTGCCGATCTATTCACATGTGATTTACCTACACCCCCGGGCAGGCAAGACCGATCCTGGCGCATACGTTCAAGAGATAGCGGGGTATGAGATTCATATCCGATACAAGGTGATCCGGCTCTGTGAATTAGAAGGTTCGCCGTTCTTGGAGGCGGGTGTGAAGGGTTTGATCCCATTTACACCGCTGATGAAGCCGCCGCCCGGCATAAAAGGTGAGACGTGGCTTCGGCAGTGTGTTGAGGTTGCTGAGAGTGTAGAGCAGGATTCAGTATCAAAAGCGGATTATCTGACGGATTTAGCGATTTTAGGTGGCTTAATATTTGAGTATTCAACTGTCCGCGAAATCATAATGGAGGCGATCATGCAAGAATCATCGGTTATCCAACATTTCCTACAGCAAGGCATCGAACAAGGCATCGAACAAGGCATCGAACAAGGCATCGAACAAGGCGCGCGTCAGATGAGCGTTGAAAGCACATTGACGATTCTCGCTAAACGTTTCCCTGATGCGGACATCACAACAGTAAAACTGATCCTTGAAGCGATTGAGGATCTGGACCGGCTCAAGCAGTTAAACCTGACCGCTTCGATTGCCGAAAGTTTTCTCGTCTTCCGAGACTGCTTAGAGGCATAACTGCTGGCAGGTCACTCCCACCCCAAAACCCCACAGTGTTTCTGGGAGTGTAGCATTGATCCAGACAGGTGTGGAAAGTGTCTTTCCATTTTTAGTGTTCACTATAACGCTGAAAAGGAAATAACCAAATGCGCATCAAAATCCTCGCCGACGTTCGCGACGGCATCACCCTCCCCATCAACTACAACTATCAACTTGCGGGTATCATCTACCGGTTCCTCGCCGAATCCGACCCCGAATACGCCACCTTTCTACACGAGGAAGGCTACGCTGCCGCAGAGAAACGTTTCAAACTCTTCACCTTCTCGCAGCTCATGGCGGAACGCAGGCGCATCACCGGTGCCACGATCCATTTCGGATCAACCTTGACATGGTATATCGCCTCCCCAGTCGAACGGTTCTTATCCCATTTCGCCGATACTTTGCTAACCGAGGGCAGATTGTCCATCGGTCAACATCAGTTGCAAATCAAGGATGTCACCGTGCCGCGTATCCCGCGTTTTCGGTCAGAGATGCATTTCCGATGCCTCTCCCCGATTACGATGTCCACAAAACGCGAGCGTGATGGCAAACAGGTCATGCACTACTGCCTCCCCGAGGATCCCGCCTTGTCAGAACTCATCCGTCAGAACCTCATCCGCAAACACGAAGCGATCCACGGTCGCGCACCCCATGATGATACCCTAACCTTCTCCTTTGACAAATCCTATATTGATAGACGAAAAGGACGCGTCACTCGCCTCGTAGACTACAAAGGCATCAAGATAAGGGGAATAATGTGTCCATTCCATGTTTCTGGGAGCATCCCCTTAATCCAGACTGGTTATGAATGCGGGTTCGGTGATAAAAACAGTGCAGGTTTCGGGATGGTGGAAGTCTAAACAAATTTTAATTTGACTTTCATTAGTAAATAAAGTATAATGTTATGTAACGTTTTTGAAAGGAGGAGAATGTCATGCCAATTTATGAAAAACTAATGGGAAATCCATTTGTGGATGTCGGCGTATGCGCAATATGTGAATGGTTAGGGCATAATATCCAGCCTGAGCAGATCACTGCTGAAGATCTTAAGCAGATCGTTAAGGACTTTGTACCGCTTGCAGCGAATTGGGATAAATGGACATCAATTTTCACAAGAAATCATAGGTTGACAAATGGTAGACAAAGTGACCGTGTGCCAAAGTTTAAGAAAAGACTTCTTGGCTATATTGATCAAACGGTAGAACTTGGCCAAGTCGGTGATTGTATGGGATGTGGTAGACGTGAAGTAGGCTCAATACCTTTGCTTGACAAAACAGGTGTTCCACTAACAGGTGGAAAGAATAGTAACTTTTTTCCTGTTTTCTCCGAAGGAGCAGGTTATTGCCCCGCTTGCAGTTTTGCCATTCAATTTTTACCGCTTGCTTTGGTTGCGACTGGAAGTAGCGGTGGAAGATTTCTGATGCTTCACTCCAAATCTTGGGAACTTATGCAAATTTGGACAGCCCGCTGCATCACAGGAGTTAATCAACGATACTCTCAACAACAATCAGGGGGATGTTTTAAACCTGATTATGAAAATTCTCGCAATGGTTTGTTTTACATGGTGCGCGAAATGATTAGTGAACTTGAAGAAATGCAGCTTTATGATGAAATCACAGATAAGGATGTATCCATGGAGGTATACTCCTTCACAAACAACAATCAGTTCCCAGATGTTGAAATATTTTATATCCCTTCTCCGGTCTTTCGATTTTTGTATGATGCCGAGCAGAATCCATATACGGATACATGGTACGAAATCGTCAGAAGCGGTTACAAGAGAGGTAAATCTGAAAAAGATTACAAAAAATCAAGAAACCTTGTATATGAGTATCTATTAGAAGGTCGATCCATTCGTGGGTTTTTTCTAAGCCGACGGACTCAAAAACAGCGTGGAAATTGGGAATTGCTTTCCCTTTATTTACAGAAGGTGAGAAATATGAAACCAGCACGGATTGAGAAAATCAAGCAAGTCGGTGATTTAATGGCGGAAAGTATACGTAAATCTCGGAAGCGAGGTAAAAGACAACTTCGTGATTTCGCAGATGCTAATACTTATGCCGAATGCCGCAATATCTTATTACGTATTTTTGAAGATAGAATTTATCAGCATAAGGAGCCTGAACCCTTATTTTCATTTGAAGATTGTGTTGAATATCTTTTTATTTCAAGTGATAATGCTCAATCTTGGAGTGACGAGTTAGATGACGGCGAATTGGATGAGGAACAAAAAGAACAACTGATACATTCTATAAGTGATAACGTCACATTTTGGCGTGAAACACGTGATCTATTGCTATTTCGTATTTACGAAAAACTACACAGTTGGTTAACTGAACAGGAGGATGATTAATCATGTCTAAACATCTTATAGGATTTATTCTTATCGACGCGCCCTATTCTGCTTTAAACAATGCTGACAGACCAAAAGATCGTCCAAACGACAATGTCGTTGTCGTCAAAACCCTTAAAAAGGGACGCCGGGGAAACATCTATCCCTATGTTTCCGGACAAGCATGGCGAAATTGGTGGCGCACGACCCTTGAACAAGAATTTGATGACTGGAACAACTCACCAATAGATCGCGAAGATAAAATCGCATATACCAAAGTAGATCCGGTAAAATATGACGATGATGATGTGTTTGGTTATATGCGTGCACAAAGCGAAGGGAAGGGGCAAGAAAAAGTTGATCTGACAGTAACTCGTTTGTCCCCTCTCAAGTGTTCACCTCTAATTTCCATTTCTCCACAAATCCCAACAAATGATTTTGGAGTCATGGCAAGACAGGAAGGCGACCCGGTGCCTTATGAACACCAATTTTATTCGTGTGTCCTACAAGGTATCTTTTCTCTAAACCTTAGTGCGGTAGGAACGTTTTCTGCAGTTAACAGAACTGGTTACAAAAACATAAGGCCCGACTACATTCCAACTATTAAAGCTGCAGGCGGAACAAGAGAAAATGAAGATTCCCCATGGGTGCTTCCGAAGGACATCCGCGTTCGGCGCTGTCAACAGACTCTTGAAGTCCTTCCTTTTCTTACTGGAGGGGCAAAGCTGACCTCTCATCTCACCGACGTTACACCCAAACTGATCTTTCTTGCTGTGCTTGAGGGAGGCAACCACCCCTTCATGAATTTGATAGTAGAAGAAGCAGGTATTGGCAAACTCAGTCTTTCAGCTTTACGCGAGGTTATTGATGATTATGGAGACCGGTTTTGTGATGCAATTTACATCGGAAGACGCAGCGGCTTCATGGATGACCTTGACGAAAAACTCACTGAGTTGTCAGGGAACAATAGTCTACCATGTCAAATCGTTTACGATTCACCAAATAAGGCGATTTCTCAATTGGCACAAAGGTTAGAAGACCATATCGGAGATACGCCATGAAGGTCCTTCGCGTTCACATTACCGGATGGGTTTCATCGTTCCGGAATCCGTTATTCATTAGCGGATTCCAACCGACACTCCCCTTGCCACCGCTTTCTACTTTATATGGAATTCTTACCGCTGCAAAAGGGGAATGGGTTACACCACACGATGCCGCAGTCGGGTTTGTTTTTCAAAGCAACGGGAATGGTATTGATTTAGAAACTGTCTATGAGTTTGACGGGACTTTGAGTCCAAATTCTAATATAAATAAGCGACAATCTAAATTAGGCTCTTCAAAAGTTTTGTACTCAATGCGTCTGAACCCTAACATAAAAAAACGAGAGTTTCTTGTTGCTCCCCAACTTTATCTGTATACTCCAGAGATGTGGTTAAAGGAAGCATTTGAACGCCCGCATTATCCATTGCTGTTGGGGCGTTCCTCTGACTTAGCAACCGTGGAATCTATTAAGGAAATTGAATTAGAAAATAGGTCCGAGACAACCTATCAAAATACGATACTTCCCTTTCCTGATCCTCAACTCCATGGACAGATGTTGACACTGCCAACTCACTTCACGGCAGAAATTCCACGCCGTCCGTGTGGCATCCGCGCTTATCACCTCGTAACAGAACAAATCAAGTATCAAGGTGAGGTATTACACGACCCTGAAAAAGATTGGGGTGTGTATTTGCACAAGCGCATCCCTGGAGATTTCACTGTTCCAATTGAGAAACCTGTCAACAAAAACTATGAAGTTCCAGACGTGATCGGAAAACAGATACCCCTTTTTGATCTCTAACCCCAATACATCGTAGGGGCGAGGTCCCCTCGCCCGTAGGAGCACAACAATCCACACAACCGTAGGGGCGAGGTCCCCTCGCCCGTAGGAATATTTTCCTTATGAAACCCAATCTTCCACGCCGCAAACCCACGCGCTTACGCGATTATGATTACAGCCAACCCGGTGCATATTTCGTGACCATCTGTGCCCAACACCGGAAATGTTTATTTGGGACGATTGTGGACGGACAAATGCAATTGAACGAAATCGGGAAAATCGTCGTTGAATGTTGGAACCATATTCCACAACATTTTCCTTCCGTTGAATTAGGTGACTCGATTATCATGCCCAATCACATACATGGAATTATCGCATACCCCCTCGTAGGGGCGGGGTCACCCCGCCCGCCAAAAAACTCGCCCGCGTTAGGCAAAATCATAGCCTATTTCAAATATCAATCCACCAAGCATATCAACCAACACCACGATACACCTGGGACGCGCATTTGGCAAAGAAATTATCACGATCATATCATCCGAGACGACCCAGATTTACAACGACTTCGCCAATACATTCAGGATAACCCGATGAAATGGGCGTTAGATCAATTGCATCCTGATAACCCTTCCAAATGGTGAGAACGACCCAAATGTACACAGGCGGGCGTGGCAACCACGCCCCTACGAAACCATGATAATATCTATGAGGGGCGAGGGGACCTCGCCCCTACGTGGAGGAAAATCCATGTCAATATTGCTCGCAAAAAGCGATCCATCAGAGAATCTTCTTGAACACACACAGAATTGCCTCACCGTATATGAGAGCCTCCGAGAACGGATGCCGTTCTTAGCCGACGTTGCCAATACCCCTGATTTCTTTCAACATCTCTTTTACGCTGTCGCACTTCACGATTTCGGGAAAGCCGCTACTGGTTTCCAACAACAACTCACTGGTGGCAAGCGATGGAATTATCGCCACGAAATTCTATCTGCTGGATTTGTAGCAGGACTTCAACTCTCACGAGAAGCAAAAGAGGCAATAGGACTCACAATCCTAACACATCATAAAGATATTGACACCCTTAGACACACATATAAGCACTATCCTGAAAGTGAAGTCGGATTCCAAGTCTGGAAAGATAAAATTAAAGAGTTAGAACCGAATTGGGAAACGTTAATGGCAATTCAGAAACAGGTCACGCATCGGTGTCCTCCTATGGAAGAATGTGTGTGGACACCTGTTACCTCAACTGACCAACTTGTTAATGGCTACCGTGATTTCTTGCTGCCTTACCAAAGAATTAAAAGGAACCATCAATTAAAAAATCATCCTTTATCTATCCTACACCGCACCTACGGTATACTGATGCGCGGGTGTATGATCGCTTGTGATCATCTCGCATCGGCAGGAAAAAACGAAATCCAGCCAGCACTCGACAACCTTGTTGAAAAACTGACGCAACAGGTTAAAGAAAAGGCAAAGAAGGATGAACGACAATTTCACGGATGGCAACCCTTTCAAAAAACCTCTGGAAAAACAACCGGGCAACTCATGCTCTCCGCACCCACAGGCTCCGGTAAAACTGAAGCCGCACTCCTTTGGTCAAATAAAAATCAGTGTGAAACATTAGGAAACCGCGTTTTCTATGTTTTACCTTACACTGCAAGTATCAACGCCATGTATAAACGGCTCAAAAAACTGGTCACTAAAAAGAAAATCGGTATGTTGCATGGTAAAGCGACTTACTTCGTTTACAAAGATCTTATTAATAAAAAATACAGACCTCAAGAGGACAAGAAATATCAAGCTAAATATCAAAAACTTATTGACGAGGGACGCGATCCTGAATCAGCCAAAACACTAATTGCCCAAGACAAAGTCAGAGACGACAGAAACCTGACTCGAAAGATTTACCGTCCTTACAAGGTGCTCACGCCTTTCCAACTTTTAAAAGCCTTTTTCGGTATACGCGGGTTTGAAATGCAAATGGCGGAGATGTCCAAAGGGCTTTTCATCTTCGACGAAATCCACGCCTATGACCCGCACACAACTGCCCTCATTCTGACGATGATAGAGCGACTCCGTAAAGACTACGACGCACAATTCTGCATCATGACCGCCACAATGCCACAGTTTCTTAAAGACCTGCTAAGCGAGGGACTTGGCAATCCTCCACAGATTGAGATGCCATCCGAAGAACGGGACACATACACTCGGCACCAGTTGCAGCTCCTTGATGGAAATATTCACGAGGCAATTCCGCTGATTAAAGAACGCCTTATGAAAGGGCAACGTGTATTAGTCGTTTGTAATACTGTCAAGCAGGCACAGGACGTGTTTCAGGAATTAATCGGTGTAACCGAAAACGCCAAACTCCTTCACAGCCGATTCATCCTCAAAGACAGAGAGCGGATTGAAAAAGAACTTGAAGACGCAAACCTACTTGTCGGTACACAAGCGGTAGAGGTTTCGCTTGACATTGATTTCGATTGTCTCTTTTCGGAACCCGCCCCGATAGACGCGCTCATCCAACGCTTCGGACGAGTCAACAGGAAAGGCGAAAAAGGTATCTGTGATGTCCATATCTGCAAAGAGGGCGGTGAAAATGACAAATATATCTATTCCCCTGACAAGATTGAACGCACCCTAAACGCCTTCACATCGGTTGATGTCCTGTACGAGTCAAAAATTCAGAGTTTAATAGATGAAGTCTATTGTGATGGCTATAATGAAACTGAACAGGAACAGTTTCAGAAGGCAAAGCATTCTTTTCAACGACATGTAGAAGACATCGTTCCGTTCATTGAAGACAAATCCGGGCGTGATGAATTTGAAAAACTCTTCAAAAGTATTGAAGTTGTTCCCCTCATTTATAGGGATACTTATTCAGAACACATTGAGGCGAAAAAATATTACGAGGCAATGGCTTATATCGCACAAATTCAAGAGTATCAATTCGCAAAGTTATACCGTGAAAACCTACTCAATAAAGATGAATGCTTACGTCAATGGTTCATCAACGTTCACTATGACGAGACACTCGGTCTGATACTGGACGAACCTAACACAAACATCTTATAAAAAATAAAGGCAGGCGTGGCAACCACGCCCCTACGGCAGCCTATCTCCCCAAACGGAAAGGAACATCCACTCGGAAACGGGCGTGGAAACCACGCCCCTACGGCATATCTCTAAACAGGGATATACCAAAACGGAGACCTCAACAATGCAAAACCCAAACCAATCTAACATTACCGGTACTGCTATCAACTACCTTTACGTCTGCACACGCAAGCTCTGGTTCTATCAGAACCACCTCGAAATGGAGCACACCTCTGAGTTCGTTGACCTCGGACAACTTCTTCACGACGAAAGTTATCCTCGCGAAAAACGCAGAGAATGGAGCGTCGATAACCTTGTCCAGATTGACTTTGTTGACAAACACGGGATTCTCCACGACATCAAATCTGGGCCCGCGATGGAAACCGCGCACGTCATGCAGCTCTGTTATTACCTCCACTTGCTCAAACAGAAAGGGGTCTCTAATCGCAAAGGTGTTATCAACTACCCGCGCCAACGGCGGACGACTGAAGTGGAACTCACACCTGAAAGAGAACGAGAGGTGGAGAACGCCATTGAAAAGGTGCACGCAGTCGCAGCGTTGCCGACCCCCCCTCACGCCGACTATATGAAAATCTGTAAATCCTGCAGTTATCAAGAACTCTGCTGGAGTTAAAAACTCGTAGGGGCGGGGTCCTCCAGCCCGTTGTCAACCACATATCGTAGGGGTAAGGTCCCCTCACCCGAGTCGCACTCCGCGTGCAGTTTATCGGAGGTCTTTCAAAATATGTCACGCAATTATTACATCACGCAACCCGGCAGACTCCGCCGGAAAGACAATACTCTCTATTTGGAGCGAGAAGATGCGCCACGCATCCCAATCCCCGTTGAAGACATCGACGCGCTCTACTTCTACGGTGAACTGGACCTTAACACAAGGCTTCTCAATTTCCTTTCGCAGAAACATATTGCCTTTCACGTATTCAACTATTACGGCTACTATTCCGGAAGTTACTATCCCAGAGAATACCTCAATTCAGGCTCCCTCCTCGTTAAACAGGTCCAACATTACGAAAACCGGTCCAAACGGATAGTGCTCGCACACGAGTTCGTAGAATCCGCTGTCTTCAACATGTTACGAATTTTGCGCTATCACACCAATCGTGGTAAGGATTGCAGCGGGCAAATTGAATCAATTGAGGCAATTCTTTCTGAAAGCCAAACCGTAAAGAACACGAACGAGTTGATGGGCTATGAAGGCATCATTCGAGACACTTATTACACTGCATTCAATACAATTTTAGCGTTAAAGATACCTTTTGAAAAGCGCGTCCGGCGTCCACCAGACAACCCAATCAACGCCGCCATTTCCTTTGGAAACTCCATGATGTATTCGGCGTGTTTGACCGAAATTTATCGGACGCAGCTCAATCCGACGATCAGTTTTCTCCATGAACCGGGAGACCGCCGTTTCTCGTTGAGTCTGGACCTTGCAGAAATTTTCAAACCCCTGATTATTGACCGGATTATCTTCCGGTTGTTCAACCGTCGGCAACTTGACGAGTCAAAACACTTTGAGTCCAGTATTGATGGGTGTTATCTCAATGAAAAGGGACGTAAATTGTTCATCGCTGCATTTGATGAGCAGCTTAAGCAAACCGTTTCGCATCGGAAATTGAAACGTCACGTCTCGTATCAACGACTCATCCGGTTGGAGTGTTATAAACTCATAAAACATCTCGTTGAGATGGAGACCTATCAGGCACTGCGTCCTTGGTGGTAGAAACAATCTTCGTAGGGGCGCGGTTGCCGCGCCCATCGGTTTCCGACGAACCTTTCAACTTCGTTCCCACTTTACAGGAGGAGACATCCGCAATGTATATCATTCTCGTCTACGACATTGAAACCAAACGGGTCGCAAAGGTCTGTAAATATCTCCGTCAACACCTCAATTGGATACAGAATTCGGTGTTTGAAGGGCAGTTAACCAAAGCGCAATTCGCTCGCGTCAAAGCCGGGTTAGCAGCACTCACCGACCCCGAATACGACTCAGTCATTATTTACCAGTTGCGTGATGCACGGTGGATGAATAAGGAGGTTATGGGGATAGATAAGAATCCTGCGACGAACCTACTCTAAGTGAACCCTCTCCAAGAATATTAGTATAACCCTTGCTGTCGATCTCGGTCAAATGAGGGGTTTGCCCGTGTTTTACACTTCCCATTTCTGGGATAAAGCGCGGATAAACTCACGCTTTGTAAGGATCCGTCAACCTCCCAGAGAATTTGCACTACTGCAGGTCGACAGCAGATTCACCTAAAAAATAACATTCCGAAAAATTGACTTGACACGTCTCATAAGGATCGCGTATAATCTAATTATGGTTTTCACATAGCCTTTTAATCGAACCAGTTTGGAATTGAAACTTGTTTCGCCTACATACACCGCGACTGCGTCCACCTTTTAATCGAACCAGTTTGGAATTGAAACCTTTGCGCACTTAACGATGTCCACGCACTCGCACCCCTTTTAATCGAACCAGTTTGGAATTGAAACGTCTGGATTTCACGCATATTTACACCTCAACAATAATCTTTTAATCGAACCAGTTTGGAATTGAAACTTGACCTCTCTCGGATCGATGAGTTCCAACTTCGCCTTTTAATCGAACCAGTTTGGAATTGAAACATCCCCATCTATCGAGTTCGGTGTTGAAGTCGTCCACTTTTAATCGAACCAGTTTGGAATTGAAACTGCTACTCGGAGACTACACAGTAGAGGAAGCCTTCGCCTTTTAATCGAACCAGTTTGGAATTGAAACGTTGACTGTAGTATTTATCAGGGTTACAGTATAAATCTTTTAATCGAACCAGTTTGGAATTGAAACAGAGTTCTGGCTGATCCGTCTCGTAGGGGTTCGGGAGTGCTTTTAATCGAACCAGTTTGGAATTGAAACCTTCTGACGAGACTTAGAGAGAAGCGTTGCAAGTTCACTTTTAATCGAACCAGTTTGGAATTGAAACCAGACGAATCAACAAAGGCCAATGCAACAGAATCAACTTTTAATCGAACCAGTTTGGAATTGAAACCTATCAGCACAGGGACTTTTGGATTCGGTGGTATTACTTTTAATCGAACCAGTTTGGAATTGAAACTGTGGACACTGGCGCGATCGTTGCACCGCTGTTCCTCGCTTTTAATCGAACCAGTTTGGAATTGAAACTTTGAACAACGTATTGATTATCAGATTGGTGCTCAACTTTTAATCGAACCAGTTTGGAATTGAAACGAGCGCATTAGATCTGTTATGCGGATGGACAGGTGTCTTTTAATCGAACCAGTTTGGAATTGAAACTAATGAGCCAGAGTTGATGTGGCCACAAGCGGGTCTTCTTTTAATCGAACCAGTTTGGAATTGAAACTCGCAGAGCATATCGGTGAAGACCTTGAACTCAACCTTTTAATCGAACCAGTTTGGAATTGAAACTCAAGTGTTAAGGCTTTCCTTTGCAGTTTTCCAAACTTTTAATCGAACCAGTTTGGAATTGAAACGTAGGTAGGCGGTTAGATTGTCCACCTAAGGGCAGACTTTTAATCGAACCAGTTTGGAATTGAAACGTCAAAAAAAGCCGTCCAGTGAAAAAACCGAGCCGCTTTTAATCGAACCAGTTTGGAATTGAAACTTATTATTCACTTTGCCGACATTGGCAAAAAATGCTTTTAATCGAACCAGTTTGGAATTGAAACTTGGTATTCAAGTTTACGCTTTACACTGTTGTCATACTTTTAATCGAACCAGTTTGGAATTGAAACTTTATCGTTTAAGCAGGGAGCGTGCTATCGCATGCTCCTTTTAATCGAACCAGTTTGGAATTGAAACTTAAGCCTAGCAGATTATAGGTGCGTAAAAAATCCACTTTTAATCGAACCAGTTTGGAATTGAAACGTAATATTGAACTGGCACAAATGTCCGCCATGCCACCCCTTTTAATCGAACCAGTTTGGAATTGAAACTATTCTGCGATGCGTGCACGGTAATATGCGTCTTTTTCCCTTTTAATCGAACCAGTTTGGAATTGAAACAGATGATGAGGGAACAGAAGATGCACACATCACCCGTCTTTTAATCGAACCAGTTTGGAATTGAAACTAAGATACCTACGCTTTGTTTCACGTTCAAGATTGCTTTTAATCGAACCAGTTTGGAATTGAAACCTATTCAGCCTATCTCGCCAAAACAGTTGCGACTTTCTTTTAATCGAACCAGTTTGGAATTGAAACCTTGAATGAGAGGTTAGGAGATAAAAAAAAATGAGAACTTTTAATCGAACCAGTTTGGAATTGAAACAGATGGGGGGCAGTTCATAGACTGTGGTGCTGGTTATCCTTTTAATCGAACCAGTTTGGAATTGAAACTTTTGACTTTGACTTTGCGCTGGCTGCCACCGATAAACTTTTAATCGAACCAGTTTGGAATTGAAACATAGATCATACTGAGGTTGATATTTTAGCAACTGATAGTCTTTTAATCGAACCAGTTTGGAATTGAAACTCAGAGAGGTCGCTCACTGTGCGACGTTCAGGGATTGCTTTTAATCGAACCAGTTTGGAATTGAAACTTGATAAAGCGAAAGAGGCGTTGCGAATTGACAAGCTTTTAATCGAACCAGTTTGGAATTGAAACTTCTTTATAGGTATCACTGAACCTAAAAAACATACGCTTTTAATCGAAC
>JAJEDB010000121.1 GCA_022821725.1 Candidatus Poribacteria bacterium | reverse complement strand
GTAAAGTAAAATGTAAGTCCATCCTTATGTTTCCTTGGGTTAGGTGAACTTATAGGATAACATAAGGGTGAATACACTCAGAGAAAAAAGAAAAGCCGCTCCTCTCAAATCAGGAAAAAACAATTAGCACAAGGCGTAAATCTTACCATCCACTACAGCGGTCGCGAATCCACCTCGCGGTGTTGGGAGTTCGGAGATCGCCCGCCACTCGTTGGCATCAGCGTCTTCCATTTCAAAATGAAAGGCAACCACGGCAGTCAGTCCAACTGTAATCCATTGTAAAAGCCTAAGTATTTTGAACATTATTGATGCCTTCCCAATGCAATGCAAATGTCAAGGATGTGCGGAAAAAGCGAAAAACAGTGCCTTTCTCAGCTTCCTCCGCACAAAATCTACCCTTAAGATTTCTCCTGAGGGTCCCTTTATCTTCTCTGTGGAAAAACTTGCGAAAACGAAACTTTCTGCGGATTGCACCTTTCAAGGTACAATCCGGTCAGTTCGTTTTACTGCATCCACCTACTTAGGGACAGCCAACTTCTAAGGACAGCCGACATCTATAGGGTTGCAAAAATATTCCCATTTATTTGGGTCGTTGTTGTGATTACGCGAGCAACAAATCTGATCTTCGTTGTCACAATGAGTGTGATTGTTGTCATTACCACACATATGCTGACCATCATCGCCTTGATGAGCCTCTGTGATATCAGGAGCGAGTAACATCGAAGCGAAGATCGCTCCTGTTGCCACCGTGCCAGCGACCAAAGCGTTCTTATGCGCCACATGACCCTCTTCTTTGACGAAGAAGTCACTGAGACGCTGTTTCGTGAGTTCGACTACGTGAGTCTGCATGCGATTTATCTCCTTTTCTGTAAGGTGCTTCACCTAAAAGTCTCACAAAATACATCCATCCTATGCTACAATTAGGTTAGCACTGTCATAGTCGGATTATGGCAGAGCTCTCCGCGCCGATCAGTGTTCACATCACTGTCGGCGCACCTCTGAAAAAATATCGGAGACTGCCACTACAAAAACGATTTCGCTTGAAAAAACGAAAATCGTCAACAACGGTGAGTTCGGTATAACAATGAATGCATTCACACCGAAACTCACGTTAGACCATAGTAAGCAAGTTCCGTGCCAATCCCTTTCATAACACATGCGATCTCTGTCGAACACACTGAAATTGAGAGAGCAGTATCTCTTAGAATACACTCAACACACAAGCAACCACTCGGTTTACCAAAACTTCCCCTGAAGAAATGGGACCCTTTCCTTATTCTCAAATTCCCTATTGTCACATTGAATCCAGACCTATTCCAAACTGCGTTCTATTGACGCAGCGCGTCCTATTGACGCATATAATCGCGTCAGTATGGCTAAATTTCCATACTCGCGCGGTCGACTGAAATGCTGTAGTGCCACAAGCCAGAAAACTGCTGATATCGCTTATACCACGTTAGCATGTCTGTGTTCTTTTATAGTAAACCCCAAAATTACTTGGACACTCTGATCCCCTCAATCCACCCCGGTATTTCCCGAACGCCTTACTATTACCCATAAGCAAAAACACCTACATTAGATTTGTGAGTAATTAACAATTTATGTTATGTCATGGTAATTTATGCTATTATATGCGTGGTTTTTATTTATTTCAAGAAAGAATGTGAATCTGAATAGGACCGTTTATAGTGAATTTTAAAAATAAGTTTACACTTCAAGCGACGTGCACCCTACTACATAGTGGCAACTGGCGTTAAATATTGTATCTTTTTAACTTCCTTTGCAACGTGCGTCTGCCAATTCCTAAGCAACGTGCGTCTGCCAATTCCTAACACTTTCGCAGCTTCCGTCCGATTCCCGTCCAGCCATGCTAACGTTTCACGGACGAACGTTTCTTCCATCTTCTCAAGCGTTGCACCGAGCGGAAGACCCACGATTTGCTCGTTTTCAAGCGTAGAAATACATTCGGAGATCTCTATAGGTTGATTTTGGTAGGTTCGGATATCCTTCCGTAAATGCCTTGGCAGAAGAACACCATCTCTCGCCAGAGAAACCCCTCTCTCAATGACGTTCTCTAATTCTCGCACGTTTCCAGGCCAGGGATAGGCTTTGAGGAGAGAGAGTGTACTCGCTGCCACTTGCAGAATCCCCGAGTCGCTGATCCTCCGGTGTTTTTCAAGAAAGTGGTCCACCAACATTTCAATATCTTCCCGCCGTTCTGACAACGGAGGTAGCGATATAGAGGCAACATCTAACCGATAATAAAGGTCTTTGCGAAACGTCCCATCTCTAACAGCTTCCGCGAGATCTCTGTTGGTTGCCGTTACGATCCGAACATCCACTGGAATTGACCTTTCGCCCCCAATGCGTTCAATCTTGTTAGCCTCAATCGCACGTAATAACTTGGGTTGCAGGGAAAGCGGCATTTCTCCGATTTCATCAAGGAAGAGTGTTCCTTTGTGGGCCCTTTCAAACCTACCGATACGCCGTGCTTCGGCACTCGTAAACGCCCCTTTCTCATGCCCAAACAATTCACTCTCCCATAAACCGTTCGGTATCGCTGCACAGTTGAGAGAAACCATTTCTCCCAATCTGCCGCTGTTTTTGTGGAGCGCACGTGCGATCAACTCTTTACCCGTCCCAGTTTCGCCGAAAATGAGGACTTTCACTGATGTAACTGCGAAAGACTCAATTTGTTGCAGGACTTCACAAATCTGCCGACTCTTGCCGATGATGTCCCTATAATCGCCATGTAATGTATTTCTTGACACTATAACTTGGGGCCTCCGTTTATCTACAATAACGTGAGTTCGATTTAAACATTATTCATGCTTTATGATTAAGGACACAGTTTCGGTAAGAAAGCGTGCCTGACATAATTTGAGAAAATCGAACCCACATCACTTTACAATTCTTAATATAGTCATCAGTGTTCAATGAACGGTTAAATCTAACCCCTCACCGAACTGTTAACTTAAAGACTGCATTTTTGAGCGAAAAACGTGCATAATCTAAAAAAAGAATGAAAACACCTGATTTTTTCGGAGACAAATTCAGTCCGATTTGGTATAATACTTGGTATAATACCATTAGCGAAAATGATTTCGGACGCAACACCAATGGTAAATCACCTACATTTCATAACCGAATCGCGTT
The DNA here is from genome assembly GCA_022821725.1 of Candidatus Poribacteria bacterium. Taxonomy (GTDB): domain Bacteria; phylum Poribacteria; class WGA-4E; order WGA-4E; family WGA-3G; genus WGA-3G. The sequence goes on along the minus strand of JAJEDB010000121.1, from coordinate 7,095 downwards.
AACCGAAAACCAACGCGGAATGTGTAGGAACTGGGGGTACCCAGCCCCTACGGAGCGATGTCTAAGTGACGATAATTAAAAACACGATTGACGATCAAACGTATACAAATTCAATAGGGATGCGGTTCGTTAGAATTGAACCGGGGACCTTCACGATGGGTTCACAGAACGCTGAACTATCAGACGAACTGACAGCCGGAAAAACATACCTCCGCGACGGGGATTGGGACGAACACCCCGTGCATCAGGTAACCCTCACCACGCCGTTCTACATCGGGATTTTTCAAGTGACAAACGCCCAGTATGAGGCATTTGATCCCACACACCGGGACTTGAAGGGTCTTCAGAACACGGGTTTCTCGAAAGAAGACGATGAAGCGGTTGTGTTTGTGGATTGGCACGATGCGACGCGGTTCTGCGAATGGCTCTCCGAGAAGGAAGGACTTCCCTATCGACTGCCGACCGAAGCGGAGTGGGAATATGTGTGTCGTGCGGGAACAACGACCCATTTTCATACCGGCGATACACTCCCACCTGAATTCCACAAAAACGTTGGAGAGAGTTGGTATCCTGATGGAGGGCGGGGTCGCGGTTCAGAAGAAATTGTGCCTCTGCATGTTGGACGTACGACACCGAACGCGTGGGGTGTATACGACATGCACGGAAATGTAGAGGAGTGGTGCCAAGATTGGTATGGGACCTACGAACCGGATCCACAGGTTGACCCAGTGGGCAGAGAAGCAGGTTTATATCGCGTCACACGGGGTGGGAGCCACTCGACGTTGCTCTGCTACCTACGCTCAGCCAATCGGATGGGGGCAGTGCCAGAAGATAAGCACTGGTACATAGGATTCCGCGTCGTCTGTGGTGAGATGCCGCAGACCGCGCCGACCCCTGCACCGAAGGTGGCGTTATGGGGACGTGATGTTAAACAGGAAAATAGGCGTGTCCCCGCACCAGAATCCCCCTATTTTGCGGAACCTCTCACTTATGTTAAAATTCCAGAAGGTTCAAACGGACCGCTTTTTTCGGCGCATAACCATGTCCCGGCGATCGTGGAATGCTCGAACGGCGATATGTTCGCGGCGTGGTACTCATGTGTGACAGAGCGGGGACGTGAATTGACGGTCGCTGCGAGCCGATTGCGCTTTGGCGAAACCGAGTGGGATCCAGCCGAACCCTTTTGGGGTCCGCCCGATCGGAACAATCACGCCACATCCCTCTGGCGAAACGAGAATGGACGGATTTATCATTTCAACGGACTCTCGGCAGCCGCAACGTGGGGTCCCTTAGCGTTGGTGCTACGCCACTCCGATGATAACGGTGCAACGTGGTCGAAACCACGCTTTATATCACCGGAACACCGCCTCCGACACATGCCGATTGCCTCTGTCTTCCGAAGACAGGACGGTTCTATCCTCCTCGCTTGCGATGCAGTGAGTGGTGGAGATGGTGGCACTGCAATATGGCTCAGTGAGGACGACGGCGACACATGGTATGATCCAGGAGCAGGACAACCCATTCCCGAGTTTGCCGATGGCAAACAGGGCGGATGGATCGCTGGTATTCACGCTGCTGTGGTTGAACTTACAGATGGCAGGTTGATGGCTTACGGCAGAGGCGACACCATCAACGGACGGATGCCGAAGAGCCTTTCCGCAGATAGCGGTAAGACGTGGCATTACAGTGCGAGTCGGTTCCCAGTCGTTTCTGGCGGACAACGGTGCGTGCTGCTACGACTTCAAGAGGGACCCATTTTTCTCGCCACGTTCACAGGAGAACGGAAAGCACCGACATCGATGTCGATTGTTGATGCTGCTGACTTTTCTATAGCAAGTTTTGGCTTGCAAGCTGCGCCAAAAAACCAACGCCTTGTTACCGGACTCTTCGGGGCGTTATCTTATGACGACGGCGAAACGTGGGAGTGTATGCGTTTGATTTCAGATGACGGAGAAGACCGAGAACTTGAAACGATGGATGGACGCCCCTTTACGATGGGGTTAAATAGTGCCGAACTCGGGGGTTACCTCGCGGTTTGCCAAGGACAGAATGGAATCATCCATCTGATTAGCAGTCGTCAACACTATCGATTTAACCTTGCGTGGTTGAAGGAAAAGATGTGCAGTGCCTAAAATGCCTAAAGTTGCTAAGTTGGTTGCTGGCACAAACTAACAGTTTATGCTACAAATATGTGCCGATCAAAGGACTATAGTAAAAAAATGAAGCTCCCCTTTTTACATCAGGAAGTAGACATCAGTACCGATTTACGAGAAAGTAACGACCTCCTTGACAACCCCGATGCCTTGCAGGAGCGGATGGCAGCGGAGGGGTATCTCCTGATTCGCGGATTACACGATAAGGACGCGATCCTCACGGCGCGTCGGCAGATTCTGGAGAAACTCGCCGACAAAGGGATGCTCGCACCGGATACAGCATTGATGGACGGGATCTTTAACCCCGATTACCCTGAACCGCCATCAACGGGTTCAATGGGCAATAAAGCATTGACGCAGATGCCAGCATTTAAAGCCGTTGTTGAAGGTGCACCCATCATGAACTTTTTCAAAGGATTCCTCGGTGGTGATGCCCGAACGTTTGATTTTAAATGGCTTCGCACGGCGGGACCCGGATCAGGTTCACCGATTCATTACGATATCGTCTTTATGGGCAGAGGCACACAAGACCTCTACTCCTGCTGGACTCCCTTTGGCGATGTGTCTCTGGACATGGGTCCGATTGTGTTCTGTCTCGGATCTAATCGATTTGAAAAGATTCGAGCAACTTACGGACAATCAGATGTGGATCGGGATATGATTGAGGGACACTTCAGCGATAAACCGCTTGAGATCGTCGAGAAATTTGGGGGACGCTGGGCGACGACAACATTTTCAGCGGGAGACGTTATCATTTTCAGTATGTTCCTGATGCATGCTTCACTCGTTAACACCTCTGATAAAATTCGGATAACAGCAGATACCCGTTATCAGCTTGCTGCTGAACCGATTGATGAACGCTGGGTTGGTGAAAAACCGAAAGGGCATTACGCATGGAAGCAACAGGGCACAAAGATCGAATCCTTGGAAAAATCACGGCAGAGATGGGGCATTTAATCGCATGACACGCCTTCAGAAACACTTTTCCTATACAGATAGGGGTTCCTCGCTGGGACTTTATGGGTAGTCTACCTTACAAACGTTTAAAACGGTAGCCTGCAACAACGGCGCAGGCGGATTTGAGAAACGCACTTCAAAGATGGAACGCACGTCAATTAACCGCAAGGAAAAATTAAAATCTAAATTTATTCCGCTTCTCCTTATTCTGCTTTGTGGTGTTGTCATTGGCTTCGGCATCAGATACTACAATCGCGCGCCGCAAACGATAACTGAGGGAACTTGGGAGGTCTACTTCAGTGAAGTCAATACCGGAGCCAGGCACTATTCCCTTGAAAAACGCCTTGTTGAGAAGCTGACCACTGCCGCATTGCGGGTTGATGCTGCGCTCTATCATTTGGACTCTGCACGGGTAGCCGATGGCTTAATCAAAGCACACCGCCGCGGGGTCCAGGTGCAAGTCGTCACTGAAACGGACAACATTGGTGAGGAGGCAATTGCGCAATTGCAGGAAGCCGGCATCCCTGTCGCCGAGGATGGAGACCCCGACAGTTACATGCACCACAAATTCATTGTGATTGATGAGCAATACGTCTGGACAGGCTCCTATAACACGACCTATAACGGGGCATATAAAAACAAGAATAACGTAATATTCATTGATTCCGCCCCGTTGGCGTACAACTTCACACGGGAGTTCCGAGAGCTGTTCCGGCAAATGCGGGCTGAGAAACCTACTGGCGCGTCAGTTGTGCATCCGAAAGTGACACTCAGCGACGGGACACAGATATTCACCTATTTCTCACCAGACAACGACATCATCTCCTCGCTTGTGAAGGAGATCGGATCTGCCAAGAAGTCGATTCATTTTATGGCGTTTTCGTTCACGGAAGATGCACTCGGCAGTGCGATGCGGGATCGGTTTGAATCGGGGATTGACGTCCAAGGTGTGTTTGAAAAACGACAAATTAGTCAATACTCTGAATATGAACAGATGAAGGCAGCGGGTATGTCAGTGATTCAGGATAGAAATAAGGGGACTATGCATCACAAGGTAATTGTTATTGACGAGGAGACTGTGATTACGGGTTCCTACAACTTCTCCAAAAACGCCGAAGAACGCAATAGCGAGAATCTACTGATTATCAAAGGAAATCCTGATATTGCCCAAGCATACCGCGCTGAATTTGATCGAATCGTGCGCTAAGGCGTTTCACCTAATATCACTGTAGAATAGTGTTCGGTTCCATGCCTACCGATTTTAAGGTGGACCTTCGTCTTCGGTCGCTGACTCACAACGCATTTTAGCAACTCGTCGTAAGAGTGGACAGGGACTTCGTTAAATTCCAAGATAAGATCCTGCGGTAAAAGCCCGCCTTTGTGCGCTGGACTGTTTTCAATCACACCCGTAACAAGGACCCCTAAATCACCAATATCAACTTCAACACCGAGCCAGCCCCGCGCAACCTTCCCGTGTTCTATAATTTCTTTGGCAACGGCGCGAACCGTCTCTATCGGCATAGCAAAAGTGATTTCCTGATTCCGAGCCGCCAGCGGGGATCGCGCAAGAAATTGTGTAATGTCTACATCGTTCTGCTTCTCGAAAAGCGTGTCAAACGGAGAATGCGTAGCCGTTGGTTCCGTCAGGACTGCGAGTATCATTCCAACGACTTCTCCTGACGTGTTTAGGACTGCCCCACCGCTGTTGCCGGGCGTAACCGCCGCGTTGATTTTAATTAATTCGCGACACAATTGATTCGGCAAGGTATCCCAACCTCCCACAATACCGAAGGAGACAATGGGACTCTGGCCATAACTGCCCCCGATTGTCACAACCCAGGAACCTGTATCAATTTTTGAAGAATCGCCCCACTTACGCGGCAACGTGAATTCGATCCATTCCTCAGGGACCGCTGGAGACCTGACCGCATCCGTTGGCGGCGTGGATTTGCGCAGTGGACCTGTAGCCCGAAGCACAGCAATATCAGTGAATACATCAGTGCCGATGAGTTTCGCTGAAGACACCCTTTTATTGTTAAAGATAACCTCAATCTTACTCGGAGGTCCCATCTCGAAAGTGGTCGTCACAATGTGTCCAGCGGTATCAATGACAATACCAGAACTGATGTTTTGGCGCGTCAGTGCTAACTCTTTAGTGTTCCACGAAAGTGGGACCGGGACGCCTTGTGTCGCGACAACCTTCACAACGGTAGGACGGGCATCCGTGACGATCCTCTGAAAATCCTTTTCAAGCCGCTGCAGCACACTCTCATTGGCGAAACCGGAAACGGCGACAAAGAGGAGGAGACTCAGCGATTCGATTATCAGTAGGTGGCGTTTTAATTTTCGTGTGTACATGCTTTACTTCCTTGATGGAAAGTGTGCTAAAGTTGTGATGAGGTTTGTATGTGCTCACTAACTTTCTGACTTTAGATGCCCTTTAGAACACTTGCCAACTTTCTAAAGTCCACCCCGTGTGGACGCGTTGGTATAACTCACCTGTTTTAAGATGTAATGTTGCTGCAGTGGGCGCACCGACGGTCGGGTAACATCACCCGGTAGGCGCTGACTGCCGTCTCCTACGGCACGCCGCGTCACCACCGGTGAGGTCGCAACTTGCACCTTTTGAGACGCAGGTGTTACCACAGTTGAATCGGCGTCTCGATCGAACAGGAACCCGTCTTGGTAGAGATAGGTGCCAGTTACGGCAAGAATTAACGCCAGAATGCCACTGAACGCCCATACTGGACGGCGAAATACATCCACCAGTTGTTTCCAACCTGTTGCCGTGGTTCCTTTAATCCCTTTAATTTCGCTCCGCTCTTCGGAGATCCGTTGCAGCAACGTCGGCATAAAGTAGGGTGAAGGTTCAATTTGTGGCAATTGCTGGACGGCTTTAACAGATTCCTGAAATCTATCATACTCCTGCTGACACGCCTCACATGCTGCGAGATGTTCTTCAAAACCCTGCAACGTCTGATAATCAAGTGTGTCCTCAAAATGGGCAGAGAAATGTTCCTCAGCCTGTTGGCAGTTCATAATAAACGACTCCTATGAACATTAGATAAACGGTTTTAACTTGTCTTTAAGCATGAGCCGGGCACGATTGATGCGAGATTTCGTTGTCCCGCTCCGGAGTTCCAATACCTCACTGATTTCGTCGTAACTCAGTCCCTGCAGGTCGCGTAAGACGAGAGGGAGTCTGTATTGTTCTGGTAATTCTGCGATCGCTTTTTGGAGTGCGTTGCGTAATTCTTTACGTTCAAGTTCCACTTCCGGCTGGAAAGCAGGATTCGCGGGTGCGTTTGCAATCAAATCAATTTCTTCTGTGTCGTTATGCCCTTCGCTTCCGCTATTCACAACGTTATCAACTCTATATTTATCCCGCCGTTCCCGATTTCGGATTTCATTTTTGCAAAGGTTCTTAGCGATGTGATACATCCATGTCTTAAACTGTGCCCGCCCGGGTTTATAGCGATGCGCCGCTTTAAACATACGAATAAACGTCTCCTGCGCTAAATCCTCAGCGTTATCCCTATCATTAATGAACCGAGCAATGAAATTAATGAGTGGCTGCTGATGTCGGCGCACGAGAAGCGTAAACGCGCCTTCATCGCCTTTTTGGTAGCGTTCCATTAATTCATCATCTAAGTCAAGCATCAGGTGCCTCCGGAGGTGCTTATCCATAATATACACCGAACCTCAGATTTGGTTGCAAATTTTTTGGTGTATGAAAATGGAGACCGAAAATCAGATATATTCTGGTGCATGTCTTGACCTAAAAACGGGTTTTCGTGTATGATTATTTTGATAAAGCCCTACACACGCCTACAAAAATTTAGCATAACGCCTTGTGCTAATTAGATTTTTTATAGACCTGTGTTTATGCGAGGATGAGGTCTTTGAGTTTCATCAAAGGGCGTCCGAGACACTGATTCAGGAAAACACCGAGCAGACACGCCCCGAACTTATTGCTCATCCGGGT
>JAJEDB010000010.1 GCA_022821725.1 Candidatus Poribacteria bacterium | reverse complement strand
GAATTAACTCAATATGCTTTTCTACAATTATCATAGAGGTGTTTCTCCTTGGAAACCACTCTTTTTTCTAACCGAAAAAACACGCGTAGTTCTGCTTAAATTGACACCTATGGTGCGGTTGGGAAACCGCACCTACCGGGTTCGGGACATAGTAGGTGGTTGGGGGATTTAGTCTATTCCCAGACTAAATCCATTCCTCGTATTACATTCCGCACCTAACGGGTTTGGGATGTAGTGGCGAGATTGGGAAATCTCGCCTGCTGGGTGGAGGTCCGATGTTCAGCGAAAACGTTTGAATTCACACGCGTAATATGCTATGATGTTAGGTGCGCGGGAAAAACGTATCTATTCCGGCTTCAACGTCTTCAATCGGATGTCCGTGTTGCTGCTGATACCTTTCATGGGCGTAGCGCTCTGTTGCTGTTAGGTCGGTCAGCGGGAAGGTAATGGCTTCTCTGCTCCGATTCCCGGATTCGTTCATGGCGATGTTCATCTCTTGGTCCTGCCGCGCGAGTGCTGCGCCGTATTCAGGTTCCGTATCGTTAAGCACAGCCGTGGCGATGCTGAAGAGTTCATCCGCGACTGCCATTTGTCTCTCGGAAATAGCATAGTCCTTGAGTGGGTTTTCCCATGTCACAGTCTGTTCAGGCAATTGCAACTCGATCTTCTCAATGACTTCGACACCATCCACGTCAATTGTGGTTTGCTCGGGACGGTAAGCGACCCCTTGCGCGCCAGATTGTAGATCCTCTGCGGGTGTTACGTAGATATCCTCACCGACGATGGCACCTTTGCTACCATCAATCTGCGAAATACCGGTTTGTCCGCGTCCTAAGGATCGGGCGTGGATAACGTTGGAATACACCATGAGGGCAGTCGCGTTGTTGTCGAATTCAATGAAGCCGAGACTCCAGTTTTCGCTCGTATGCTGCCGCTTCATTCGGTCGATAATCGGAATTACAGGGCTTGTTTGTGTGATACCGAGTATAGATTTTGGAGGAGCCCCAGCACGGAGGCGGAGCATGCTCATCCCATGATGACCGCCTTCATGGAAAATTCGGTAGATTCGAGCGACTTCGCCGATAACGTCTGCTGCAATCACCTTTGATAAAAACCGTTCACGTGGTACACGGTAATAGTTTTCAGCGATCTCAAGTTTGACATTATTCGCTTTGGCACGTTCAATTATCAGGTCTGCTGTGGGGAGTGTAAGAGTAATAGGTGTTTCACAAAGGATGTGAACACCGGCATCCGCCATAAAACATGCAATCGCGTGATGTGCCGGAGCCGGGGCAGTAATATCAACGACATCCAGTTGTTCATGGGCAACGAGGTCTCGGACATTGGTGTATGGGGTCGCGCCATATTGCTGCGCGTAGTGCGTTGCCACTTCCGCGTCTATATCGCAAATTGCAACGAGATTGTAAATATGTTTGAGTTTCAAAATAACAGGTAGATGCGCAGCGCTGCCTCGCCTTCCTGCACCCACTAAAGCGATATTGAGTTTGGACATGGAAGCCTCCTTCGTTAGAAAAACATTCGCCCTTATAGGTCTTTGAGAACTCGTGTGTCCCACTTGTAATGAAGATAGCAGTTATCGGGAAACGTGTCAACGAAAACCTTGAGCATTTTCAGAAGATATATGTTAGCTGTCATTCTCAAAGAACTCCATTGCTACTGTAATTCTACCAAATATCGGCGCATCCAGTTTCTGATGATATGTGTCCTTGCGCTGCTTTTGTTCGTGGCAGCGGTTGAATTCTATGCCGACAGTCGCACGGGAAAACCGATTGATGTCGGGAAACAGACGTATACGCTTTTCATCATCGCTCTTTTGATTGTGCAATTTTGGGTACCACGGCATGCGGTTGAGGCGTGGTGTATGGAAGAGACGCATAAGTCTTATCCAGCACGCCTACGGGAATATGGGCAGAACGGCGCATTTCTCGCGCTAACGCCATTGACGAATTGGAAAATCCTGGTAGGTAAACTTAGCGCGATTGTGGTATGGACGCTGTGGAGTATTTGGCTAACCGTTCCACTGTTGGCACTCTCAACCTACATAGGCGGTTTGAGAACAGGGCAATTGGTGAGATGTGGGGCAGTCTTATTGGTAAGTTGTATTTTTTATACACTTATCGGCGTGAGCTTTGCGTTATGGAATTCTTCCACTCGGGCAAAGCACGTAAGTTACGGGATGGTTCTACTCATGACTTTTCTTCCACTGGTTCCAATCGCGCCATTCAACACAATCCCGTTGTTTGCGGCGATGAGTCCGCTGTGTGCGATGTTATCAATTCTCGACGCGGATCCAACGCACTTGTGGATGTGGAACATCGGATTGTTTTGTGTGCTATCCGTGTTGCTTTTCCCGCTGCTGCTGAGACAGATGCGTTTCTGAAAATATATATTATTCAAAGTATGACAAATACATCAAAACATCCCATACCCCATCAAGAGACACCGCAATCTGCACACCCTGGTGTAACCTTCCGCGCGATCTTAATCGGCATTGTCCTCATACCGCCCAACACCTATTTTATCATGGCGAACCACCTCCGTTACTGGAGCACCTTACCCACAACGATGTCGCTGATTTACAACGTGGTGGTTACATTGGTGGTATTGACGTGCCTCAATTTCTTGCTCAAATTGCTATTGCCCCGTTTCGCGCTCCGACAAGGAGAACTGCTCACTATCTACGTCATCCTCTCTATCTCATCGGCGATTGCGGGGCATGATATGATGCAGACGGTCGTGCCTGTGATTCCGAACGGTTTTTGGTTTGCGACCCCCGAGAATGAATGGCAACAACTCTTCTGGCGGCACCTACCGAATTGGATGACACTCAGTGAGTTGTCCGTCTTGCAAGATTTCTACGATGGCGATACAACCTTTTATACGCCAAGGTATCTGATCGCGTGGTGGGAACCGATTTTATGGTGGACTCTTTTTTTGTCTGTCCTGATTTGGGTGATGATTTGCATCGATTTACTTCTGCGGAAACAGTGGATTGAACGGGAACGGCTCAGTTACCCAATTGTCCGCCTACCGATAGAGATGACCTACTCAGATGGCAGACTCTTTAAAAATAGGATGTTGTGGGCAGGGTTCGCGATTGCGGGGGGTATCGACCTGATTAACGGCATCCATGCGTTCTTTCCAACGTTTCCAGAGATACCGGTTCGTAAGGCAGACCTGGGCATCTATTTCACCGAGAAACCGTGGGATGCAATGGGCTGGACCCCTGTCTATCTTCTCTCATTCGGTGTAGGCCTCGCTTTTTTAATGCCGTTGGAGATGTCGTTTTCGCTCTGGTTTTTCTACCTGTTTTGGAAAGGGGAACGCATCTTGGGACGGGCGATGGGACTTCAAGTTTTGCCCGGTTTTCCGTATGATGGACCCCAAGGGGTAGGTGCGTATCTGGCTATCGCCTGTTTCGGACTCTACGGTGGACGCAAACACTTCTATGCCATATTTAGAAACCTGATCGGGAAAAAAGATACAAATCTTCCACCGGAGATGCAAGATTCAACGGACTACCGATGGCCCCTGGCAGGGTTGATCGGCGGGGTTCTCTTTCTCTTCATCTTTTCACACCGTGGCGGGATGGCGATCTGGATGATAGCGTTGTATTTCGCCATTTATTATCTGCTTGCGTTGGGCATCACGCGCGTCCGTGCCGAGGTCGGACCCCCGACGCATGAGATGTTCGTCGCAAATCCCCGACAATTTATCATAGATTCACTCGGTTCGCGTATGATTCCGCCACCGAGTTTAACGATGATGTCGCTCTATTTCGCGTTTATAGTAAAGCCCGTAATTAATTATACATTTTTATAATTTCATCAATAGATGTCTCAGCGTTGTATTGACGGATGCGCTTGATGTTCGCGAAATCCTTCTCAATCGGGTTCAACTCCGGGGAGTAGGGCGGCAAAAATA
>JAJEDB010000052.1 GCA_022821725.1 Candidatus Poribacteria bacterium | reverse complement strand
CCGCATCCGTAAAAAGACTGGTTTTAAAGATGGTGCTAATGGCGTAAAGCGATTTGCTGTCAGTATGGATTACAGAATTACAATCCTGTTAACCTGACCATAACCTAAATAACTTCAAGTATTCAACGACTTATTCCGAAATTAAAAACGTGACTTCAGTCTTCCCCACAACACAGGGAGCTTCCCTGACGGTTCCACGTCAAACGCGGTGTGATAGATACCGTCGTTCATAATGTCCTGAACTTCATCTTCGGTGAGTCCATCGTTGAAGAGACCGACCTCATCCATAATCGTGGCGGAGAGGAAACCGGTTCCTTTATCAGTCGCGAGCCACGCCGTCTGCTCCTGATCCTGGAGTTGGAACTTCGGGACCTTTTGTGAGACTTTCTCTTCGCCGTTGACGTAGATTGTACAGTTGTCTCCGTCGTAGACGTTGGCGACATGATACCAGGTTCCGTCTTTGACGGTCACACCACTGGCGACATCCCAAGTGTTCGTCCAACTGCGGAGGAGATTGCCACCATTTTTGTAAGGAACATAGCGGTTGTTACTCTGATCCCATATCGAGAAATAGTTCTGTTGACCCCCGATGTCGGTAAAGTTTATCCACAAGATAAAGGAGACTTTATCTTCGATAATACCTTTACCCAGCGGAATAGTGACCGTTCCGCCTTTTTTTATTTCAAGGGCACCATCGACCTTGCCTTTTGCCCATTCTCCCCGCGTAATCGTGCCTTTACGCCCATTTTCAGAGATGTCTTCAGCGACATCGCCTTTACCTTCGTCCATTAACCAGACACCGACAATCCTATCCGGATCGATCTCGGCTTGACTATAACCGACGACGAGACTTAGTGCGAGTATTGTAGAAAGAAATATTTTTATTCTCATGAATTTGCGCTCCTTTTTTGCTGTTCAGAGAACCATGATCCAAAACGTCTCTACTGGCAGAAATGTAACCGGTGCGTCAATTACATTAGACTGATCAAGTATACTGCAAGTTTAATCTGATTTCCTGTTGTCCTGTTTCTGGGAATATAATTTGACAAGGAACGGAAATTAGGGTATACTATAATTGTTCGCCGGGATGCTGAAATTTGGTAGACAGGCTAGGTTCAGGGTCTAGTGTGCATTATGCGCGTAAGGGTTCGAGTCCCTTTCCCGGCATTTTATGGCAAATTCAGGAGACAATTAGTGGAGAGCACTCCCTTTGACAATGAAGATGGAGAATATCTTCAAGATTCAGGATCAGATGACAAATATGTTGCTTTTCCGGGCGGAATCCCGAAAAAATGGTTAAATCCAGCATTTTACAACTTTGTCATTGTCTTTATTGGATACGCTTCGTGGGTTATAAGCGGTGAAATTCTTGAAGGTGGAAAAGCAGGCACACCGCCACTGGAAACAGCAGAATCTATCACAACGCATCTTTCGGCTTTTACTGTTCTACTAACAATACTAACTATCGTTTTTTGTAAAGGATTGGAGCGTGTTATGTATTATTTAGATGCCAAACGAATCGCTGACCAAGAGAAACAGCGCGCCGACCAAGAGAAACAGCGCGCAGAACAGGCAGAACAGCGCGCAGAGCGAGCGGAACAACTTTTGGAACAGGCGAAAAAGAACAACTCTTAACCAAAGGCACCTCACTTCGCCCCAATTTTCTGCTTTGGGCTCGTTATCTGTGGAAAAACCTTCCGCTGAGATAGTTCGTAACGCTTTTGTTCGTGTAGTGCCTCTTCTTGTCGATAGATAGGAACCGTCACTCTCTCTGTAACGTTTCCGGGACCCACCGCAGGAAAATGGTCACCGCGAGATAACCGATACCGCCCAATGCGAAACCGGAATAACCCAACCCGAACAGATCGGCAAGATTACCGACGATAACGGGTCCCGCCGAACCGCCGAAATCTCCCGTGAGTCGCCATAAACCTAAGAACTCTCCGGTTCCGTGGCGGGGTGCCAAGTCTGCACCGAGTGTCATCATCGTCCCTGAAGCAATGCCGTTCCCCATCCGCATGAAGACTGCGGCAAGTAGTAACCCCGTAAATGTCCCAGTAAACGGCATCAACACCATGCCCGTAGCAAAAATGAAAACTCCGGGTACTGTTGCATATCTCCGACCGAACCGATCCATCATATACCCGGCAATTGGGAACATTGACATATCTACCGCTGAGGAGATCATGACGACGGAGCGAACCTGTTGTGTCGTTAGCCCGACCGTCTCGTCCGCATAGAGTGGAATAATGATATTGCACCCGCGGCGTAACGTCTGCACACACACCTGCCCCACCCCTGCCGTGGCGAGGAGTCGCGCATGCTGGCGCGAGATTTCAAGGAGCTGTTTCAGGTAAGGCATCTTCTTCTGTGCCGCCTCAGTTGCAGTGCGCCGCGTTCCGGGAATGAAGAAGAAACAGAGGAGCAGGTTCAGCATCACAATGCCGGCATAGATGAAGAAGGGGAGCCGGAGATTCACCCCAAGAAAGATAGAGCAGAACTGACCCGCGAAGGTGCCCATCCTGTTCACGCCGCCGAACAGGGCAATCGCTCTCCCGCGATTCGCTATGGGGATCACATCCGTCATATAGGCATGGCGTGCAAGCATCCACAAAGCGTGTCCAATGCCTCCGAGTAACTGTGCCCCAATGAGTTGGTAGAAATTCCCCGCCGTTCCCATACCGAGCGTTGACAGACCTATCATGAATAAACCGAGCAACATCGATAGTTTGCGACCGAGGCGTTCCACTAAAATGCCAGCTGGAATATTCCCAAGCACCCCCACAGCAAGGACAACCGTCGTCAATGTATAGGATAACTCAAACGATTTAACATAAATCGAAAGCGTCGGTGAAACGATGCCTCCGCCTGTTGCCAACAGAAACGCTGGAATATAGATGGGAAGGATTAATGAGACTCGGCTAAATTTGCGGTGGTTCAATTTGGGTCTATAGACATGGAAACCCTCCGTTGGAGAGCTTCATCGGTTTGTGAAATCTGTGTTTTCATTTTACCTCCTCTGAATCAAACCTGTTCTGTGCAGCTCGTGTAAAATAAAGGGCTCTATAGGCATATCACTTTTCAGTTGGGCGTAACCAACGCCTTGGTCGATACAGAAGCGTTGTAAGGTGTCAGAAAACAGCTGTTGTTGATTCTGGTATTGCGAAAGCACTTCAGGATTGATTGTGATGGCTCTCGTTTCACCGGTTTCGGCATCCTCTACCAACCAATCCCCATCCGTCGGTCGGTTTTCCAAGTACAGCTGCGGGTTCATCTCCTCTGGGGTTATCAGGTGGATAGCCGTGAGTGAGAAGCCGCGTCCTGTGAGCAATTTGAAGCCCTGTTCGTAGCCACTGGGATCCAAAAAATCGGAAAGGATAACAACGGCGCACGGGTGTCGTTGATACATCGGGAGCTGCCTGAGGCATTCCGTCAACCGTGTTTGTCCGTCTGCGACAATTGCGGTCAACACCTTCGTGAGACGTGAAAATTGTGAGGTGCTCGATGCGGGCGGTAGCGCCGCGGCGAGCCGTTCGGCACAGGTATAGACGGTAACACTATCGGCGTGTCCCAAAGCGACATAGCCTAACGCAGCGGCGATCTGTTTGGCACACGTTAGCTTGGTCGGTGAACCAAACGCCATAGAACGACTGTTATCAATGAGGAGTGCGAGCGGTAATCCTTCGTCAGCGTGGAAGAGTTTGATAAAGAGTTTCCCCAAACGTGCGTAGATGTTCCAATCGACATGCCGTAGGTCGTCGCCGGGCTCATAGACCCGATAATCGGCGAATTCCATGCCGACACCTCGGTTCGGACTCCGGCGTTCACCTCTGAATTTACCACGGAACGAGCGGTTCGATCGGATGTGGAAGGGTTCAAGTTGCTTCAAAAATTGCGGTGTAAGCATTTTTTAATTATACCTTGCGGGAGAACAACAGGATTCGGAACTTGACGGTTTTTGATCAATATCCGCCTGCGCCGATGTTGCAGGCTTGCGTCTTTGATATCATCCAGAATACAATCCTGTTTTAATTATACCTTGCGGGAGAACAACGGGATTCGGAAGTTGGCGATTTTCGATCAGTATCCGCCTGCGTGTTTTTGCGATGTAATACAAGGAACGGATTTAGTCTATTCCCAGACTAAATCCGGTATTTCTGCGGATTGTTGCAGGCTTGCGTCTTTCGCCATTCTTAATACAGGTATTGCTCTTTCCTTGGAACAGCGGGCTGTGCTCGCGATCTTCACTGGATCTCTAAATCCCTTTTAGGCTTGACTAAAGTATTTGACACAATTATAGGAAATAGGTTTATAGAAGTTGTGTTTCGAAAAAGAGTCAACTTAACGCGAGTCCCATAGATTGGGTTAACAGGATAGAATGAAGTCGGATTTCATGTGGAAAGTCGAGACTCGGAGATCGCTCTTACAAGGGATTCCACTGCGTTATTTCAAACGGTCAATAGTTTTCTGATAGCGGGTTTCCATCTCAGGTCCTTGAGATTGTAAGTACGCCTGTTCCGAACGGCGCGCCGCCTCGGTTGAAGGGAGCACTGGAATATCAATGTCGGCTGTGCTGATTTGGTCGTTCCCCCATTTGTATGCGACAATTTCGCCTTTGCTGATGATGAGGTTCATCCCGACGTTTGCTTCTACAATGGGCACACCATTTTCACGCGCTCTGGCAAGCACGGTCTGATTTTGCCCTTTGCCCTTTGAACCATACGAAGGGATGAGGAGGAACTGGGCGCCATCTAAAACGAGTGTGCGCGCTATCAGTGGATTCCATCTATCGTTGCAGATTAAAATGCCGGCACGTCCGAAAGGTGTATCAAAGGCGCGAATCGTTTCGCCGATGCAATTGAAGTTCCACGAGGGGTGGGTACCCTCGGCGAACTGCGTTTTGTGATAGGTGCCGCATATCTCGCCGGTGGCATCAATAAACACGGCGGAATTATAGACAGACGCGGTTCCACACCGTTCAGCGAATCCGAAACAGAGACAGGTTTCGAGTTGACGTGCCAATCGACGGAATCGGTGGATATACGCGCCATCAAGGGGCTCTGCGATTTCAAGCATCGCCTCCGGTGTGGCTCTGCCCTCAATGACATCCATCACGACGTAGCCCTCCAAGACCCCCTCTGTTGCCAAAATCAGCTGCGGGGTATTCTTGGCAGCCTCAACGAAAAAAGCCTCCAGCTTCTCAGCGTTGGAGGCTTTATCCCATTTGGTAGGTTTTAACGAAATTGCGGAGACTTTGATTGACGCATACATGTTTTAATTATACCTTGCGGGAGAACAATGCGGTTCGGGATCCAACGGTTTTTGATCAATATCCGCCTGCGTGTTTTTGCTTGGGCATTTCTGCGGATTTCTGCGTATTGTTACAGGCTACGTTTACGGTATCCCTCAGAATACTCAAGAACCCGCTCGTGTGGAGAGCGGGCCAAGAGCACATCAATTAAAAACCTATTTCGGATAGGCAGTGTCCAGAGAGAGCACCGCATAACTGGTTGCTAATACAGGCAGTGCCTCCATCCAACGACTCTCCTCATTTGCCCAGAATCCATCGGGTTTCTGGACCTCGATCAATTTTTCGGCGAGCTCTCGGTACCAATCATGTGAGATACCTTTGGCGTCCATAAGAATGGGTTCACCGTAAAGCCGTAACGCCTTCGCCATCGTATGATAGTTGTAATACAGCCCCTGCGCGCCCATACCGTAGTTTTCTTCCGTTGTGAAATGTTGCTTAATCCACTCGACAGCTGCCTGCACGCGTTCATCTTTCTTGTCTACATTGGCATAGATGAAACTCAACAACCCGGCATACGTCATGCTCCCATAAGAACGCGGACTGCCTGCGGCATCCGTGCCGGCTTTGCTCTCACCGTCAGGCGAATAGATAAACCCACCATCGTTGCCTGCCCACGACTGATCGTTGCTTTCACTCCGATTCTGCGTGCGTTCCAGAAATTTTATCGCTTTGTCCCAAACCTCTTGGTCGTCGGAACCGCTCTCCTTTAAGGCTTGGATGGCAAGGTTTAGATTGGACAGGTCATGCACGGTTTCCCGGCTTCCATAGCCGATCCCACCGTAATAGACGCTCTCCTCATCTGTGACCTGCAAACTTTTCAGAAACCCTTGCGCCTTTTCAACAATAGACGCATATTCCGGGTTGCCTGTTGAGGAAAGTGCCATGACCGAGATAGCGGTGTTATAATTCGGCAGTGCGGGTTGCATCTCGATGTTATAGATCGCACCGTTTGGTTGTTGCATCCCGACCAATTGCTGAAGTCCCTTTTGGATAAACGGGTGTTCTGCCTCCGAGTATTTGTTCTGCGGATGCCGTAAAAAAGCGGTGAGTGCGAGAGCGGTTATGCCGGGATGATTGGCAAATAGCCCATCCTCGGCTTGTTGTCCCTTCAGCCACTCCAACCCCCGATCGATGCTCGCAATGACCTGCTCGTTTAGTTCGTGGTATTCCGCCGATGCGTCCGTCTCATGATCCGCGGTCATACCGCTTTGCACAACAACAAACACAAGGAACAATACCCATATGAATCCATGCTGCATTTTCATTTTGTCTCTCCCTTTCGACAAGCTGTTTGTTCGTATGATTAGCAAATACAATGCCAATGCTAAAAGCCCGTTTTCGCGTGAATTATTGGGATTCAACGGTTGATTGCGTCAAAAACTGAACGCTGTTGTCCATAATCTGAACAATTTTTAATTATTCCTTGCGGTTAAACGGCGTGGGTTTTTCACACAACAATCTATGTGAGACTCAACCTTTTGGAATACAAGACGTGCGATGAATCGCACTACTACGAACGGTTAATAACCTACAAGATCCGAACGGTTTCTCCCGTGTCGGCAGACTGCATCGCCGCATCATAGACCTGCATGACCGTGCGAATCTCTCCGGGTTTGACAACCAATTCTTCACCCTTGTTCAGCACATCCGCGATATTCTGATAATAAGATTTCCATGTTGTCTGGACACTCTCAACGACGAGTTCTCTGTTCTCGCCACCTGCCTCCGTCCAGACTTTGGCATAGTTTTCGGGATCCTGCTGTGCGGCATCAATATTTCCGGCTACCATCGGTCCCTCCTGCGGGTCCAAGCCGTGTTTGATTAATCCACCCACATCTCCGACGATATACCACCGCGGTTTCTCTGCTTTGGAGAGGTTGCCAATCTCAATCTGATACCGCACATCGTTTTGAAACTTGATGATGAGGAGTCCGTAGTTGCCGATATCAATGTCCCATCTTGAATTGTAGTGAACGTCGCAATACACAGATTCAACGGGTGCCGTTACGAGTTGTAGTGCCTGATCGACGAAGTGTGCGGGCCAATCGTAAAGGATGCCGCCGCTTTGACTTTTGACACCCCGCCACCCGCGAGGGGGTCCGTATCGCATAATCGCGACCTGAAAGAGGTAAGGGGTTCCAAGCAGGCCGTCATCGATAATCTTTTTGACCGTGTTGTAATCCCAGTCCCATCGGCGATTATGAAACACGCTGAGCAGGACGTTGTTCCGCTCGCTCGCCGCAATCATGGCGTCCGCTTCGGCGGTATTCATCGCCATGATCTTGTCCGTGACGACGTGCTTACCGGCATCCATCGCCTTGATAGAGAGTTCGGCGTGTGTGTCGTGTGGTGTGGCTAACACAACAAGGTCAACAGTGTCGTCTGCGATGACTTCGTCAATCGTTTGATACATCTTTACGTTTGGATATGCCTCACGTGCGGCTTCACGGCGTTCGGCATCCCGTGTTGCAATGGCATAAAGATTCAGTCCATCTGCCAAACCGACGAGATAGGTATGAAAGGCGCGTCCAGCATATCCGTAGCCAATAACGGCTGTATTTACCATTTTTAATTTTTCCTTGCGGGTGAATAATGCGGGTTTCAAATTTAACGTGCCTTCTTGTTGAGTCGCCTGCGTGTTTTTGCTTGGGTATTTCTGCGTATTGTTGCAGGCTTCGGATCCGATTTTAAGAAGGCTCTACAACATACCCGCTGTAAGCGTAGTAGAGGACAGAACCCTCATAATCAAAAAGTCGTCATCCATTCCATTATGGACGCCGTCATTGTTTTTGATCATTCAGGGTCCAATCGTAGTCCAAGTAGCGGAACTTCACATCTGTCGCTTCCAAATATTCCGCGTCTTCAGGCGGCAGGTAGTCAGCGAGAAAATCGGCTACCCCCTCGTAACCTTCCTTGAAATCATCGTCATACCATTTGAAAATTTTAGAGACGTAGACGTGGCGTTTCGCGCGATCAATTTTAACGTGCTCCGGATTTCGAATAAAGTTAAGCGTTGCAGTCTCGAGACGCTCTTCAAGCGTCTCAGCAGTATAAGCACGGGTCCACAAAGGCGGGCAACTCCGCGAAGCGCATACAAGCACAAAGTGTGCGCGCGGGTCCACAAACTCTTCACGGATAATGCCGTGTTCAATCTGATCGAGTGTATACATCCCATTCGCAACTTGGAACTTCAGTCGAGAGAAAAACCCGTTGAAGAGTTTGACCTTCCGGACACTCGTTATCGGATAGTGGTCGATGACCCCTTTAATGACGAGTGCGTTATAGGCGTTAATCCAGAACGTCAATTGTTCATTATAGGACAATTCCTCTGGATTCGCAAAAGCCAATAGGTCCAGATACGCCTCAAATTTTTCAGAGTTCGCCTTCAGTTTTGTATAATTGACCCGACCTCTTTCATCGACATGTTCCTGTAAAACCTGATCAAACAACTCATGCGAAAATGAAGTAGCATCCACCGGCTGCTCGGTACGAGAATCCGCTTCGACGCGATAGTGGTAGAGGAAGATAACACTACATACGGATAAGAGTAAGAGGCATACAATTAGGATACGTTTCTTAATAGTCATCAGTCTTCGGTTGTCGGTCTCCAGTTGTCAGTTATAATAAAGCCATAATTACGAACACATCTAAAAGAGCGAGGTTAGGGAACTTCACCAGCAAAGGTGGGGTGTCCTCAGGCATACTGTTCCAATACGTCTCGGTCGATGTCAATCCCCAATCCGGGTGCCTGTGGAACATCAACGTATCCATCGACGGCATTTATCGGTTGCTGCGCCAACGCCGTGCGGAGACGGTTTTCGGTCATATCAAATTCCAACAGTGAGGGGATCGGGTTAAGGGCTTGAGGGGCATCTGGGAGCGTGGCTTGCCAGTGCAACGTCGCCGCGAGGCGGATGCTACCACCCCACATGTGGGGCAACACCCGAACGTAGTTCGCACTCGCCATCGCGGCGATTTTTCGGCACTCCGTAAAACCACCCGCAATACTCAGATCGGGCTGCACGATATCCAAACCGCGTTTCTGTAGTAGGTCTCGGAACGCCCAACGTCCCTTTAGCATCTCGCCGCCGGCGATTCTCACCTTCAGTGCGTGCCGGATTTCCCGATAGCCGCCCACATCGTCACTGGTAATCGGCTCCTCATACCAGAAGAGGTCGTAGTCGAGAAGTTTCTGTCCCACATCAATTGCGGTCCCGACATCGTAGCCACAATCCGCATCAACGGCGAAGAGGGTATCGTCCCCAATGGCGCGTCGGACTGCGGCGACGTTTTTCACATCGTAAATTTCACCGAAACCGATCTTCATCTTGACAGCCGGGAACCCTGCATCGACATAGCCTTTCGCTTCGTCCATCAAGGCTTGGGTTATGTCGGGTTTGTCTTTCTTGAAGAGTCCACTGGCGTAAGCAGGAATCTTCAGTCGGAACGCACCGCCGAGGAGTTGATAGATCGGCATATCAAGCGCCTTGCCCATGATGTCCCAGAGCGCGATGTCTATTCCGCTCAGCGCGCCGATATCGCCACGCATCGCCTCCCAAATCCGTTCCGTTTCAAAAGGCGATTGTCCGATCAAGTGTGCTTCAACTGCTGAGGCGGACGGAACGCTCACGCCTTCACCCCAACCGGTAATGCCGGCATCTGTGCGAATTTCGACGACGACGGCGGTTCGCGTACTCGTCCAGCCGCGTGAATTCGCGAAGGGTTCCATGAGCGGATAGCGTAAGTTGTAAGTTTTAACGTCGGTGATTTTCATAGTTTCGGGTTACGGTGTGGTTTAGACCGTCCTTCGTGTTGTATTGGGACCCACAATGTATCTCTATTTTACCACAATCCTTGATTTTTTGCAGAAAAAACGGAAATAGAATAGCAGTCAGCGGTCAACAGTCGAAGGTCAGCCCTAAAGAGGCAATAGGGCATCATCCAAATGAACAGAATCGGGGTTGGAAACCCCTCCCACAACGCGATCGGGAGATCGCTTCTACAGAAGAGGGTTATCGGTGGGCGGCAGTCAGTTTTAAGTCGCCCCATGTTGTTGTGAGTTTGCCTTGGGACGTTACGGCGAACCCACCGCTATTCGGAATGGTATCGCCGGTGACGGTGATGTTATCAAAAAGTGCTGTGTAATTCGCAAGACCGAAACCGATACCACCGGTCAAGAAGTCGGGAAATTCATCAAAATTGAATTCCTCATGTTCAGCCCCCTTGAGGTCCAGAAGTTCCGTGGGTTCCATCACTTGCTTTTCATTAATCCAGCAGGTAACGATGTTGTCCTGAACGCTTAACTTTAGATGTGCCCACTTATCCAACCTCAACAGTGGGTGAGGTTCAGTGTGAAGGTTTACAAATATTACATCGTGAAAATTGCCATAGTTGCAAGCTATCCGTTCTCCTCCAGGGACGCCCCCACCTTCAACCAGTACTACCGGATCAGCAACGCTGCAGGAAACTACCCAAGTCCCGTTAACGCGTGCGGCAATCACGATAGCTCCGATACCGTGTTTTTTCAGGGGCTTGACATCAAATTCTATAGTATAATCCTCCCACGTTTCATCACCTGTTGTGAGTAAACGCATAGCCGGATCAGGACTTACGGCATGAAGTTCATCATTGACAATCTCCCAAGAACCGGGTGCTTCCTTCAACTGGACAAGCTCCTGCCATCCGTTCAATTTCTTGCCATCAAAGGTTTCCAGAAATGTGCCTGACCAGCCGGAAAAGGGCAAGAGGAAAAGGACAGTGACAATACATATACATTTCATTATGCGTCTCCTTCAGTTTATGATTAGAAAGTAAATTTTGGGTTTCGGAAACCGCCCCTACTGTAGTTCTTCAAAGGGGATGTGAAACATCCTGCCGTGTTGGGTAGCAATGTAAAGTTTGTCGTTACTGGCGACAAGAGAGCGAATCTCATCAGGAACACTCGGGGAAATCTGATGCCATCTTCCACGATCCTCCAAACGATAGACCCCGGCACTACCGGCACCATAAACGTCGGTATGATCGACAGTGAGTCTATCTATAACGGGACGGGTACCCATTGCATCGGTAAGCACGCGCCAGTGTTCACCGTTCTGTGAAGCCAAGACCCCTTCGTCCGTTGCGACGTAAACCGTTGATCCCGCAAAAATAATTTCCTTGAAACCGGTAAAGCGAAGCGGAAGGATCGGTGTGACATCTTTCCAACTGTTTCCTTCGTCAAGGGACTGGAACAACTTGCCGTCCCGTTTCCCGACGTAGACGGTCTCCCCTGAAGCGGCTAACTTGAAACCGCTATCAAATCTGTCGTTACGGGATCCATTGGTATCTATTAACCCGGTATCTGTCCATTCCGAGTCACCGGGTTTCCACCTGAAGAGCCGATGCTTCCATTCGGCATAGAAGGTTTGCCCGCTGACTGCGAACCCACCAACTCCGGTAAGGTCTGTAACTAAGGAGGCTACTACTTCTGGAAAGTCCCCGATTTCTTCCCTATCATCAGACAAAAGTATCTGTTCGAGCTCCTCTGTCCGCGCCTTCAAGTCAATAGACGAGAATTTTGGTTCAAAAATGGGTACCCTTTGAACCGGGACAAATGTGTTGTCGCCTACAGATAATTGAAAAAGGCGTAGGTTGTCTTTTTCGGGAGCGATTCCATAAAGAACGTCTCCAGCAGTTTCTAACTGTGAAGCGAGAGAAAAACGAAGCTGGGAAACTTCTTCTTCCACCCCTTCAGGCGTGTGCGTATGCGAAACCTCTTCTTCCATTCCTTCAAGCGTGCGCGTATCGGAATCAATTTCAACGGCTTCCCACACCTCACCGCCGTCAACTGACTGAACGAGTCCCTTATCGGTCCGTGCATAAAGTCTATTGTTAATTGCGACGAGATCCTGTATTGTCGTTTCCATTATCCCGTCCATAAATGGCTGCCAGGATTCGCCGCCATCGGTTGTGCGATGAATACCATAGGAGCCGCCCTTGTAAAAAGTATTTTTGTCTGCCCTTACAACGCCTTGTGGTAAAAACGTTTCGCCGGTATTCGTCAGAATTATCGCACCAAGGGCTGTCCTCCTAAACGGAGATTTATCTTCGGACGTTATCTCAGTCCATGACGCTCCTAAGTCAATGGAGTGGAAAATCCTCTCTGAATTTGGAAGGCCCACGATATGCATCTGGACCGCAATATTTTCACTTGATTCGAGAAAGTTCCATTTCGCCGGTGGAGGTCCCGCTACAACATAAAGATTATTTTCAAAAACGGTTAGAGATAAGATGGCTTGTTGGGACGGCTGAACTCGTAATCGCTCCCATTCATCTGAATTGAGACGGTAGAGTCCCTTGCTTGTGCCAGCAAACAGTGTGTTTCCAACCGCAGTGACTGCGTAAACATTTTCGTCTGCGAATCCATTTTCCAAGCGATTCCACTGAACACCAGCATCTGTGGATCGGAAAACGCCTTTGGTTTGAAGGGCGAGATACATCACGGACCGGGGTTGTGGGTTATGCGCATCTGTTTGATTCATGACGATAAGTCCAACGGCGTGTCCTTTGGGTCGGGAGCAAAAGACATTCCACGTTTCGCCATTATCGGTTGAGGTAAATATTGCATCAGTGGAGACGATATAGAGGGTGTCGCTATGTTCAGCCATCGGCATCCGGTGCATTCCGGTGGGTATATTCGTGTTGACGAGTGTCCATGTAGTTGCCTCCGGTGACAGTCGATATATGCCTGTCGGTGCCGCGGCGTAGAGGGTTTTTTCGGCTGCAACAAAAAGGTCAAATACATTACCACCGTGGGGTCGGTTGGTTCGTGTCCATTGCGAATTATCGAACTTAGCGGAATTCTCCTGTGTATTGGATGCTAAAACCGTCTTGGTAATTTGTTGACCGATACCCCTATTTTCACTCGAAGGAACGGCACGCCCGACTTGATGCCGGACAGCGGGTTTTGAATCGACATCAAGCAGAATCAGCGCGTCGATAATCTCAATCGTGGATTCAGATTGTGCCTCAAAACTGTAGGGCTTTTGAAAACGGGCAATGTATTGATTGCTTACACCCAGCAGCAACAGCACCACGATGACACTCGTGCCAAAAGCCGCCCACGGGAGTAGCGGCTTTCCAGCAGGAGGCGGTGTCGGTTTCAGGTCAGCGACCTGCTGCATGATATTCTCAATGAGACGGGTGGGTAATTGGACACCCCCCAGGACCTCTTGAACCAAGAGTTCATCTTTCTCTTGCAAACGTTTTCGGGCTCGGTGCAATCGACTATGAACCGTCTTCACAGACACACCCAGGAATTTACCAATTTCCTTTGATGTCATTTCGCCGAGATAGTAGAGCGTGACCACCGTGCGTTCACTCTCAGGCAATCTGGCGAGCAGTTTTTCGACGATTTCACCACGTTGGTCAGTGGCTTCTGCCTCGCGTTGCTCGGATACATAACGGATATAGGAGAATTTTTCTATTTCTTCCGTGGATGTTCCCTCCAGCGATTGCATCGTGGGTTTCTTCTTCCGTATCCAATTCAGGCAAAGCCGGCTGGCAATAACGTAGAGCCAGCCAGCAAACTGATTATGATTCTTGAGCGTCGAGAGTTTCTTGTATGCTCGGAGGAAGGTGTCTTGTGTAATCTCTTCGGCATAGTGGAAATCACCAATCTTCCGCCATACCAAGGCATGAACGCTTTTTTGGTATTTCTGAACCAAGATGCTGAATGCGGCGTCGTTGCCCGACAAAACGCTGCGTATGAGTTGAACATCATCTTTTTCCATTAGAACTCTCCATGATAATGAATAGCGTAGTAGTCTGGCACATCTAAACTGAGAGGCGGTTCGTAGTGGCGTAATAGCGCAAGTCGCGTGTGGACTTACGGGACAATGCGCTATGGGAGAGGCGATGAATCGCCTCACTACGAACGGGATTTACCCTTCATTTGAAAGTTGACAAAGCAGTAGTTTTTTGCACATTACGCTTGACGTTTTCCGCTCAAATATCTGTTCGGAAAAATTTCAAAAATGCTACGGTTATTAATGCTACCGCAAAGAAGCAGAGCAGCAAAATATCCACTACAGACCGCCGCAGTGTTTCGCCTAAAGGAGTTACGACCAAATTTGGCGGTGGATCAATTTTTTCGTCACTTGACTGAGATGGATTCATACGAGATACCATTTGCATCATTTGTGCAAAGGGATCATCTGAAATATGCGTAAAATAGTTTGTATTGAGTTGTGCATAATAGGATTCACCGGTTTGGAAGTAGGTATCCCTTCTTAACTTTCCTGTCTGCGTTAAGTTCATGACGAGAAACGTTAAGGAAGATGTCGGTGTGATTCGAGAAAGTGTCTCGCCGACGGACTCTTGCCTCGCTTTTTCGCGTTGATATGCTCTATCAATCTTGTTCGCTTGATCCTCGAATTTCAGTCGATATTCGGTCTCAATAGGTTCGCGGAGTTCTTGCAAATTATCCTCGCCATCCGGTCTTACCACAAGGCGGCCTCCTGTGGCGTCGATAATTTTTTTTGTAATTTTCTCATCCTTCTCTACCTTGAGATTGTTGCGAACAGCAGTCTTCTCCATATAAACGCTCTGGACTGTTCGAGTGGGTGAGACGAGTTTCGCGGTAACAAAACCAGCGCGTGGTGCAATCAACACAGCGAATACCCAGACCGTAAAAGCGACGATGAGCGCTGTTTTGGAATCGTCCAGATAGGTGGAGATCACCGTCCCTATCGAAAAAAACACCGCAATATAGAGCATTGAGGCTCCAGTTAGGCTGAGCACTCGTGGAAAAATATCAGACTCACCCAAGGGGAACCCTTGCCAGACAAGCACGAGTAAACCGAATAGAAATGCGACTAAGAACGGGATGACAAAGACGACGTATCCACCGATTAATTTGCTCCACAGAAAGAGGTCACGCGGTAATGCATTTGCCAAAGTAATTCGCAGCGTCCCGGCTTCCCTTTCCCCGGCAACGGCATCAAAGGTAAACAGTAACGCGAGCAGACTGAAGACAGTGCTGACGACAAAGAGAAAGTCAAGATGTCCTAAAGCATAAGAGAGGGGTGCTTCCGCGAGTGTTGTTGAACCGCGTCGGACGCCATTACGGGTCATTCCAAGATATGTAGGGAGTGCCTCCTCCAACCCATTCGCGAAGACGCTTAACGGTGTTGGGTTAAGATAAAGTTTGGAAACCTCCTTATCTGGATCCTGGGCATTTGGTGGATCCTCTTTCGCTTCAGCCCTCGCGCGTTTGACCGCCTCCTGATGGTCTACCTGATTCTGCCGATAGTGTCGATAATTGATAGAAAGCGTGAGCGGTATGAGCAACACACACATCAAAAGGAGCGCGACAAACCGGACGCTTAGAATATGATGCATCATCTCTTTTTGAATCAAGGTTATTAACATTAAAGGGTCTCCATTTCCAAATCGGATATGATACACTTCAATTACTTAAGACACAATTTTAGAAGAAAAACTTGCATAATCTGAAAAAACTAAGATTTTAATCTGTTTATTTTTCAGATTTACCATAAAACGTCTTCCGCTTAATATTGCCCCACGTCGTAGCGACCTTACCCTTCGGGGAAACCGAGAGCAGGGGACCTCGCATCGCGGCTCTGACCTCATCCTCACTGAGTGTACGAGACCATATCGCGACTTCATCAATGGAACCACCTTCAAAGGTGAACTGTGGCTTATTCTTCACACAGCCAATCCGCAAATCCTCTTCATTTATGCCCTTGAAGTTGACGTTTTCGTTTACAACTTGGAGTATAGATTCTCCGTCAAGATAGATTTTCACGCCATTATCCCCCGCAATCCCCACAATGTGATGCCACTTTTCATCCTTCATTGTATTTTCAACCATCTGGAGTTGCTGAACTTCACCCGTTCCCAATACCATGCCAATACCGGAGCTATCCTTGAACCATCCCCCACCCCCAAGATCCTTCTCATGAAAAACTGCCATACCGTATACACTATGAGGGATTCTGCCACGACTCCCTTTATCAAACCACTGTGAAGAACCTCCCTTCCAATCCTCGTGATACACCCACGCCATCATCGTAATCTCTTCATCGATCTCTAAAGGATCTGCGGACGGAATATTCACACAATCTTCTGTTTCACTGGTGATACGGATTGCATTCCCGTATTTACCCTTAACGAATTTAGTATTTTCAATCACTTCGGCATCCAGACCGTTTCCAGATTCATCAAGGATTCGCTTGTCCTTGACGTTGTCGAACGTGAAGTAAACAACAAGCCCTTTAATGAGATCTGCTGTAGTGTATCTTGCCGTGATAAGTATCAGAACAAATAACAGAAGTTGGAAAAACAGATGTCTCATTTTTGTCCTCTTATATTTGCGAAAACCGGCACATCTACTAACATAAACGTTTTCCGTTTAAATATCCATGCGGAAGAATTTCAGAAACGCCACGGTTGTTAGCACGATTGCGAAAAAACAGAGCAGTAGCACATCCAAGGCGGCGTGTTGGAGCGTCTCTGCCAAGGTCGGTTCCGCGAGCGACGGGGGTGGCATCGGGTCGGGGATTTCTTCTTTATGGACATGCGCCCCTGGGTCTTCCGACATTTTGCTGAATATTTCCGCATCCAGCGTTTCGTAGTAGCGAGTGCCTGTTTGAAAGTAGGTATTTTTTTTCGCCTGACCGGTTTGCGTGGCATCCGTTGCGAGAAAAATGAAGGAAGCCGTAGGCGTGATTCGGGAAAAGTTGACGCCGATTGTATCTTGGTGTTTTCTCTCGCGCTGATAACGTCTATCGAGGCGCGCCGCGAGGTCCCGGTATTTTAACCGAGCCTCTTCTTCAAGAGGGATCATCTTCTCATTCACTTTATCGAAGTGTTTCGAGTCGATTCCAATGACAGTAGATTTCGATTCCTGCATGGTGTTAGATTCCCGCATCATTTCAGAGAACACTTCAGACATCATTTTACTTCTTTCGGCTTCAAGGCCTGCCCGCAATTCTGACCGCCTCGCTGTTTTTTCCCTGTAGACGCTCTCCGCTGTTGAAGTCGGCGCGACGATTTGTGCTGCAAGAAACCCCACACGCGGTAAGATGAGAACAACGAACACCCAGATGGTAAAGGCGACGATGAGTGCCGTCTTGGAACTGTCGAAATAAATCGAGATCATCGCCCCTATCGCAAAAAAGACAGCGATGTAGAGCAATGAGGCGAGGACAAGACAAAGGACGCGCGGAAAGATATCCGATTCAGCCAACGGGAACCCCTGCGAGACCAACACGAGTAAACCGATGATCAACGAGATTAAGAACGGAAGGATGAAGACGAGGTATCCGCCGATGAGTTTGCTCCACAAAAAGATATCGCGTGGTAGGGCGTTGGCGAGCGTTATCCGAAGAGTTCCTGCTTCTCTTTCGCCTGCGACTGCATCAAATGTAAACAGGAGTGCAAGCAGACTAAAGACAGTGCTGACGACAAACACAAAGTCGAGATGTCCCAAAAGAAACGCTATTGGCGCGGTAGAGAGTGCCGCTTCTCCGCGCGTTATTCCGTTGCGTGTCATCCCCAGATAACTCGGCAGCGCCGATTCTAAACCCGTCGCAAACACACTTAAAGGGGTCGGTTTAAGAAGTAGCTTGGAAACTTCAAAATTTGTATCTGTCGTCTTTGTCGTAAATTTAAAACGCATACCTGTCGGTTCTTCACTGCTCTCGTCTTCGGGAGCGTTTTCGTCTTTGAGAATTTCTTGTTCTTGATAGTCGATTTGGCGTTTGAGATAATGGTGGTAATTGATATGCAAGTTGAGCGGGATGAGCAGGACACACATCAGCAAGAGCGCGACAAACCGGGCACTCAGGATATGATGCATTATCTCTTTCTGAATTAGGGTTATTAACATTAAAGTGTCTCCATTGAATTGATTGGTATCCGGTGACAATTTACAAATGTGGAACACGATCCCCTTCAATTACTTAAGACACAATTTTGGAATGAAAACTTGCACAATTTGAAAAAATATAAAAAATAAAGTGTTTCCCCAGGATTCGGAGATACTTCCTACAGAAGAGGGTGATGCGTGGCGCATCGGGTGAGAAAGAAGAAGTGAGGCGGTTTTGATAGGGGACGGAGATATTTGATGGGGTTTGGAAACTGAACCTATCGTAGTTTTTCAAGCGGGATATGAGACATCCCACCTTGCTGGAGATCAATGTAAAGTCTATTATTCCCGACGACCAGCGCGTCAATTCTACGGAGAACGCTTGGAGAAACCTGTTCCCACTTGCTATGCGCATCTAAGCGATAGACCCCTGCAGTGCCGGCACCATAAACGTCGGTATGATTGACAGCGAATCTATCGATAACAGGACGCGTCCCCATTCTATCGGTGAGCACACGCCAGTGTTGACCGTTCTGTGACGTCAAGACACCTTCATCCGTTGCGACGTAAACCGTTGATCCGACAAAGACGATCTCTTTGAACTGGGTAAAGTAGAGTGGCAGGTTCGGTGTAATATCTCTCCAACTGTCTCCCTCATCAAGGGATTGAAACAGTGTGCCATTTCGTTTTCCGACGTAGACGGTCTCTCCCGCAGCTGCCAATCTGAATCCTTTTCTCCAAGGTATACCTCTCCACGACTTTTCGGTCAGGTCTATTAATCCGGTATTCGTCCAATATGAATCGCCGGTTTTCCATTTGAAAAGCACTCGCTGGTATTCTACGTAGAACGTTCCATCACTGATTGCAAATCCACCCGTTGTCGCACGGATTGCCTCACTACGTAATGCAGTTATCAATCGAGCATCCATTTCCCTGCGATTATAGAGAGAGATATATTTCGCTTCCGTAATCGACTTCCACAATTCATCAGACAGCATCTCCGCATGAAAAGCGGGTATTCCTTGAACTGGCGCGAAGACATTGGTATCCGTAGACAAGCGGTAAATCCGCAAATTCTCTTTTTCAGATGCAATCGCATAAAGTTCGCCTTCAGCAATCACCAAGTTTGAATTAGAAGAGAAATCAACGGGAGACCGCTCTTCCGCTGCTGATTTGGAATCCGTCAGAACGCTTTCCCACGATTCACCCGCATCGGTTGATTGGGCAATATCACGGTAGGTATACGCATAGAGTCGGTTGTTGAATGTTACCAAACTTCCTATCCTCGTCCCTATGATCCCATCCATAAACGGGTGCCACGATTCACCGGCATCAATTGTCCGATAAATCCCCCTCGTTCCAACCGCATAAAAGGTTCTTCCGTTTCCACCTATATGTCGCGAATTAAGACCCGTTAAGGCGCGTGTATTAACATCAAGTTTTGTCCAAGTTTTCCCGGCATCCGTTGACCGAAATTGCTCGGAACCGTTTACGATGAGCGTCTCGCCAGCACCCCAAAACTCCACCTCCGTGCTTGCCGTAAAAAAGAGAGGCTCATTTTTAGGCGTTATCTCCGTCCACGATTTACCCAGGTCGGCTGAGTGGAAAATCGCCCCTATGAGTGCTTTTGGATTTACGATTATCCCTCTTCTCGTTTCAGGCGAGTGCCACATAGACATATCCGCACCGATGCCAACATAGAGATCGTTTTCAAAGACCTTCAGGAAATGGACAGCATTGGAGAATTGCACCGGCACCTGCTCCCACCGTTCTGCGTTGAGGCGGTAGAATCCGCTGTCTGTGTCAGCGAACGGCTCAGTTTCAAAGGATCGGGTCGTTTTGAAGGTTTCCACGGGCACCTGTTCCCACCGATCTGTGCCGAGACGGTAGAGTCCCTCGTTCGTGCCAGCAAATACGGCACTTCCAATTTCCACCACTGCGCGAATGCGTCTACCTGATAACCCTTCGTTAAACGGGTCCCATCGTGTGCCAGCATCCGTAGATCGGAAAATACCTTCATCTCGAAACGCCAGATACATTGCCATGCCTGTTCGTGAAGGCGTGATTTGCGGTGCATCGGTTACGATCAGCCCAACAGGACGCTCCCCGTCTGGTCGAGGACAGAAGGGGTCCCATGTCTCGCCGTCATCACTCGAAGCGAAGATTTTATTAGCAGAAACGACATAGAGGGTGTCGTCATGCTCCGTCATAGACATATACCCCCCAGGGGTTGGGAAATCCGCGTTGAGGCGCGTCCAAGCAGACGCATCCGCTGTCAATTTGTAGATACCTGTTTGTGTGTCAATGTAGAGGGTGCCGTCAGCTGCAGCAAAGGTGTCAAAGATTGGGGTTCCTTGGGGACCCCGTGCCTGTGTCCATTGTGCTGTAGGGAATTTAGCGGGTATATCCGTTTCCGTAGCGGTCGCCAAATGGGCTTCAGCAGTCTGTAAACCGGTCCTGTTGCTTTTACCGGGGGATACAGCACTTCCGATCTGATTCCGGATACTCGGTTTTGAATCACTATCAAGCGTGAAAGGCACATCAATGATTTCGATGGTCGGCTCGGATTCTGCCTCGAAGCTATAGGGTTGTTGAAAACTGGTGAGGTAGGGTTGACTCGCGCCTAACAGCA
The DNA here is from genome assembly GCA_022821725.1 of Candidatus Poribacteria bacterium. Classification (GTDB taxonomy): domain Bacteria; phylum Poribacteria; class WGA-4E; order WGA-4E; family WGA-3G; genus WGA-3G. The sequence goes on along the minus strand of JAJEDB010000052.1, from coordinate 22,107 downwards.
AGACGATTAGAAGGGTAGCAGTGCCGAAAGCCATCCATGGAAACAGAGGTTTCGCAGCCGGGGGTGGTATCGGCTTCATGTCGGCGATCTGTCGCATGATATGGCTTGTTAGGTTTTCTGATAAATGGACACCGCCGAGCACCTTTTGAACTAAGAGTTCCTGGTTATCCAATAAGCGTTTCCGCGCCCGACGCAGCCGACTCTTAATCGTGTTCACGGATACACCGAGGAATTTGCCAATCTCCTTTGTTGTCATATCGCCGAGATAGTAGAGCGTCACCACTGTGCGTTCACTCTCGGGTAACTTCTTCAGCAACTTCCTGACGATTGCATACCGATGCTCAAGCGATTCTGTCTCGCGTTGCTCGGATACATAACAAGCATACGAGAATTCCTCTATCTCTTTTATGCTCGTCGCTTCCAGTGATTGTACCGTAGATTTATGTCTTTGGAGCCAATTAATGCAGAACCGATCCACAATGACATAGAGCCATCCGGAAAATTGATTGGGATTTTTGAGCGTTGAAAGCTTGTTGTATACCTGAAGAAAAACGTCTTGCGTAATTTCCTCAGCGTAGTGAAAATCGCCAATCTTCCGCCAGACGAGGGCATGGACCCCCTTTCGGTATTTTTCGATCAAGACACCAAATGCGTCATCGTCGCCCGATAAAATTCTGCGAATCAGTTGAACATCATCTGCTACCATCAGGATCCTCCATGATACGCGAACAGACCCGGTCATGAAATGGGTTTTAAAGATATTATAGTCTGAAGCTTCTTTTTAGTCACTCAAATTTTTGTTGATTCAAACATGTCCCTATATCTGCAAGGTCGTTGTAATCATACTCCCCCACAATTAAAGACACATTTTAGGGACGAAAAGGGTGCATAATCTGAAAAAAATAAAAAAGTGGGGATAAAACGGGGGCGGTTAATGAAGATTAATTTATTAATTCGGTAATTTATTGGCGAAGTCCGGTGCGGTTAGGAAACCGCACCTACCGGGCCTGGGGAAAATATCAAATTACCAAAATATTTTCTGAAACTTCATCCCTAAACCGCACCTACGGGGTGTGCATCAGTGGGACTGTGAGTGAAAAAAAACTGTCATGGGAATCCAACCATCGCGTTTTTAAGCCGTTCGCACCTGTTTTCACAACTTTCGGATTGAATTGACACGCCCAGAAACCGTTTTTGGATCGTAAACTTGGACACTCGTAGGCGGCCCTCCTCCAAAAATATAGATTTGGCCATCCACCACCTCAGTGGCATGTCCCGATTTTCCAATCAGCATGTCCGACTCTTGGGTCCAACGATCGGTTGCGGGATCGTAGACCTCAATCGCTGAGAGGATCTTAGATTTCCTACCTTCCTGCAAGTACCCGCCCATGACATAGATTTTACCATCAATGACGCTCGTCGAGTGAGCGGCTTTCGGAACAGACATCTCTGTTCTTTCCTGCCATTGATTCGTCTTGGGATTGAACACTTCAACATTGGAAAGATATCGAGATGAAAGATACTGACCTGACGGGTCCCGATTCGGGGGCCACCCTATCCCACCTATAGCGTAGATTTCTCCGTTCACAACACTAATCGCTGCAGAACAACGCGCATGGTTCATACTTTGGGCTTTTGCCCATGTGTCTGTCGCTGGATCATAGACTTCCACAGTTTCTAACTTCGACTGTTCAGTAGCAGTTGACCAGCCACCAACGGCATAGATTTTGCTGTCCACAACGCAGGTCTTGGTCTTCCGTGGTGTCGGCATGTCCGTTTTCTGGGTCCATGTGTCCGTCGCTGGATCATACATTTCTACGGTTGGGAGTTCTTCACTCTCGATTCCGAAACCGCGAGGCACCTGATACTTCTTTAATTTTGATCCACCAATGGCGTAGATTCTGCCATCTACAACTGAGACCGATACGTTAGACCGAACTGTCGGCATATTCGCCTTTCCTTCCCATGTATCGGTTTTAGGATCGTACATTTCTACGGTTGAAAGCGACTGGTCCCCGTATTCGTCCATTTTGAGCCGTAGACTGCCCCCTATCACGAATATCTTTCCATCCACAACACAGGTAGAAAAGTCAGACCGGACTGTTGGCATGTCCGCTTTTTGCGTCCACTGCGCTGTAGAAAATCTGAGAGAATTTCCCTGTGTATCGGATACCACCGGTGTCTCAGAAGCCTGGCGTCCTGCCCCGAGGTTTTTATCAGCGGAAGTTGCACGTCCGACCTGGTTCCGGACATCGGGTTTTGAATCGACATCGAGAAGGATAAAAGTGTCAATAATTTCAACGGTGGGTTCGGAGACTGCCTCGAAACTATAGGGTCTTTGAAAGCGGACGAGGTATTGACCGGTCGCGCCTAACAGCAAGGCGACCAGAAGGGTCGCGATCCCAAAAGCACTCCACGGGAACAGAGGTTTCGCCACTGGAGGGGGTGTCGGCTTCACATCGGCGATTTGCCGCATGACGTTCTCGGTGAGGTTGCTGGATAACTGCACGCCGCCGAGCACTTCCTGAACCAAGCGTTCTTGGTCCTTTTGCAAACGTTCTCGCGCCCGCCGCAATCGACTGGTAATGGTGTTTACCGAGACCCCTAAGAATTTGCTAATTTCCTTGGCTGTCATTTCACCGAGGTAGTAGAGCGTCATGACGGTGCGTTCACTTTCGGGCAGTTTGGACAGGAGTCTTTGGGCGATTTCCTGGCGATACTTGGCACCTTCAGTGTCGCGCTGTTCCGCGGCATACTGGTTATAAGCGGATTCCTCTATCTCTTCCATAGGCGTGTCCTCCAGCGATTGCATCGCGGGTTTGTGGCGTTGGAGCCAATTAATACAGCGTCGATTCGCAATGACATAGAGCCACCCAGCAAATTGGTTCGGGTTTTTGAGGGTCGAGAGTTTTTTGTAGGCTTGGAGGAAGGTATCTTGCGTAATTTCCTCGGCGTAGTGAAAATCGTTAACTTTCCGCCACACCAGGGCATGGACACTCTTTTGGTACTTTTGGACCAAGATGCTAAATGCCGCGTCATCGCCCGACAAAATTCTACGAATCAGTTGAACATCGTTTTCCACCATCAGGATCCTCCACGGTAGGCGAACCGATTTGGTTGTCTCCACATTCCTATCACAAGTTATTCTATACAGGACGGACGCAATTTTGACGATAGCACGCGATATGAGAATGCGAACCGACACAAAACGCACACGGTTCGGGGACACAACCTAACAGGTTATGCTACAAAAGAGCAGCATGCGTAAGTCCTATTAAAGACACATTTTTAGGGTAGAAAGTGTGCATAATCTGAGAATAATGTAAAAATTAGTTATCAGTTATCGGTTCTCGGTTCTCAGTTAAGAGTCGGGAATCGGAATTCCTTTCTACAGGAACAGCGATTAGTAGTTAACTATCGGCAATCACCGGTTGGCAGTCAGTCTGTCTGAAGTTGTCTCTGTGGTTTGGCTTTGAGTTCACTCCAGCGTGTCAGCATTTTACCTGTTGCTTCGACGGCACGAAATCCGGCATCGTAGACGAGAACATCTGTAGAAAATCGCGCACCTGCCCCGAGACTTCCGAAGACATAAATCTTTCCGTTGACGGTCGCTGCATCAAAGGGACCAAGCGGATTTGGCAATGCTGAAAGTTCCCGCCACGTCTCCGTCCGTGGATAATATACATTCACAGTTGCGACTTCCCGAAAGCCGCCTTCGCGTGTGTAACCTCCAATCAGACAGATGTCATCCCCAACAACAACACTTGAGAACCAATTTTTGACTTCTAACAGATCTTTCTTTTTTCGCCATTGACGGTTTATCGGGTCATATTCCTCAATACTCCCCAGAAACTCACCTGCCCCCCACTCTTGCGGGAGCGGCCATCCTTCTCCGCCAATGACATAAATACGATCGCTGACAACCGCCACACCCCCAGGATCGCGCCGGGTCGGCATTTTGGGACCCTTCGCCCATGTATCCGTGGCAGGATCATAGATGTCAACGCGGGCTATCCGTTGTTCCTGTCCCTCGCCCAGACCTGTTGTTCCCCCAATGAGATAGATTTTTCCAGCAACCACCCCCAGACCGAAGTAGAAGCGAGAAATCGGCATCTTCTTTTCCTGGGTCCATGTATCTGTGCGTGGATCGTATGCCTCTACGTGATCCGCCATTTTCCAATTCTGAAGGAATTTGTCTTTTGAATTATATCCGCCAAAGACATAGATCATGCCATTGACGACAGCCGCTTTTGCATTCGTGCGTGGCGTTGGCATATCTGCGCCTCTCTGCCAGGTGTTGGTCTGCGTGTCATAGACCTCCACAGTTGAAAGTCCAAACGGACCCGCATGGTTTTCAAAGAGACTGCCACCGATGAGATAAATCTTATCTTCTACGACTGCGGTAGAGAATTCCCATCTCTTCGTGGGAAGCTGCGTTATCACTTCCCACTCCTGACCCCCAAAGGATTCTATTTGTATAAGCGAGAACATGAAAACAGCAACACCAATAACAATACGTTTTTTTAGAGATTTCATTGCTTCAGTCGTCCCCATGTGGTGGTGAGTTTTCCGTAGGGTTCGACGGCGAGCGGGATGCCGGTACTCGCGCCACCTTCACCGACCAGATGGTGTGAATTGCCCGATGCGTCCGAGAATATCCGTCTTCCACCGGGTTCATCAAAATGCCACAAGGCGAGTGTCTCACGGTCTTTTTTGAATTTATTACGCGGCGTGAACCCGTCTTTGCTGACATCGTAGCGAGCCACTGTTGAGATACGGACCTCATCAATATACCCCGCAAAGGGTCCCCGAAAGTGATCGCCGTGAGGCAACTTAATTTTCTTCCCAAATCCTCCGAGTGTAAAATCCTTCGGATGCTCAAAGTGTGCCAGATCGTGTGCGAGCGGCCATCCTCTCGGCCATTTCCGTATCTTTGCGAAATCGTTAATGATGGTTGCTTCCTGTCTCCCATCTGACTGATATGCGATGTGATGCCACTGGTTCGGAGAAAGTGCTATTACGGTTCCTTTTGTAGCGGGACTCCCTTTAACCAGAATATGCCCTCGAATTATTAGGAATAAATCACCTGTTTGCCAATCGATACCTTTCTTTATTTCTTCCCATTCCCCATTATCGCTGGCGACGCGCATCTCCACCTGTTGGCTGAGAATCATGGCATATACATCCCCGGCAGGCGGTGTAGTCGGATAGATCCACGCTTCAACGGTGAACTCTTCTGTGCCTTTCGGTAAGAAGACCCCATGGGTTTTAAAATCCAAAACGGCGTAGTCGTCCACCCCATCAAGGACTAAGTAGTTTCCGCCTGCGGGGGAAGCGGGTGGGAATGCTTTGGCAGTCAGCGGAATTATAGTGAGCATAAAAAGGCATGTCAGAATGTGTCGGTGTATCATTTTTTTCTCCTTTTTCGTCTAAAAAACGTGTGTTCGACCTAAGAGCGTTCAAAAAAGAGTCCCTTTTATTATTAAAGACACATTTTTAGAATACGAAGTGTGCATAATCTGAAAAAAATGTAAAAATTAGTCATCAGGTCTCGTTTTTCGGTTCTCAGTTAGGCGTTGAGACTCCGAGATCCCTTCTACAGAAGAGACAAATCCGTGTGGTTAAGGAAAACAAAAAACTTGACTTTTTTTTAACTTTAATTGTAAGATATAGGCAATCTTATAGCGGTTTCTGGAATCCATTGTCCTGCAAGCCTCTATAGGCTTGCACAGAACCGAACATCAGAACGGTATTCCATCGAAAGTTACTAACGTGAGGGCTCGCCTCACGCAGAACGTATCGGAGGTGAACATGTCAACGAACGATGTTGCGTTAATGGCGCACCTCATGCGCCGCGCAGGGTTTGGAACAACCCGCACCGAGCTGGAAGCCTACGTGGAAAAGGGATACGAGAACGTCGTTGACGCTCTCGTCCATCCTGAACGCGGGACCCCCATTGATGAAGACATTTTAGAACGCTACTTCGGCGGTGAAGGTGCTTATGTCGGTATCTGGATCTACCGGATGCTGAACAGTAGGTGTCCACTTCAAGAGAAGATGGCACTCTTCTGGCACCATGTTTTTGCAACGGGATTAGGCAAGAATCAGCACATCCTCGCGTCTTCGGATCAGATTGATATGCTGCGACGCGTCGGTATGGGACAGATGCGGGACATCCTACTCGAACTCTCCAAAGATCCGGCGATGATCTTTTGGCTCGACAATAACGAAAATCGTAAGGGCGAACCCAACGAGAACTACGGGAGGGAGCTCCTCGAACTCTTCTCATTAGGGGTGGGCAATTACAGTGAAGATGACATAAAGAGCTGCGCGCTCGCTTTCACAGGGTGGACATTCGGACAGCCGATCCCGCTGTATCCGCATGGTTACTACTCGCCGCCCTTTTTGTTCGATGAAGCGGAACACGACGACTGCGAGAAAACCTTTTTGGGGCATACTGGAAATCTCAACGGTGAAGACATCATCGACATCATCGTCGAACAACCGGCGTGTGCCAGATTTATCTCCAGACACCTCTACAACTTCTTTGTCGCAGACGAACCACAAGTGCCGTCGTGGAACGTAACGCCCCCGCAAGATCCGGAAGCGATCGAGACACTCTCGGACGCATTCATGGCATCCGACGGGAATATATCCCACGTCCTCAGCGTCCTTTTCAATTCCGATTTCTTCAAAGAAGCCCAATTCAAGAAGGTGAAAAGCCCGACGGAACTCGTCACAGGGATTGTGAAACTGGTAGGCACCTTCCAAGGTCCGCAACCCGGCATAGGGCAGTATGCCAGTGCGACGCAATTAATGGGACAGAAACTCATGGATCCGCCCACCGTAGAAGGGTGGCATACCGGTAAAGAGTGGATCGATGGGGGTCTGCTCACCGCTCGCGTCAACTTCGCTGTTCGTGAAGTTAGCGACGCATCGAAACCCGGAATTCAGGACATCCTCACACGTCTGAAAAACAACGGGGGTTCACTCTCGCCGGAAGCATTTGTGGACGAATGCCTTGAACTCACTGGACCTCTGACGATAGGGGACACCACTCGCGAGTATCTCACGCAATTTGCGGAAGCGAACGGTGAACTCAACCTTGGCGACGATGACGCTGCGGAGGAGAATCAAGCGCGAGTTGTGAGTATGCTCCAGTTAATCGTGGCTTCAAGAGAGTATCAACTTGGTTAACTTTTTGTTAGGAGAGATTGACATGAGTACAACTAAGAAAGTCCCAGTCCTTGTCGTTGTCCAACTCAGCGGCGGCAACGACTTCATGAATACACTCATTCCGTACACAAGCGGGATTTATCACGATTCCCGTCCGGTTGTCGGCATCAAATCGGAAAATGTTTTACCGTCAGAGGTAGATGACAAGTTGGGCTGGCATCCGCAGGCTGGACCGCTGAAAGCGATGTTCGATGCTGGTGATGTCGCTGTTGTGCAGGGAATCGGCTATCCGGATTCCAACCGCTCACATTTCCGAGCGATGGATATCTGGCATACCTGCGAACCGCTGAAAATTGGTGATGAAGGGTGGGTCGGTAGACTCGTCCGTGAACTCGATCCACAGAGCCATAACGTCTTAACAGGTGTCAGTTTCGGACAAGGACTTCCGCGCGCCTGTGCCCTCTCCGGTATCCCCGTCACCTCTGTCGGTGATTTGGATAACTACGGATTGATGACCAGCATTGGCGATGAAAGTCAACGGACGCAGGCACTTGAGATATTCAAAGGGATGTATAGCAGCACGGTTGGCACCGGTATTGTGATGGACTACCTCAGCCAAACCGGGTTAGATGTGATTAAAGGTGCTGATGAGCTCAAAAAGGCACCAGCGATGTATACGTCCGAAGTGGAATATCCACAAAGCTCGATTGCAAAGAGCCTGCGGGATGTCGCACGGGTTCACCTCGCCGATCTCGGCACACGCGTTTTCTACACGCAGCACGGCGGTTATGACAACCACGCCAACGAGGTCCCGACGCACCCTCGACTGCTGACAGAACTCACGGAAGCCATCCAAGCGTTCTTCACGGATCTACGGGCGCAGAACGCCTCCGAAGAGATCGTCATGTACGTCTTTACGGAATTCGGCAGACGTATCCGAGACAACGCCAGTGGCACCGACCACGGCACGGGTGGCGGTGCGTTCATCATCGGGGATCGGGTGAAGGGTGGACTCTACTCAGAATATCCGTCTCTGGCTCCGGCTCGTTGGGTACACGGCGAAGACCTTGAACATACCATCGACTTCCGAGGCATATACGGAACGCTCTTAGAGCAGTGGATGGGTGTAGACCCGACGCACATCGTCGGTGGCAATTTTGAACAGATTCATCCCTTTTCGGTGTAGCTTGCAAACTGAAACTTGCTATAGGAGGTAACTATGGGCAGACCTTACGGCTTGCTGCGTGCCGGGTATCCATTTCACAAGACGCTGAGCATGCGGCGAACGACCAATTTTCCGGTCGATATTGCAATCGGAAAAGCGGGACGTTTGTATATCATGTGTCGTAGTGATGGCACTGCGATGATTCGGAAATATACCGTTGAGGACGAAGACCTCGGCACGATGGGCGGTTATGGACAGGGTGAGGGTCAATTCACGTGGCCCGTGACGATTACCCCGGACAGCGAAGAAAACCTCTATGTGTCCGATGAATACCTGCACCGGATTGTCGCCTTTAACAGTGAAGGTGAACACATCGGTACATGGGGTGAACACGGCACAGAGTCGGGGCAACTCAACGGTCCTGCGGGTATGGACTTTGACCCAGAGGGGAATCTCTATGTCGCTGACAGTCTGAGCCATCGGGTGCAGAAGTTCACGAAAGACGGTAAACTCCTCTTAGGGTGGGGGCGTTACGGCGACGGTGAAGGTGAATTCAATATGCCGTGGGGTGTCGCTGTAGACGAACTCGGTGATGTCTACGTTTCGGATTGGCGAAACGACAGGGTTCAAAAGTTCAACGCCGAGGGGGAGTTTCTCTTTGAATTCGGTAAATCCGGCAGCGGTAACGGTGAACTCAACCGTCCCGCCGGGATTGACGTTGACGTATACGGTGATATCTATGTCGCTGACCGAGGAAATGACCGTATCCAACTCTTCAACGCTGAAGGGCGGTATGTGCAGAAATTCCTCGGTGATGCTACCTTGTCAAAAGTGTCACAGGCGTATATGATGACGAACGCCAGTCCAAATCGGATGCGCGATATGGCGGACCTGGAACCGCAGAAATACCTGCGCCAACCGAAATCGGTCGCCGTGAGCGATGATGGGCTGATGTTTGTGCCGGACTTTGGATCCTATCGGGTTCAGGTGTATCGGAATATGGCAGTGCCGTTGTCAGAGCAGGAATTCAGCCCACCGCGTCGGTCGGTTACGTTGCATCAGGAATAACATTTGGACAAATTAGGACTTACGCACCCCCCGGTAGGTGCGGTTTCTAACCGCACCGAATCCCGTGAAATTTGGTCATTTTGCGTAAGTCCTACAAATATCGAAACACAGAGAAGCCAAGCGTATGGAGGTCCCTATGCTTGGCTTTTTTTGCGTCTTGGTGAGAAAGTGATACCATTTTCAAAAGACTATATGGCATTGACAGATCGTCTCAAAGACCCACAAGACTGCACAGGAGACCAACAGCCTATGCTACAAAAGAATTCGTTTATTGAAGCATTTTCAATCAGTAATGGTATATCTTAGGTAAACCCAAGCACCCAATTGAACGTTGAATTGTAACATGAAACCACAATTCATCATAGTTCTATTTGCGTTCATCACCATGCCACTCTCTGTTATAGCCGAAACAGGCGATATTCAAGGAACCGTTTATCAGCGAAGCACAGGGAAATCCCTCGTAGACGCTGATGTTCATATTCTCGAAACCGACCAACACCAAAAAACCGATGAAAACGGGGTCTTCCGATTCACAGAACTGCCCGCAGGCACCTATACCTTTGTTGTAACACACCCCGTAGAAGCAGCACCCACAAAAGTGTCGGTGAACATCAGTAGCGGCGATACCACTGAAGTCAAAATACACCTCGGAGCAGTTTTTAAACTTGAAGCAGTCGTGGTAGAGGGGAAACGCCTTTCACCGACGGTGAGTCGCACAGAAATCCGTGGGAGTGAACTCTTACGGATTCCGGGGACCGCCAACGATGCCCTTAAGGGATTGACAACACTTCCGAGTATCGGTATCCCAAACGATTACTTCGGGGCACTTTACATTCGTGGGAGTGAACCGGGATCGAACCTTTATTATCTCGATAGGACTCCGCTTGGTTATCCGTTTCACTGGGGCGGTTTACTTTCGACGATCAGCTCTGAAACGATTGAGACAATTGACATTTATGCGGGTGGATATGGTGCCGAATTCGGACTGGATTCGCAAGCGGTGCTTGACATCCATGCACGTGACAGCATTGACGAAGGGTTAGATGGGAAATTTAACCTGAATATCCTCTATTCCGAAGGACTCCTCGAAGCGAAAATCGGTGAGAAGGGATACATCTCCGCCTCCGGTCGGCGGAGTTACTTAGACCTCATCGCTGGACCGATCATTGAAGAACAAACTGGACAGAAACAGCAGTTGCCCTATTTCTCGGATTATCAACTCAAATTCGCCCAGACGCTCGGTGAAAAACATCACCTCACACTCAACGCTTTCGCGGCAACCGATCATTTTAAAATTGTCGAAGAGAGCAGCGAAATTACCACTGAAGACGAAACAGGTGTTCAAACAGTCGAAGGTGGACTCGTTTCTGTGCTTTTCAAAAATGGTTTCAATGGACAAGGTGTCCATCTCCGTTCAGACCTCACCGAAAGTCTCACGTCGCATTTATCGTTGACCCGTTCTTCCAATTTCCTCACGATCGCGTTTGAAGCTCCGGTCAGGGAGGGGTTTTATCGGAACCCCGATGGGGAATGGGTGTATTCCGCTGACTATGGTCACTACGATATAAAGATTAACGTTCCGGTTTATATGCTCCGCGAGGATATATCCTATCAATTCACACCGAAATTTCAATTTCAACCGGGTTTCCTCCTCTCCTTTAGCCCCGCCAACAGTTTTGAAGATGGTAGGTTTCCAGAATACGAAACACGTGCGTTGGAGGATCCAGCGGAACTTCCGGAAGTCCTTGAATATGCACAGGAAAATGAAGATTCCGTTACAGTGTCCAGACGGAGTGACGGGACTCATGAGATTACGGAGCGCACTGTTGAGGAGATACACGACGAATTTGGACACGATTTTTACCGTGCCGAAGGGTACTTCCAAGGACGCTACGATCCGCTTTCGTTTCTGTCTGTAGCGCTCGGTGTTCGAGTTGACTACCTGAATGTGACAGAGCAGGTTTCCGTTCAACCACGCGGCAGTGTGAGTTTTATACTGCCAAACGGATCTAATCTCCGCTTCGCGTATGGACACTATGAACAGAGTCCACAACCCTCTCAACTGTTGGCAGAAGATGGCAATCGTGCCTTGGCATCAAGTCTCACACGGCACTATATCATGGAATTGGAACACGAACTCTCATCGCGGACTGAACTGAAACTTGCTACCTATTACAAGGATGCCCAGAAATTGGTAACACCCGATGAAGTCGCGAACTACCTCAATCAAGGGACGGCATACGTCGGGGGTGCGGAGGTATTCTTACGGCATCGGATCATAGATAAGTTCTTCGGTTGGATTTCGTATGCTTATACACACGCGGAGCGACGCGAGAATCCAGATACTGCGTATCAACCCTACCTCTTTGATAACACACACATCGTCAGTGTGGTTGCCAACTATAACTTCACACCGAACTTTGAGGTCGGTGCGAAATGGCAGTATCTCAGCGGCACCTCGGAAGCACCTATCAGTTCCATCGTTCTTATCCAGGACCCCGTAACGCGTGGATTGAACCCGCTTTTGGCGAGTGCTGATGAACAATTAAGCACTGAACTCGCACCGTATCATAAGTTGGACTTTCGGGTGAGTTATAAATGGAGACTCTGGGGAGTGCGTGTGGGTGGATTTATTGACATTCTGAATGTATACAATCGCAAAAATACGATACAGTTCATTTTTGAAGAGGCAACCCTTGATGTCCAAGGTCAGGAGGTCGGCATTGAACGGGAAGTCTTTGATGCCCCGCAACTCCCGCGGATCATTTATTTCGGATTGACGCTCGAATTTTGAGGGCAAAGATTAGAACAACGCACGATTTGCCATTTATAGGTTGCTCTGGTATAATACAGCAGGAAACGCTACCCTGCATACGCACGTCTATCACAAGGAGAGGCACCGATGAAAACTTGGATTATCTTTGGTATCTGCGCGCTGATGCTCGCGGGCTGTGCGAGTGCCGAGTACCAAAAGATGCAAGCAGAACGCGATCAGCTGCTCAAGAATTACGAAGACCTCCGCGAGGAACACAACGAACTTAAACTCAAAACCGACGTAACCGACACACTCCTCGGGAAGTGGCAGTTCCTGAACCTTGAGATCGAGGAAGGCGGTATCAGCGAAGAAATTGCGGAGACCAAAGCCGCCCTTTACGCGCTTAACTTGAAGCATCTCACACTTGAATTCTTCGAGGAGAAAGGGATGTATAGTTACCGCGGCAAAAACGGTAACACGGGGGTGTCGGGTCAATTCACTGTCATTACTGTGCGATACGGCGATGAACCCTTCCCCTTCATTCGGTTTATCAGACGCGCAGGTCCAGAGATTTCACAACTCCTCTTCGCAGCAAGTTCCGATGGGAAGCCGCTCGGTTTGTCAGGGGCTCGAGGGCTTGACGCAGCGAGAGAGGTGAGTATTTCTGTTACAGAGGACAGGTTATATCTCACCATGCACGGCAAGATGCAATTAAGTCCTAACGGCTGGATGCAAAGCGGGGGTGTGCGGTGCGCTTTTAAGCGGATTGAATAGCGGATAAGCGAGGTTAGAAACCTCGCCAGCGTATTATAATTGTCTGAATCGCGGATTGAGACGGATTTCACAGATTTGGCGGATTTTGGTAAACTATGCATGTGAAGCAAGGAGGGGCAGCGATGAAAATATTAATAACCGTGGGTATTCTGGTGGTCGTGTTTACGAGTTGTGGGACGCTGGTATCCCCGGAGACGCAGTATGAACGAGAACGTTTAATTGAGGCGTATGATGCGGCGCGTCAAAAACACAATCCGGAAAGGGTTAAAGAAACCGTAAAAGACCTTCTCGTCGGCAAATGGCAGTATGTCGGTTTAGAGGTGGAAAAAGGGAGCGTCACTGCGCGGCGGCTAAGACCCATGCCGCAACAGAGAATTGACGCATCGACTCCCGCTACGACGGGGGTTCACAGCGGCACGCCAAACGAACAGACAACAGCACCCACTGCGTCTGAACGAGCGGAAACACAAAACCTACCGAACATAACGGCAGACGCACAGACACCAGCAGCAAATGCGACCCGTTTACCACCAATTGCGGTGGAGGATGAAGAATCTAATCAGCGGATACTCGACGCGAAAGCCGCGCTTGTCGCATCTACGCGTAAAAACTTGACGATCGAATTTTCCGAAGCCCGCGGCTCGTATCACTACAGCGGCAGCAATCGTGGCACGACTGTCACGGGACAATGTTCCATCACGACCAAGCGGTATGGCGACGACCCGTTCCCATTTATCAGTTTCAATCGGCGGACGGGACCGAAGATGCTTGAGTTCCTGTTCGGTTCGGAACCCATCAGACAGATGGTTGCTACGAAGAAACAGGCGGATGCCGAAAGAAGACGCAGAATGGGAGCACAATTTGGACGGAAAGCCGCCGCAAAAAATTCCTATTCGATTGCTTCAATCGCAGGGATTACGGTGACGGAGGATACGCTGTATTTAATCCTTTATGGCGATATGGCGCTAACACCCCAAGGGTGGATGCGAACAGGAGGACTGCGATGCACTTTCAAACGGATCGAATGAAGCGTTTCTCGATATTTTATAGGAGCATGGCCGTGGCGTTGAGCCTCATGATTACCGCTGTTATTTGGGAATCCGAGGCTGTTGCCCAGGATCAAACGATCACGTTCCGAGATGCGGCGTTAGCCACAGTTGTGCGTGAGGCGTTGAATCTGCCGATACCCGACACCCCAGAGGCACTAAAGCAGATCCCGCACGCGAAACTAAAGACCTTAGCGTTCCTTGACGGTTCTTCGCGTGGGATCGTGGATCTCACCGGACTGGAGGACGCGACGGGTCTCACAGCGTTAAGACTGTGGGGCAATTCCATCAGCAACTTGACCCCGCTGGTCAGATTGACACACCTCAGATCCCTACATCTGAGTGCGAATTCCATAAGCAACGTGTATCCGCTCGCAAGTTTGACGAACCTCCGGAAATTAGTGCTCAATGACAATTTGATACGTAACGTCGCACCCCTGGCAAGGCTGACGAACCTAAGACAGTTATATTTGGCGGGCAATTCGATAAGTGATGTGCGTCCGCTGGCAGGTTTGACACACTTAGTCGTGTTATATGTGCAGTCCAATGCGATCAGCGATGTGGCACCGCTGGCACGCTTGATAAACCTACATACATTAGGACTGTGGGACAATGCGATAAGCGATGTAGCACCGCTGGCAGCTTTGACCCGGCTCACACAGTTATATTTGCAAGCCAATTCGATAAGCGATGTGGCACCGCTGGCAGCCTTGACGAATTTAAGGACGTTAGATATTTCGGATAACTCGATAAGTGATGTGGGTCCGTTGGTAGGTTTGACACACCTAAAGGCGTTAGGGGCATGGGGCAATTTAGTCCCTGAAGCCCATCTACACGCGCACCTCCGTGAAGCCGGACACCCCGTAGAAACGGTGCCCAGCACCACCTCACATCCGACAGAGGTAACGCATCGAAGAAGCAGATTGGGCCCGCCGTGTCCTGTCGGCTGGAAACGACAAGATAGTTTCGGCAGAGCGACGCGCCGCGTGATGATCCGAACCGTTGCGGTGGACATAGATAGAAATAGCCGTTCGGGTATCTACAGACCTGTCGCTATTGAGATCTATGCGGATCCCACTGAGAACCTCAGCGACTTACACGGCTGGAAACTCACCGTAGCCGTGCCGTATAATCACCCCAGGGATTACCTACTCACAACCGAGACTGCGACTTTCAACGCGGCGGGTATCGCACGTATAGAAAGTCCTGCGGAGACCCCGTTCCCGATGACGGATGCTAATTTCAGTGGGCAGGTCCTCCCCGGCTTCGACTATCGTCTATTTGATGAAAACAATACGCTTGTCGATATTGGGATCGCCTGTTACAAGGAGGCGGGATTTGCGGCGCGGTTGCGGGCAATGGAGGTGCCGCGGGTGGAGCGGAATATCGTCATCGCGTATTTAGACTGGACGGCTGCCTATTATCAAAGCGAGTGGCGAGTGGGAGCCCCGACGGCTCCTGGAGCACCTACGGCAGTGAGACGCACTTTAGCGACCTCTTGGGCGGCTCTGAAAAAAGATATGAAAGACTGATTCGGATATCCCCACTTAAGACAGTTTCATCTGTATTTCTTAGGAGTTTCTTCCTTGTTGCCTGTTGACGGAACGATATTAGGATTCACATGTAACTGTGTGATATGGTCGAGATGGTTTTGTTGTATGTTTTCAAGCACTGCTTCAATTTTATCGAAACGCTTATCAATGCTCTCAAAACGCTTATCAATACTCTCAAAACGCCTATCAATGCTCTCGAAACGCCTATCAATGCTCTCGAAACGGTTGTCAATATCTGACTTGAAGGCATCAAATTTTTTATCAACTTCTGTGAGAATGTCTTTACGAAATTTCCATATCATCGCAAAAACAGCGAGGACGGTAACAATGGTTTGTAAAACTTGCACAAAATGCGCACTCATTGTGATCACCTCAAAAAGTTTTAGGGTTCGTAGTTCCCATGAGTATCACGCCTCACGTTTTTATTCGCTAACGGGTGGGCGGCAGACACGTTGTCAAACGACAACGCTCGTTAGGTCTGCCAACGTGATAGGAAAAGTATAACATTTTTGGCATCTTTTGTAAAGGGTCATTCAATTGTTAGGACTTACGCAGTCTGCTTTTTTGAGCATCAAACTTTCCAGTTTGTGTCGGAAGTAACGTGTGTTTTTGCGCGAATTCCCATCTCAGAGAACGCGCTATAGTCAAAATTGCGTAAGTCCTGATTGTTAAACTGTCTGAATCGCGGATTACGCGGATTTTTAAGTCGCTGCTCTCCAGAACCTTTATGAAATTTGGGGAATTTCACGGAGAATTGGATGGCTCTGGATCCTGCATATAGAAGCACAAAGCATGCAGATAGACCAGCGTCCGCATCGCGGCGGGGGAACGGTCACCTGTCGCAATCAACAGGTCAATCTGTTCCTGGAGGCGTTCTATCTGAACGGAGACCCTCAACTTCATAGTCTCAATCTATCTGCGTGCTGCGAAAAACAGGTTGACTTTCACTCGGAAAAGCGATATAATAACGTTATGGCAAACTTTGATGAACTGTTCAAACACGTTACCGGTAAATTTCCGTATGCGTTAGCGGCGTTAGTGTTGAAAACCCACGCAGTTGAAGTCGGGGATCCGCTGAACACAGAACACATCACGGTTCGGAGACATCATAGCGATATGACGTTTCATATTCAGTTGCCGGATGAAAAAGCGATCCTGCATATAGAAGCACAAACCGACGATTCGAGACATAGACCGATGCCGTTGCGGATGCTGGCGTATTCGAGTGTGCTGGCACTTGAGCATGAGAAGAACGTCTATTCAACGGTGTTGTATTTCCGTCCGCCTGCGGGCCAGCGCGACACCGGCATCTACGAGTATGGTCACCCGGAGCGGGGCGGTGGATGGTTCACGTATAACGTCATTCGGATGTATGAGTTGGAAGGCGAGGCGTTTTTGGATCCCGAAGCACTTGGATTGCTGCCTTTCACGGCTTTAATGAAACCCCCTTCCGACCTGACAGCAGAAGCCTGGATTGAAAGATGTGTGCAGACGACACAGCAAGCATCGGTAGATAAACAGACCCGGGGGACCTTGTTGTTCGCCCTCTCGCTTTTCGGGAGTTTAGTCCACCCGCCGGAACTTTTTCAAAACCCTATAACGGAGGCACTCATGCAAGAATCTCCTTTCTATGAACACGTCCTGCAACAAGGCAAAGCCGAGGGCATAGCACAAGGCAAAGCCGAGGGCATAGCACAAGGCAAAGCCGAGGGCATAGCACAAGGCAAAGCCGAGGGCATAGCACAAGGTGCGCGGCAAATGAGTATTGAAAACACCTTGCTGATACTCACAGAACGGTTCCCAAACGCCGATGTCCCTACGGTCAAGCCGCGCCTCGAAGCCATTGAGGACATCAACCGGCTCCGGCAGTTGAACCGAGATGCCTTAATCGCCAAAAGTTTTCATGCCTTCCGGGAAGCGTTAGAGGCATAACCGGCTGCCTATCGACACTCGAAACCGCTGACGGAGCGGACACGTGAAAAAGGCGCGGTGTGAAACCACGCCTTTTTCCAAATTGGTAGGGTTGCTCGTAGGGGCGAGGTCGCCTCGCCCGCTTCCTGCGTTCAATTATTTCAATATTACCATCTTGCGGAGGGACGACATGTCGTCCGTCTCTAATTGGTAGAAATACACGCCGCTTGCTACCTGCTCACCCAACGCATTCCGACCATCCCAATACGCCGCACGCTCGCGATCTGTGTAGTAGCCAGCAGATTGCTGACCTAACTGCAACGTCCGGATGACAACACCCTGGGCGTTGTAGATCGTGAGTCGCACATCGGTATCCGTCGCTAACTGATATGGAATCCATGTTTCAGGGTTGAATGGGTTCGGATAGTTCGCCAGCAACTGCGTCTGCTCAGGACGCGCCATCACGAGGAGCTGCTGCAGGTATACCAGCGTCCGCATCGCAGCGGGTGAACGATCATTGGTCGCGATTAACAGATCAATCTGTGCTTGGAGTGCCTCTATTTCAACCGCACTGAACTTCCGACCGAGGAGTGCCGGTGCACCAGGTGCCCCGTTGTCACGATTCGCAGTGACGGCGATAACATCGTTGACATCGACTTTGCCGTCGCCATTGACATCGTATTTGGCATCGGTGATGCCCGCAGCGACTGCCACTATCAGCGCATCGGAATCCTTGCTATCCACAATGCCGTCGCCATTGACATCATACGTGTTCGCGGCGGTCGTCGGGGTAGAGGCCTTCGGAGTCTCCTCAGCGGTCGCCGAGTTCGGTCCGCCAATTGCGATCGCCATCGGATTCATGAGCCCTGTGACGACATCTTGGTATCTTGACTCGCCGACACTCCGCTGAACCTTGCCCCAGCCATTCGTCCAATAGAGCCGGTTATTCGCAGGGTCTATTCCCAACCCATTCACAAGAGCCGTGACGGTATAAACATTACGGATCGCTGTGCCATCGAGGTTTGCTGCCCGGATCCTGCTACTTCTCGGACCCGTCTGCTCCGTCCAGTAGACGTTCTTACCATCGGCGACGATGCCACTGAGGGTGCCTGCCCCCGTCACGATATTCCGAAGGAGTTTCGCGCCTGTGAGGCTTGCCGCTCTGACACGCCCGCCGGCTTCCGTCCAATAGACGTTTCCACTGGAGACCGCAATGTGCATCGGATCGGTTAATCCCGTGATGACGTTGGTTTCATACTGCGATCCATCAAGTTTCATCCGCTGGATTTTGCCCCAGCCGTTGGTGAGGTAGAGTTTCGCGTTGGCAGTATCGAGGGCGAGTCCTTTGGGAACGCTTGTCAACGTCTTGAGGACTTTGGCGTTTGATCCGTTGAGGGTGGCACTGTTGATCGTCCCTGAACGTTCACCCGTTTGCTCTATCCAATAGACGGTATTCCCATGGATAGCGATGTCCACAGCGTTCTCGACGCTCGGCGTGAATTCCTGGACATCTGCGCCCGCGAGGGCATAGATCCCACCGCCGTCTACCCATACCATCATCGGACGGCGTGCTGTCCCAACTTTCACCTCTGGATTTATCTCGGTTGCGCTGCGTGTTGGGGTCGCAGATGCTGCGGAAACCCGTATCTCTCCTTTGACGACGGTTCCGAAGGAGACGACGCATTCGCCGGGACCGACACACGTGTAGATCGTCCCGTTCACGGTGTGTTTCCCTGTAAAGGTTAGGGTATCCTCAAGGCTTATCGGAATCTCATCTCTCACCTTATACGCCTGCTGTGGCGTCGTTTTTGCGGGGGCTGCTTGTATCTCTCCCTTGACGACAGTTCCGAAGGAGACGACACATTCACCCGGACCGACACACGTGTAGGTGATTCCATTCAGGGTGCGGCTCCCTGTGAAGCTCAGTGTCCCCTCAAGACTTATCGGAATCTCATCGCGGACCTCATACTTCTGCGGTGAAGTTGTGTCAGAGGTTGGGGATCCTATGTCAGAACTGCCACCTGTAGTGATGGTGAACGTAACCCTCCGCGCAACGCCTCTAACTTCCGCTGTGACGGTGCTACTCACACTCATCGGTGTGTAGTCCGCGCGTGCGTAGCCACGGCTGTCCGTCTGGACAGCGATCGCACGTCCGTTGCCTCGCTGCGAAAGTCGTCCCTGTCCAGACTTGACACGGAAGGTGACTCGCGCATTGCTAACGCGCGCGCCCTTACTATCCAAGACTTCAACGACCAAGGGGGCATCGAGTTCCTGGTTTATCGTGCCGCTGCGGGTTGCTTCGCCTTCAATGCTGATGAGACCTGGATCTCCGGCAGTGCCGCCCGTTGTCGTATCGGATGTCGTGCCGGATGTCGTGTCGGATGTCGTGTCGGATGTCGTGCCGGTAATCGAGATACGACTTCGCGCCGTATCATAGTTATTGGCAGATGCCTCGATGAAGTAGTTGGTCCCCGGCGTGCTGGCGCGTGTGAGGGTGCTTGTCGCAGTGCCATCGGTGCGTGTTGTTACCCTTGGAAGCGAGAACGTCCCGCCCCCGTTGGTAACCACTAAGGTAACCACGACACCGGAAGCCGGATCGTCGTTCGCATCCGTTGCGCTGACGGTCACAACCGATTGTGAGCCGGGCGCGCCACTGAACGCACTCGTAATGGCGAGCGTGCCCCTTGGCGCTGCCGTCACGGTAACCGTAACAGGATACGAGGTGTTCCCAACGAAGACAGTGAGACGGTAAGTCCCGACTGCATCGGGTAGCGTGAGCCTGCTCGTGCGAGTGGTGCCTGTTCCTGTGAAGCTTGAAGCACTCCCTCGGGGGAAGGTATCCGCTAATCCGCCGGCTGTGACGCGTGCGTTCGCGGGTACCGTAATCGTCAGTGTTTCTGTGCTTCCCGCAGTGCCCGTCACAGATCGAGGGACAGAAGGGGTTACTGTACCACCGGTGCCAGTGCCGGTCCCAGTGCCGGTCCCAGTGCCAGTGCCCGTGCCGGTCCCAGTGCCAGTGGTTGTGCGACGATCAGGTCCCGTATATTCAACCTCAACCGTCGCTGGAAACGTTTGATGATCCTGACCGGCGATAGAGGCAGAGATTCGGTTATCCGTGCGATTCGTGTTAAGAAACACGTTTGCCCCTCTGTGGGCGGTCAAATCTGTTGCAGGTCCCTCAAGAACTGTGGCAGAATCTGCTCCTACAAACAGCGTCCCATCCCCTGAAGTAACCTTATAGCGAATTTCAAGATTCGCGGCACCTGCATTATCACCCGTAAATTCTTCTATTTGCTCGGTGCCGGTTTGTGGAAAAATCCCAAATTTATTACTGACAGGTACGATTGGATCTCCAGTGTCTATCCGGGAATAACGCTGCCCTCCCGTAGAAAGGATCCTAAAAACGGCATCCGCAGATTTATCTGTCGTTACATAAAGTGTAAATTCCTCTTTAGATCGTCTAAGCCCTGGCGCTGTGTCCTCTGCACCAAGCTCAGGCAGATCGTTTGGATAATCTCGACCTTTGGTCCCCCTGGGATAATCCCACTCTGGTGTCGCATCCTCTATCGTAATCTTATACGTGTTGTCGTCACTGGACGTACACACAAAACTCATAGAACTTCGTAGGATGCCACTCGCTTCGGTCAATATTGTGCCATTCTCAATGACATAATTGCTGCCTTTTATCTTAACAATCATGCCCGTTGCGGGGGAAATCTGAACCCGAATCGCTTCCTCATTGTAGTCGAAACGACGCTCTACTGGCACTGGATTCTGATTTAGAACATTTGGATCAGCCTTCGCTCTCTCGTATTTATATGGAACCTGTGGTGTAGCAGTCCGATCCCCATCACCTATTCGAATGTAAACAGCAACTCCATTACTGTTGTAAACACTACCGCTACTATCAACGAAATAAGGCGCAGCAGCTGCAGGAGCTTGAGCGACAGCCACGGGTGGATCACTTGTATCATGTGTGTAAGGAGGATGTGGGGTATTCAAGACTGCAGTGCCCCCCGTAGGGATTAGCGTGGGACTACCTGGAAGGAGTCGCCGTTCTGTACCATTGACAGTTCTAACTTGATACCCGTTATTGTCTATTCTTATAGCGGAAGCAGTAGTAGGTACTCTTACCGCGGTAGTTTCAGCACCAATAGTACTACCATCAGTAACTCTCCTGCGTGGAGATTCATTATTATATGCAATGGTATTTGAGTTCAGCCGAACAGAAAATTGTATCTCGAATGGTGGATCGAGCTCTCCCTTTGTCTGCGTCGTCTGAGAGATTGCCTTTATTTCTAGCGGATCGCAAACGCCTGGCACGCTGAACGCCATCGCAAGGGTCATCAGTATGCCGAGTGCTATGTTTCGTGTAAAAAGTTTGGTTTTCAAAAGAATATCTCCTATTCAGTTTTCATCCGTTGTAAAGGTCTCATTCAACTTGGCAACATGTTTCACTTGGCAGGAACCTGTCTCAAAGGTTGGATAGGACTGGGGGGTGGTTGTCGGAGGTAAGGGTTTTGGGTTACGGGTTTTGAGTTGTGAGTTAAGAGGCGTTCGGTTTATCAAGTCCTCTTGTTACCCATAACCCATAACCCAAAGCGAACGCAGTGAGCGAACCCACAACCCTCTTTCCGACAACCATTCCCCAGTTGAGAC
>JAJEDB010000132.1 GCA_022821725.1 Candidatus Poribacteria bacterium | reverse complement strand
CATCAAGCGTCTTTGTTTCAACGAACAAGGTAAACCGCTCGGAGAAGGCTGGCAGGAGGACTGAGAACTCTTCAGGCGTAAAACCCGTCAACGACAGAAGTTGTTTCGGTTTATCCTTGAGGACTTCATAACGAACCATGACGGAGGCTCCTATCAGTTATTTCTTTACAGGTTACCAGAGACCAACTAAAACGCAAAACTAAATCATTATAATGTCTATTGTTGACAACGTTAATAAGATGTACCTTAGGATTAAAACGCTCGATCTTGGCTGGACGAGTGCCAGGTACTGATTCTATTGAGTTCCTACGGATAGAACTCTATTATGATGGGGAGTATGTACCGCTCTTCATGACACCAGTTCGGGACACCCGCTACGGTGTTGAACAAGAAAACGGTTTTCCCATTGATTTACGCAAAGGAGCATTCGTCGCCACTGTTCCTACCCAAGAGACGGGGTTGGAAGAAGAACTCCAGAAAATTGGACCCTAAATCGCCTGGATTGTATATGAAGATTTGGCGGAGAGCTAGCGCACGCCTGGGATATCATCATTTGCCGATCAAAGGTAATTGGAAACTGTCTGATGCTTGAGCAATTTTTACATGAACAACTTGAAATAGCATTTAACTACGGGGCTCCCAAATCTGAAATGCCCGGTAGTATTACGAAAAATCTGAATCCTACATTTGAACTTCGTGACTACCAAAAAGATGCGTTTGCCAGTTTTATCCACTACTTTAACAACGATCTACCGGGAAAAGAAAAACCCATCCATCTGCTATTCAATATGGCAACCGGCAGCGGCAAAACGCTTATCATGGCAGGCTTAATTCTATACCTCTATGAGAAAGGCTATCGCAACTTCCTCTTTTTCGTCAATTCTACCAATATCATTGAGAAAACAAAAGATAACTTCCTCAACCCGCGAGCCGCAAAATACCTTTTCAGTCAAGATGTGCGTTTTGAAGGTAAACCGGTCACCGTGACACAGGTGAACAATTTCGATGGGGTCAACGAAAACGATATCAATATCTGCTTTACAACCATTCAGCAGCTGCACATCGATATGACATCAGAAAAGGAGAACGCCTTAACGTATGAAAATTTCGTTGAGCAGCAAATTGTGCTGTTGGCAGATGAAGCGCACCACATGAATGTCAGCACGAAGTCTCAACAAGGAATGGAACTGTTTGAGAGTTGGGAAAACACGGTAGAACACATTTTTAAGTCTAATGATGCCAACCTATTGCTGGAATTCACCGCCACGCACGATTACGAAACACCTACGATGGTAGAGAAGTATCGGAATAAAATTATCAATCGTTACGATCTGATAAACTTTCGGAACGATAAGTTTTCAAAAGAGGTTGTGCTTGTGCATTCCGATTTAGACCAGGATTCACGTATCTTGCAGGCACTCATTCTCAATCAGTACAAACAAGAGGTCGCAGCGAAAAACAACATTAACCTGAAACCCGTCATTCTGTTCAAGGCACAAAGGACGATTGCACAATCGGAAGAAAACAAGGAAAATTTTCACAAACTGATTGATGTACTGACTGGTGACAAAATTCAGAATATTCGGAAATCGCCTCTTGAGATTGTTAAACGGGCATTCCGCTTCTTTGATGAAAATAAGATTAGTGCAGATGATTTGGTCCAACGCTTAAAATCGGAATTTCAGGAAGCATACTGCCTATCGGTTAACGACGAAAACGAAAAGAAAAACTATCAGATGCAGGTAAACACACTTGAAGACAAAGATAATCCGATCCGTGCTATCTTTGCCGTGCAAAAACTCAATGAAGGATGGGATGTGCTAAACCTGTTTGATATTGTCCGTTGCTATGAAGCACGTGATTCAGGAAAAAACAAAATCGGAAAAACCACAATCTCTGAAGCACAACTCATCGGACGCGGTGCCCGCTATTTTCCTTTTGTTTTGACAGACCACCCAGACCGGTTCCGTAGAAAATTTGATGAGTCACTTAACCATGAACTTCGTGTCTTGGAGGAACTCCATTACCATAGTATTCACGATTCGCGCTACATCTCGGAAATCCGCACCGCCTTAATTGAGCAAGGTATGATGGACGAGCGCATGGTGACTCGCGAACTGAAATTGAAAGAGACGTTCAAGAAAACCCAATTTTACAAATACGGCGTTATCTGGCTTAATGATCAAATCTCGAAAGATTACCAGCATGTCCAATCTTTTGATGACTTAGCAAATCTAAGTGTGAAGCAGAAAAACTATGCGTATATCATCCCTACAGGTTCCGCAGGTGCAACGGCTGCCATGGTGGATGACACAACACAAGTGCAACAAAACGACGATGGGCAGGACATACCCGTCATTGATATTGAACAGAATATCGTTAGAACAGCGATTGCGCGCAATCCGTTTTTTACTTTTGCATCACTCAAAAAGTATTGTCCACACTTGACCTCTGTTAGTGAATTTATGACATCAGAGGACTACTTGGGAGGCTTCGTCATCACTTTCAAGGGAAATCTCTCCCATTTGGAAAGGAATCGCCGGGCAAAACTGTCCGCATGTCAAGGGTTGTTAAGTGAAATTGAAACTGAAATCCGGGAACAGGTTACTGAATACCAAGGGACAAAACATTTCCAGCCTAAACGGGTGCATGATGTCTTCACAGATAAACTACTGAAATTTGATACCCGAAATCAGCGTGCTACTACTGATCAGCAGTTTGAGAGCGAAGATTGGTTTCCTTTCAACACGCTCTATGGAACGAGTGAAGAAAAAGCGTTCGTGGATTTGTTAATCAGAAAGATTAAAGATTTAGCCATAGATTACGACGAAATCTACCTACTTCGCAACGAAATGCATTTTGCTATTTATAACTTCTCTGACGGACAAGCGTTCTATCCCGATTTCGCCCTGTTCCTCCAAGAGAAAAAAGGGGAATTGTTCTGTTTCCAATTTTTCGTTGAACCTAAAGGTAAGTTTCTTCAGCCTACTGACCAGTGGAAAGAAAATTTCATGCAGGATATTACCACCGAATTTAAAGATAAACTTTTGACGTTCGATAGCAAAGAATTCCGTTTGATAGGTCTGCCATTCTATAATGAAGAAAATGAAAATCCTTTCTGGGATGCCCTCACCGCTGCATTAACGACTATATAGCAATTGACCACACCATTTTTGACGAGCACATTGACGATTTTCGCGAACAGAGCGATTGTGTCCTAATTGATACCGAAATGTGCAAAAACAATTCTATGAAAATTCCGCGCCTCCTTGCCTTGTCCCTCTTAGACTTGAGGGTGGGTTCGTAGTAGTGCGATTCATCGCACGTCTCCACGTCAACAACGGGCAATAAATGGTTTCCCTACTACAAACCAAAATACACTCCCTAATTTGAAAATGGATGGAGCATTACGGGGTTGTATTGATTTGCAACCCGTTTTTTTTCAGTTCTTCCGAATATAGCGATAGAGCCTTTTCAAGCCTCGATAGAGTCCCCTAACAAGCACATCTCCCAGAAGCTCCCTACCTACCAACAGATAGATAAGGTAACGGATGGCTCCCAGTGCCATTACACTAAAGACGATCACTCCAAAGAAACCGATGATCCGGTATACCCAAGTTTCCACATAGATACACCGATGAATTAAACCTGTAGATTTCCGAACATATCTGTAGAAACAGAGTTTGGACGTTTGCGATAGGTCAACTGCCTATCGTTTCGGATCTACGGTTTTGCAACTACACATTATGTGCAGCAGGCTTCATCATGCAAAGCGTGGTGCCAGGTTAGAAACCTAACAAGGATACCACGCGCGCCGTTCAAATCCCGATGCATAGACTTGCCATTTTTGGCAGTGATGATTTTAGAACCGCCAAGTTTCTTCTTTTCCTCACCTGTCCAAGAGACTGTTTTTGAAGTATATGCCTCGTTGACGATAAAGACTTCCTTCCCAAGTTGCTTTGCTTTGTTAAGTAAGCGTTGTTTGAATTTGTAATGGGAGAGTGTCAACATTTGACGGACAGACTTCTTTCGGATACGCCGACTTCTGCGTTGTGTCATCTGTGAGGTATCAAAAGATGGGAGAAGAATAACATCGAAGTTTGAGACAAGAAAATGCACCAGTTTGCAGTGTAACTCCTTGACGAGACATCTAATACGCTTGCGGATCTGATTCGCAGCACGGCGCATCGTTCGCTTTTTTCGTCTGAGGGTGCAGGTCGCTATACGAGAAAGCAAACGGTCAAGGTGTGAACAGAGACGTTGAATGCGGTTGATAGCTTGTGTTCCAAGCCAGCCGAACCCGGTCTCTGAAAAATAAGTCAAAAACTCCCGAACACCGGGGTCTAATGCAACAACTCGCATCACTCCGGTAGGCGTTCCGTTTTTCGTTTCTGTGTAGGTGACGCACAAATAGTAGTTGCCATCTTCATAAAGTAAGCGGGAGTCTTGGATTTCATCTACCGGTTTCGGAATGCCTTTGCCACGTCTCTCATGAAACTTAGCAGGGAGTTCTTCAGTATATTGAAGTTCGCCAAGGATACGTGGATATATGCCGCTTGGGTGAATAGCCGAAGAAGGTATAAAAAGCGATTGGGGCGGCATCCGACGGCTCTGAAAGCGAAGGTTTTGATATTCGCCAGTTTGTTTTCCTCGCATCTTCGCATTCTTGACGGCTTGCCATGCTTCACGAATGGCATCGCCTTTGATTTGATACGGCACTCCCTTATAGCAATTTGGAAGTTGACGGATGAGTTTCGCCTTTACGCCCGACCAATACGGCATTTTCCCTTTATGGCGTTGGAAAAACTTGAGTGCCTCGTTATATGCCGCTCGTTTTCCTGCCGCCCAGAAACGAAGTGTTTTCTTCTGGTCACGTGTGAGTGAGAGTGGAATCTTGCGAGATAGCGTCACGGTATCTGCGGAGCCCGGGCATTCGGCAACTGAAGACATGGAGGATTGAGAGTAGATCAGCGGTAAGTTCTTCGCTGGGACTGTGAACAGACTTGTCGAGAACCACGAGTTCTCCACCGTTTTGTTCCACCAAGTATTGTATCGTTCCAATGCCGAACCGACAGAGTCGATCCCGATGGGCAATAACAAGTTGGAGCTTATCACCCGCGAGAAGTCTGTCCAATAGGGACCGGTAGCCTCGTCTTTTTTCATTGAGTCCACTTCCAATATCTCGGATAACTTCAGCATCGGGATAGAGGCTTCGCATGAGGTTGACCTGCCTTTCGAGGTCATCTCTTTGTTTTGCGGAGGAGACTCGGCAGTAGCATACGGTAGCAAAAGCATCTGGTTGGGATTTGGCTTTGATGAACGACTCGACATCGTATCTCCTATGTCCGCCTGCTGTCCGGATACAAGCGATCTTCCCCTGTTTCTCAAGTTCACGAAGATGATGGGGGGTGTAATCTAAAATCTTCGCAGCTTCTTTCGCACTATAATATTTCATATAGGTATTATAGCACAAAAGATTATATTAAATCAATAGAAAAACATACATTTCTACAGATTTTTAGTTGCAGTTAATCAACCCCCTTATGCCCCTATCCGATGCCGCGCACGTGTGCCTTCATGATCCGTATCCATGAGGGATCCCCTGCCGTCACGCAAAAGTAATAAAGTCCCGGTGATACCCGCTTAAAAGGAAAGTGGGCATCCCTGGTGACCAAACCAACATACCCAATTTGCATTAGATAATGGGATACCCATAGTCCTGCGGGAATGTTAGTTTGGTCTGATACTAATTTTACAGAATAGGCGTGTAAAAAGCAAGGAAAAATGGTATAAAAATAAGAAATCTGAAAGGATTAACACCTGTGAAAATATGATACGCAAAACCTACAATTGAATACCCCTGTGTCAATTGTTCCTTTCTCTTGACCACTCTGATCAAATATGGTATAATTTCGTCATACCTTAAAATACAATCCTGCTATTTTTTTTAGCAATCATTTCTACTATCATGAGGAAGATCAAGGAGAGATACATGGAAACTATAACATACACCCAGGTTCAGCAGTTAGTCGAAAAACTTCCGGAAACCAAGTTACCCCTCGCGTATCATTTCTTACTTGAACTGGTTACGAAAGAGGTAGAACCTCAGTCTCCACAGGCAGCGTTCATGAAACTTTCTGTAGAAGAACAGCAAACTTTGCTATCACAGCAAGCGGAACAGATGAAGGCACATTATGAACAGACTGCCAACGAACGGACCGAATGGCAAACAGGAGATTTTATTGATGAATGTGAAGTGATTCAATACTGATTTGTTTTATACAGGACTTACTCAAATTTGTATCCTGCGACGAAATTAATTGTTCAGAACCCAAGAATGCGCAATGAATTGCGCTACTACGAACCAAAGATCACACGAAGACGAAATTAATTGTTCAGAACCCAAGAATGCGCAATGAATTGCGCTACTACGAACCAAAGATCACACGAAAATGAGCAAGCTGCGTAAGTCCTATTATAGTAGATGCTAAAAATAAGTTGGCACTTGTAGCATAGGAAACCGTTGGTCTCTTGTGCTACAAAAGAGTGGCATGCGTAAATCTTATACATTAGAACCGACAGATTTAAGCTTGTGAGGTGAACTGCATGTTCAGTCTTAGTGGTTCTCGGTTCGGTTTTTTCTTGCGAAAAAACCTTTCAGTTGTCGTAGGGGTTGGGTCACCCAACCCTTACAGAGGTTTTCGTTTAGCGAAGGGAAACCTCCAAGCAAAAACACCCTCTTGTGACCGACACTCCATAACAGTGTATTTGGTTTTTTATACGCTGTTTTTGGCAGGGATAGGCACGTTCACTGCTTTCGCGGAGGATGATGCTGCGCCTGTGCAATTGGAGAAAATTGTTGTAACACCCGGTCGTTTTACGATTTACGATGGGGCATCGGCGAAAATTTCGCTCTCCAAACAGGAGATCGAACGGTTTCCGCTGATTGATAACGACGTCATGCGCGCAGGTCATATCTTCCCGGGGGTGGCTTCGAGCGATTATAGCACGCGGTTCAGTGTGCGTGGCGGAGAGAAAGACGATATTTCAGTGAGATTAGATGGGATGGAACTCTATAACCCCTATCACCTCCAAGACTTCGGGGGCGCGATCTCACTGATAGGTTTGGGTCTCATTCAGAACACCAATCTATTGATAGGCGGATTTCCTGCGGAATACGGCGAAAAGATGTCCGGTGTCTTTGACATCACGACCAGGACACCAAATACTGAGAAATTCTCTGCTAATTTTGGCGTGGACTTAATTAACGCAACCGCTACACTGGAGGGACCCCTTTCAAAAAAAGGGAGTTGGCTTCTGTCCGCCCGTCGTGGGTATATTGATCTGATTCTCATGCTCATGGATGTCGATGAGAACTATAAACCCCAATACGCTGACATTTATAGCAAATTAACCTATCACGTTACACCGACAGATACGGTCACCTTAAACGGTTTATACGGTTGGGATACGAACCGGATTCGTGTAGACGACATAGATAACAATTTAGATTCCCGATACGACAATTCGACAACTTGGGCGAAGTGGCGACATCTCTTTGGGGATTCATATTGGACGGACCTTTTCGTTTTTGCTGGCACCTCCAGTCAGGACAGAATGACGGGGAAAGCAGATGTCGATAATCGCAATTTCGGGTTCTTCGGCACGAAAGCCGAACTGACAGCAACCCTTTTTGACAAACACACGCTCCGCAGTGGTGCCACGTGGCGGTGGTTGACTGCGAAGTATCAATACGATGTTCAGGAACGGCAGCCAGGGATAAACGTCTATAAGCCAATTCTCGCGGATATTGACGATAAGGGGAGCGAATTCAATCTATTTCTCCAAGATGAATGGCAGCTCCACTCCAAACTCGCGCTCAATGTCGGGGGACACTACGTCTACCAGCAGTATCGAGAGGAAGGTATTCAGCGGTATGAAATAGGACCCCGCGTCGCACTTGCCGTGAAACCGACGAAAAGTCTCGTCTTGCGCGGGGCTTGGGGTATCTATCACCAACCCGTTCACCTGATGGGGATTCCGGTGGAGGATGGCATTGAAACGGTCGGACGGGCGGAGCAAGCCGTGCATTACATCCTCGGGGTGGAATATACGCCTGTTGATAGTTTCTTAGTGCGTGTTGAAGGCTATTACAATACTTTTGATAATCTTGTTGGACGGCTCCGTGAGTTTGGCAGACAGAATCAGGTTTTCAGCTCACCTGAATCCGGTGATGCGAGAGGCGTTGATGTGTTCATGACCCATGTCGTCTCAAACCGTTTGACGTGGACACTCGGCTATGCGTTTGGGATCGCAGAAGAGATCGCGAATGGCGCGACACGCTTCCGTCAGCACGATCGACGGCACTCTTTCGCTATCAGCAGCAATTATCAGTTCGCACCGACGTGGTATCTCTATCTGAGTTGGCGTTTCTATACAGGTGAGCCGAGAACCCCTCTCATTCACAAAGAAGTTCGGTTACCTGACGGGGGTATTGTCTGTGATCGGCAGTTTGGTGAGATATACTCGGCACGGATGCCTGCCTACCACAGTCTCGATTTTCGGATTACCAAGCGGAGTCCGTATCGACGCTGGGAGTTGTCTTGGTATTTTCAAATATTGAACCTGTATAACCATAGCAATTTGGACCAGTATGCGTTTAGTCAATTGCGCGATGAAGGGACAGACGCTGTTATCGGATGCGCGATTGAAGAAGAGCCTCTCTTCCCGATTGTCCCTACATTAGGGGTTACGGTAACATTCTGAGCATAGGCACCTGTGGTTTTGACTATAAAATCGATAACCGATACCTACTAAAAATGTTCAATCATATCCAAAAAGCAGTAAAAAGTATCTGGCGACGGTATCTCGGAGATTTGCGAGATCGGAAGTTGCCGAAGGTGGCACCCAGCGTAGCGGAGGCGATTCTTCCGTTAGAGACGGACGCGTATGCTATTGCGCCGAATCAGCTGAAGGACATGATGGGCAGTGACACTCCCTTCGTTTTATTGGATGTTCGGGAAGAATGGGAGTATCAGATGGTTCATCTTGAGGGGGCTGTATGGATTCCGTTCGGGGAATTGCCAAGGCGTTGTCACGAAATTACCCCAGGGGTAGAGGTCGTGGTTTATTGTCACTGGGGTATGCGTAGTCTTGACGCAGCTTTTCTTTTGCAACAGCTCGGTTTCAAATCGGTGAAGAGCTTGATCGGGGGTATCGATCGGTGGGCACGGGAAATAGACCCCCAGATGCCGCGGTATTAATCTGTTTTGAAGTCTTGGCTTTGAAGACCGTATTTCTGCATCCGGTGCTGCAGTTTACGTCGCGAAATCCCCAAGAGTTTTGCCGCTTGAATCTGTGTGCCGTTGCTTTTTGCTAACGCACTACACACGTATTCCTTGATAATTTCATCAAGCGAAACCCCTTCCTCAGGAATGTCAAATTCAACGTCCGTGGCTGGAAGCGAGGTGTCTAAAATCTCCGGGGGCAATTCATCTTTATCAATCACTTCATTTTCTGAAAGCACAAAAATACGACGCAGATAATTTTCTAATTGTCGGATGTTGCCGGGCCAGTGATACCGCCTGAGCATAGACATTGCCTGCGGTGTAACCTGTTTGGGGAGTGCCTCTATGTATTCACTGCTGAACTTCTGGATGAGGAAATTCACGAGCAACGGGATGTCCTCTGGATGCTCTCGAAGGGGTGGGACATGGAGCGGGATCACGTTGAGACGAAAATAGAGGTCCTCGCGAAATGCACTGTTTCGAACCTCTTGGACGAGATTTTTGTTCGTTGCAGCGACCACACAGACATCCACTTTAATGTTCCGAGTCCCACCGATTCGCCGTATCTCGCGTTCCTCTAAGACGTGCAATAATTTACTCTGTGTTTGGATCGGCAGATCCCCGATCTCATCAAGAAAGAGGACCCCTTCGTTTGCCACCTCAAAAAGCCCCTTCTTTTGATGTGATGCGTCTGTAAACGCCCCCTTTTCATGTCCAAACAATTCACTTTCAATGAGGGTATCAGGGATCGCCCCACAGTTAATCGAGATGAAGGGTTTGTTTTTTCGGGGACCGTGCTTGTGAAGGGCACGCGCGATAAGACTTTTTCCAGAGCCGGTTTCGCCTGTGATGAGGACTTGTGTAACACCCCGGTGCAAAATCCGAGTCATGTCTTTGAAAAGTTCCTGCATTTTTTCACTATCACCCACGATTTCATCAATCCGAATTTCTGGTGTTGTATCATCGTTTTCGGCTTCGATGCTTCGGAGCGCGCCGCGGGTTTGCAAGGCGTGTTTCACTTCCCGTTTCAGCACCTCAATTTGAATCGGTTTCTCAAGATAGTAAAACGCTCCCTCGTGTGCGACAAGATTCACGGCATCGTTGAGTTCCGCAAACGCTGTCATGATAAGCACGGGTAGGTCTGGATCGGTCCGTTTTATTTCCCGAAGTAGGTCCCTTCCCTCAAATCGGGAGGACATCCACATATCACTGATAACGAGGTCAAACATCTGTTTTTCTAAGCTACCCAGAGCGGCTTTGCTGTCTCCAACGATTTCAACTGTATACCCTTCGCGTTTCAAGATCCGCTGTAAAATTGTCAGTTGTGCGTGGTCGTCGTCTACAATCAGTATTGATGCCATCGCTTTGGTTCTCCTCATCTAATCTGGGAATTTATGGCAGTTCGTCCGCATCCAGCGGCAAACTGATTTTAAAAGCCGTCCCCATTCCCATTTTGCTTCGGACTTCGATTTTGCCGCTATGCGCCGTGATAATTTGGTGAGAAACCGCAAGACCGAGCCCTATGCCCCCCGTTGCGTCTTTGGTTGTAAAATACGCATCGTAAATCTGTTCCTGTATTTCCTCTGGGATGCCTATGCCGGTATCTCTGATTTCAATCACCACGTCTCTTGTGTTCGGATCTATCTGCTCCAAAAAGGTTGTCATATAGATGCTACCGCCTTTCGGCATCGCTTGGATACTATTTTGCACGAAGTTGAAAAGGGTCTGTCGCATTAAGGCAGCGTCCATCTGGACATCCGGTAGATTTTCATCATAATTTTTGATGACTTGCACCTTGGCTTCCTCAGCAATGAGTGCGAACTCAGATAAAACTTGTTCCACAAGCGTGTTGAGGTTTACCGGTTCTACATTCAACCTTCTCGGTCGATTCAACGTGAGAAACTGCTCGGAGGTCTGCTTCAGTTCCGTTATTTTTTGGTCGACGATCTCCAAGAGTTCCTTCGCCTCTTCGATATCGTCTTGGCTCACTTTCTGTTGCGAAAAAACAGATTTTAGGTGTTGCGCCGTCATCCCAATTGAATTAAGTGGATTCCGAATTTCGTGTGCCACCCCCGCGGCAAATTGTCCTAAAGCGGTAATCCGTTTTGAATGAGAGTCCCGTAATTGCCACAACATCCTTGCGAGATTGTAGGTGGCTCTCCCGATTTCATCCGATGAATACGTCTCCTGAAGTGATAAATCCCCATCCTCAGCACTTTGAATAATCCGAGTCATCCGCTCTAACGGCTTCATAATTAGGTGATTTGTCGTGAGATCGATCAGAATGACGAGTAGCGCACCGACAATCACGATCAATATTGCGTGCATCAACAGTGAGGAGCGAATCGACTTGTCAATATAAGGCACATCGAAAAGGACTTGTATGTAGCCAGTGAGCGCTTTTTGAATCCACAGGGTCTCCCCTTGCTTCCATAACTCATACAGATCGCCTTTCTCCTGATCCGTCATTCGCCAGTGTTTACCTTTCTCCTGAGTTGTCACTGGATCGTCCGGCACATAGACATCTTCACCAAAGGCTTTCAACCAGACCTCATACGGGAGTGTCCCGGCATCAAGTATGGGTTCATAAGCGAAATCGCGGGGTTCTAACACAATCGGCTTTGGTCCCGTCAAAACGGCGATGTATTTAATAACAATAGCGGTTGCGTTTTGTCCTTCAATCGCGTGTACCGTCGCGCCCTTTGTCTCAATTTGCTCAAGATCCGCTGCATCAAGGTTTATGTCAACAACATCTCCACCGGCGAGTAAACTGGAACGGATCCGGGTATCATTTAAGGAGACGTGGATATTCAGCACATTTTGCATATCCGGATGTTCCCGCTTCAGTTCATTCAGCACTTGATCGAGTCGCTGTGCATCAAAGACCCTTACGGTTTCGATTTCTCTCTCAACGGCATCAAGAATCGTGTTTTCAGCGATTTCCCTCAGTTCGGCACCCCGTTCTGCCCCCAAAGCGTGAAGGGCATTCATCTCATTTCGGACCCGGATGCTATCGAAAAAGTAAAACGCCACGAGGATTGCGATGACACAGAAATTAATAACAAGGGAGTACTTCCATTGGAGTCGCATTTTAACTCATCACGCGTTGCACTGCCTTTTTCCACTGCGCGAGTTTTTCATTGCGTTGCGTTGCGTCTATTTGTGGGGAGAAGCGGCGCGCCTTAAAAGCGGAACCCTCACGTTTGGCGTGCGCACTTCTATTTACCTCAAGTTCTTCGACATCACGCCACACACCGGCTGTGATCCCCGCCAGATACGTGGCACCCAAGCCTGTCGATTCTATTTGTGCTGGACGTTCTACATGCATTCCTAAGATATCCGCTTGGAACTGCATGAGGAAGTTGTTGGCGGCTGCACCCCCGTCAACCCGTAATGGATCCAAGGTCATCCCTGCGTCGGTCGACATTGCGACAACGACATCCGCGGATTGATACGCAATAGATTCCAATGTGGCACGGACGATTTGGTCACGGGTACTCCCGCGCGTTAAGCCGAGGATCGCACCCCGCGCATCGGGATCCCAATAAGGGGCACCGAGTCCGGTAAACGCAGGAACCACAAAGACTCCCCCGGCATCCGGTATACGGGCAGCCATTTCCTCTGTTTCCGATGCACGCTCAACAATTGAGATACCGTCCCGAAGCCATTGGACGGCAGCACCCGCGACAAATACACTCCCCTCCAATGCGTAAACGGGGGTTTCGTCTAAACTACAAGCGAGTGTTGTCAGGAGTCCAGTTTTTGTTGATACTTTTTCAGTGCCTGTATTGAGCATGAGAAAACAACCCGTGCCGTAGGTATTTTTCGCCATACCGGGTTTGATGCACAATTGACCGAAGAGCGCAGCTTGCTGATCCCCTGCGATTCCGGTGATTGGAATGCCATCCAGAGATATATTTTTTCCGAAGGTTTCAAGCCAAAAGTTCCGGTAAAAACTCGCTGTGCCGAAGTTACTCGCGGAAGGACAGACCTCCGGTAAAATCGTTTTCGGGACGTTCAAGATCTTCAGAAGGGTTTCGTCCCATGAGAGTGTGTTGATATTAAAGAGCAGGGTCCGTGAGGCATTTGTGTAATCGGTTTTATGAACCGCCCCATCCGTTAATTTCCAAAGGAGCCACGTATCTACAGTGCCGAAGGCGAGTTCGCCACGTTCTGCACGTTCCCGCGCCCCACTGACGTGATCCAGGATCCACGCCACCTTTGTTCCAGAAAAGTAAGCATCCAGGACGAGACCCGTCTTTGCCTGAATCTCTTCAGCAACGCCCTGTTTTTCAAGGCGGACGCATGTATCTGCAGTGCGACGGCACTGCCAGACGATGGCGGGATAAATCGGTTTTCCGGTTTTCCGGTCCCAAACGATTGTGGTTTCGCGTTGGTTTGCAATTCCGATAGCAACAATATTCAGGGCATTTTCTTGTGCGAAAAGTGCGTCTATTGCTTGTAGCGTGGCGTTCCAGATTTCCTCCGGATCGTGTTCTACCCACCCCGGCTGCGGATAGTGTTGTGTGAATTCTTGGTATCCTTGTGCGATGATGTTGCCCTGCACATCAACGAGAAGGGCTGTCGTGCCTGTTGTGCCTTGGTCGATTGAAAGGATGCAAGCGGTATTTGGCATGCTATGCGTGCGACTCCTAAAGTGTTTTATTTAAAATAACACTGATGGGAAAAAAAATCAAGTGAAAATCAAGGCTTGCTCCGCTTCGGATTTTAACATTTTTCCTAATTCAGGTTGACATCGCGTCAGTTGTTTGGTATAATGCATTATTATGTTTTGACTGGACTTAACATAAACAGATTTTCAACGGTTCAGAGAGGAGTAGATGTCGTGAAAAAGAGTTTGCTTTGCGCGCTTGTGATATGCTGTTTGGCTACATATCAGAGTTATGCGCAGATTGAGTGGGATGCTGAAAAATTTATGCCGTTGTCCGAAGTGAAAAAGGGCATGACAGGGAAAGGTTACACCATATTTTTCGGAACAACGGTGGAGGAATTTGAATGTGAAGTTGTCAGTGTTGAACACAACTTTATCCCAGGATGGCATGTTGTATGGATGAAGGGATTGAGCGACAACTTTAAACGCACGGGTGTTGCTGGCGGTATGAGTGGTAGTCCAATATACATTGACGGACGACTCATGGGCGCGGTTTCTCTCGGTTATTTTAACCAGCGAGAACATGCCAACGGTTTTGGAGTAACCCCCTTTGAATTGATGGTGAAAGTCGCACAGCGTGGGATGGAACCCAATTTAAGTTACGCAGGTGCGCAACTCTTTAACCTCGATGCTTCCGCAGCGATGCATCAATATGGATTGGATGCCGGGCAGTCTCTGCTCCGCGATGGTCAGGTTGCACAGGTGCCGCGTGCTTTTGATGAAATGTGGCTGGACAGTGTTACCGATATGCCCTCCCAAATGAGATCCGCGCAATTATCTATCCCTGTCACACTGCCGACACTTAATTCAGAGGTCATACGATTTATCAAGCCGATGTTTGATAAACTCAATTTTACGCCCGTCCAAGCATCAGGCGGTGGAGGTCCCGTTAAGGAATCGCCGGTTGAAGAAGGACAGATGATCGGGACGGAATTTGTCCGGGGTGATGTTTCATTTTTCGGTTATGGGACAATCACTTACGTAGATGGTAATGAACTCCTCGCTTATGGACATTCTGCATCTGCAGAGGGTAACGTCAATATCCCGCTTTCTGGTGGGTATGTGCATTTTATCCTTCCAAGCCGTTCCCGCTCCTCCAAAATAGCATCACCGACGCAGCCCATCGGGACCTTAGTGCAAGATCGGGATCCTGCCATTGCGGGTATCATCGGAAAACACCCGAGTTATATTCCTGTAAACGTCAATGTGCAGACCGCCGATAGTAAGCGACATCAGAGGTCCTACGAAGTGATTCGGCATCGTAGTTTCTCTCCGATTTATACAGGGATGGCGGCATGGATGCTCATGGACACACTTGAGTTTTATTTGGGGAACTACACCCTCAATATGGAAGCAACTATCACGTTGAAAGAACATCCCGACCTCAAGAAGCGCGAATTAGTCTATAAGAATATATATTCTTCCAGAGGATCCCCCGGGTTTGGGGTCATGCAGACGCTCATGATGCCGATGTTGCAGTTAGCCCTCAACCAGTATACGAGTGTTCCTGTCGAAGGTGTCACCATTGATGTGAGCATAGAGGATAAACGGCGAACGGCACGAATTCAAAGCCTTCGGATGGATAAACTCCGCTATCGACCTGGCGATACTGTTGAAGTGGAAATTACGTTGCAGCCCTATTTTGAAAATCCTATCGTGCAAACTGGGACAATCACGATTCCTAAAGACGTTCCAGAAGGGCTTGTCACGCTTCTCGCCACCAATGCCAGTTTTCACGAATCTTGGCAGCGTAACCGGGCACCCCTGAACTTTCGGCACAGGAACATCAATCAATTGGTTGAGTTGTTGCAACGGGGTGAAAATAACTCGGAAATTATTATGGAACTCTTTGTGCCTGAACCGGGACTCACTGTTCAGGGTGAAGAATTCGCACATCTACCGCCTTCAGTCATGTCAGTCATGAATACCGCAAAGCAGATTGGCAATAGCGGCTATACGATGGGCACCACGCTACACATTGATAAAATGCCAACAGACTATGTGGTTTATGGAAGCGGCATGATTCGATTCGTCGTGGATAAGAACGCGGAATAACAGTTTTCAGATTTTATCGTTTTACAGGAGGATATTTTCAATGCGACGTGTCATCTCCTTTGGGAGTCTTATTTTAGCCGTCTTTATTTACACAAGCCTCGCATCCGCAGTGAATACATCTTTATGGGAGCAAAAAAACCAGTCGGATTTTGAGGCAGGTAAACCCAAAAACCTTTCCCTGACAAGCACCGGAGATGTGATGTTATCTCCACAAATTGATGCCTTTACGAAACTGAAAGAGACCCAAGTCTGGGCACTTGTGGAAGATTCAGCGGGGAATCTCTATGCTGGGACGGGGAACGAAGGGAAAATCTATAAAATTGCTGCCGATGGCGACACCGCTGAACTCTATTACAATTCACCCGAAGTTACGATTTACAGCCTCGCGATTGGACCCGACAATGCACTCTACGCTGGCACTGGACCCGATGGATTGATTTATAAAATCACTGATGCGACAACGCCGCCGACAACTCTCCTCAACAAAGGAGACAAATATGTCTGGGCGTTGAAATTTGATGCGGCAGGGAATCTCTATGCCGCAACGGGGACTGACGGTAAAATTTACAAAATTACGCCAGATGGAGAATCCAGCGTCCTGTTTGATGCCGAAGAAAAGAATATCATGACGTTCCTTCTCCACGAAAACGGTTTCTATGCCGGCAGCAGCGACAACGGCATTATTTACCATATCATGGACGATGGCACTGCGAAAGTTATCTATCAAGCCAAAGAGAAAGAGGTCCGTGCCCTTGAAATGGATACCCAAGGCAACCTCTATGCAGCCGTCGTTACGTCCCAACCGGCTGAACCGTCACGGGGACGCCGGGGAGGTTCCTCCAGTGGACCACCAACCCCTTCCGGTCCTCCGCCTCCGGGAGGTAGCGCGCCGCAAGAAAACAGGTCCAGTATCTATAAAATTCGTCCCGATGGCACGGCTGTCTCCATTTGGAATTCACCCGAACCGCTTATCTTGGCGATCGTTCTCGAAAGCGACTCGCAAATTCTGGTAGGCACTGGAGATGACGGAAAACTCTATCGCGTCAACCCGATGAGCGGAGACGCTGTGGAACTCGGCAAATGCTCGGCGAACCAGGTCGTCGCCATACATCAGAAAAAAGAGGATGGCGATACCAAAACGCTCCTCGCGACGGGTAATCCGGGCAAACTTTTTAATCTCACCGCCACCTACGTTAAAGAGGGCACCCTTGAATCTGAAGTGCACGACACGAAAAGTTTGTCTCGCTGGGGGAAACTCTCTTGGGAGGGTGAAATGGGAGAGGAAACCGCGATTGCTTTCTCAACCCGTGCCGGTAATACGAAAAAACCGGATGATACCTGGAGTGACTGGTCTGATGCCCTCACGACAGCGGAAGGCTCTCAGATTCCGAATGGAGATGGTCAGTACATCCAGTGGCGTGCGAAACTCACAACCAGCGACACGGCGCAGACCCCTGTTCTGAAGAAGGTTACCCTCGCCTCCGTGCAGACGAATGTTGAGCCACGCTTTACCAGTATTGAGGTAAATGACGGTAGTGGTGGGAACCAAGAAAGAGGACGGCGCGCTTCCGGCAGCAGTTTAGCACCTCCAGGGCCACGCGGTGGCGATAGCGGCGGATCCAGCAATTCAGGCGACGCGTCTTCTAAAAAATGGAAGGTGAGTTGGAAAGTTGAAGATGCAAATGCCGATACGTTGCAGTATACGCTCTACTACAAAGCGACTGACGAGAGCAACTGGCGACTCCTCAAAAAGGAATTGACCAAAGCGACCTATGAATGGGATGTCACCACCGTTCCAGATGGACGGTATACCTTAAAGGTTGTTGCGACTGACAAACTCAGCAATCCCGTTGGATGGGCAAAATCCGCTGAGAAAGTGAGTATGCCGGTTGAGGTGGACAATACGCAGCCCGCTATCGGGGACATTCAGGTCACTGCGAATGGTGGCAGCACCTACAAAATCGCCTGTGACGTTACGGATATGACCACACCTATCCAGAAAGCCGTCTATAAGATTGACAGTGATGAACACTGGAAGGTTATTTTCCCTGACGATGGGATCTTCGATTCCAAAAAGGAGCAGCTTCTCCTCGAAACGGGTGAACTCCCCGAAGGGGCACACACGATTATTATTCAAGTGACAGATAGGGCACAAAACACGGCTGTCGGTCGGACAAGTTTCTAACCGATTTTCGTTTCAGGGCGGGTTTTATAGTAGATTTTAGAATTAATTTTACACTATAAATCGGTGCGGTTAGAAACCGCACCTACCGGGGGATGGAAAGTGTAAACTTATTTTTAGGATTCCCTATAAACCCGCCCTATTTTTTTGTCCAAACGTTCTTCATTGGCTGGGGTCGTTTGTAACGACTTTTATTGAGGTGTAAACGATGTCCAATAGAGTGTCTAATTCTGAAATCGAAATTTGTAGCGGAGGCATCAGCACGATGGTATTCACAAGCGGTCGAAGGATGGCGCCACGGGTGAGTGCCTCCTTGCAAACTCGGATACCTACTTTCTCTTCAAAGGGATAAGGTGTGTCGGTGTCAGGGTTTTCCATTAATTCTATACCGGCGGTAAAGCCGCAGACGCGGACATCCCCGACGTGTGCCAGCGCATAGAATTCTTGAAGCCGATTTTTGAAGTGTTCAAGCGTCGGTTGGAGTCGGGACAGGAGATTTTCACGCTCGAAAATAGCGATATTTTCTAAGGCGACTGCGCATGCCAATGGGTTTCCGGTGAAGGTATGTCCGTGGAAGAAGGTCTTGAGGTCTCGGTATTCACCGAGGAAGGCATTATAGATGTCGTCGGTGGTGAGCGTCGCCGCGAGGGGGAGATAACCCGCTGCGAGTCCTTTTGCCATACAGAAGAGGTCGGGTGTAACGTCCTCGTGTTCGCACGCCCACATTTTACCCGTGCGTCCGAACCCGGTCATCACTTCATCAAGGATAAGAAGGGTTTTCCACCGTTTCGCCAAAGCGGCGAGTTCCTTTAAAAACCCGTTCGGCGCGAGCAGCATACCCCCCGCACCTTGAATGAGGGGTTCTAAAATAATACCCGCAATTTGCCCTTCATGTTCGGAGAGGGCACGTTCCACGGCATTGAGCCAACGCGTTTTAACCACAACTTCATTCGCGTCCGAAGGTCGATAGACGTCAGAGGCGGACACACGGATACCTTTGAAAAGGAGGGACGCAAAGGTCGAGTGGAAACTATCGATACCCCCGACACTCATCGCACCTATCGTGTCTCCGTGGTAGGCATTATCAAAATGGATGAACAGTTTCCGTTGTGGTTCTTCCTTGTGTTGCCAATACTGATACGCTATCTTCAAGGCGACTTCGACCGCGGTTGAACCGTTGTCGGAGTAAAACACCTTGTTTAATCCCGCGGGTGTGAGTTCTACGAGTTTTTGTGCAAGCTGAATCGCGGGGACGTTGCTGTATCCGAGTAGCGTGGCGTGTGCGATCTTGTCAATCTGCGCTTTGAGTGCGGTGTTCAGCCCCGGGTGATTATGCCCATGGACGTTTGTCCACATGGAAGCGATGCCATCAATATACCGATTTCCGGCGATATCGATGAGGTAGCATCCTTCACCCCTTTCAATGATGACAGGCTCTTCCGCCAGCCAGTCCTGCATTTGTGTGAACGGATGCCAGAGGTAACGCTTATCCCACTCGACAAGCGTTTCTTTATCAATCATGGCTCATAACTTGAAACTTCGCTATCCCTTCAGTTTGGCATAATGCAGTGTTGGTTCAAGTCCGAGGGATTCACAGGTGCCGCTTTTGGAGACGATGATCGTCAAGACTTTATTCCGATAGGTTGCTTGAAAATCTTCCGGCTGCCCTGAGATCGGCATGATGTTTGTGAAACCGTTCGGGAATGAACTGGTGCGACCGACAACATCGGCAAACCTCGGATCCTCCAATTGCGTCTGAACCGTTAAAATACTTTCAGGCGCGGGGGGTTCACCGGGGAAATAGGGTGAACTGAGTTGGATTTCATAGGCGTAATCCGGCATTCTATCAGGGAGTTCATTCTCTTCTTTGGCGACGGAATTCGGGACCCACCTCGGAAATTCGATCTCGACCTCGTAGTGATCCGTCAGTTCTGTGACGCGATTTACCATACCGTAGCGTCTGTAACGCTCGCGTAGGTCGTCAGAATAGATCTCACCATTTGTGAGGACGGATCCGGGCACCGTTTTGCGTTCTTCTCCTCGCTGAACGGTGAGTGCGGAACGCCAGCCACTGAGAAGTGGGGTTGCGATGAGGGATGGGAACCATCCATAGAAAGCCGCACCGTAGCGCGGTTGCTCAACTGCGGAATTGAACTCGTCTTTAAAGCGGTAGATGCCTTCAACAATAGCGATGATGATCCCGAAGAAAATCATCAGGTTGCCTTCACTCGTAAAAAGGTTCGCACTTTGCCCTTTGAGCCCAACGAAGAAGAGGATCAGCGGATAGAGCGTCAAGTTGATGAGGCTATTGATCCCTGTTGATACCGCAGCACTAAAGACGACTGAATTGCCAGCCATCTCCTCAAGCCGTGCTTTGAACTTCGCTGAAAAGGCACCGAGCAGCGGTTGTGCGAGGAGTGTTAAGACGTTGTAGGGTGCGCGAAGTCTTGCGTCTGGGACTTCGGGTATTTGCGCAAATTCTTCTGGGATGCCTT
Organism: Candidatus Poribacteria bacterium; assembly: GCA_022821725.1. Taxonomy (GTDB): domain Bacteria; phylum Poribacteria; class WGA-4E; order WGA-4E; family WGA-3G; genus WGA-3G. Next base: position 13,860 of record JAJEDB010000132.1, on the reverse strand, counting down.
GTTGCTTCCCTTGTGCGGTTTTTCCGGTGTCACCAGCACCTTCATCCGTCGTCTCTGGTTTAACGAAGGTCTCGAAAAATTTACGGTTTATCTCAATATAGGGTTCCCATTCGCTGGGGACATCACTTTGCATGGAGATCGCGTCAACCGGACATGCGGGTTCGCATGCCGCACAGTCGATACATTCGTCCGGGTTAATATAAAGTTGGTTTTCGCCGTCGGTGGTGTGTATACAATCGACCGGACAGACATCAACACACGCTGTGTCCATTACATCGACACACGGTTCGCAAATTATGTAAGCCATCTTTCCCTGTTCCTAAAAAACTACGTTTTTCCGTGTATATCTATGGAAAGCGGTAGTTCTTTAGAGGGATCCTACCCCCCTGTTACGAGACTCGTCAGTCTCTAAGCCTGAATATCACCAGTGTCGTCTGATACGTCATCAGAAATGATACTCGACTCGCATACCTCAAGGTTACGCGAGGTATGGACGAACCGTCAAAGCACGCGCAACAGTCTTGATGAATATCCCGCGTGCGCCGTTTAAATCCCTATCCATACGATGACCTTCCGATGACTTGATCACTTTAGAACCGCCGAGGTTCGCGACAACTTCTCCAGTCCAAGACACCGTTTTAGAAGTGTAAGCCTCACAAACATCAATCACTCGGACACCATATTCATAAGCCTTGTGTTTCAGAAACATTTTGAATCTATAGTGTGAGAGCGTTAGTATCTGTCGCACTGACTTTGTGTGTAACTTCCTCGCCCCTCGCTTCGTCATCTGTTTCGTCTTAAAAGTTGGTAGCAAAATGATGTCAAAGTTGGTTACGAGGAAGTGCGCTATCTTCTTGTGAAGTTCATCGATGAGATTACGGATTTTGACTTTGATTTTAATCGCAGCTTTGCGCAAAGCACGCCGTAGCGGGCGTTTCTCTTGCGTCGCGCGTGCGTAGAGATTATCGCAGTGTTGACAAAGCCTTTGGATGCGGTTGATACACTGCCGTCCTAACCAACCGAAGCAATCTTCAGCGAAAAACGTCATGAAATCACGGACACCCGGGTCAAGTGCTACTATTCTACCACTTGGTTCTCGCGGCTTTTTCTTCTCAACGTAGGAGACACACAAAAAATATCTACCATTTTCCATGACGAGTTGAGAATCCTTGACTTCGCTATCCGTATCACGTCCTGACACCTTCCCTGTTCCTTGGGGTTTCGCTGGCAAGGGTTCTGCCATCTTCATTTCGCCTAACAACCGCACATAGCATCCATTCTTTTTCAATGAATCTGCGCGTAGGTAAAGCGTCTGTTTACGTTTCCTTGAACGAAACTTCACTTTTTGGAACGCGCCGGTTTTCTTACATTTTATCTTCGCATTCTTTACCGCCTCACAGGCATCCATCACCGCGCCGACTTTTATCTGCCGTGGCGTTTCGGTGTGCCAATCTGGAAGTTCATCAAAGACAACAGGAACAAGTCCCTTGAAGTTCGTGGGTGTATCCTGTCTGTCCAGCAAGGATACCGCAGTATTGTAGACATACCGTGAAGTGCCAAACCATCTACGAAGAATCGCTTTCTGTTTGACTGTGGGAAAGATTTCTATCTTCTTTGATTTGGTCACGGTATCGCCGGAGTCCAGACAGTCTACGGGAAAACACGTGGAGTATGGTGAGTAAGTCTTCTGTGAGTTCCTGTTCGGGACTATAAACAGTTTCGTCGAGAACCACGACTTCTCCACCGTTTTGTTCGACCAAGAACTGTATGACTTCGCCGCCGAAACGGGCGAGTCGATCCCGATGGGCAACAACAACTCTGAGCTTATCTCCTCGCAGGAGGCGTTCCAGTAAGGCGATAAGTCCTTTGCGTTTGAAGGTGATACCCCTTCCAAAGTCTCTGATAATCTCTGCTTTGGGATAGTGTTTTTGCAAGTAAGCGACTTGGGACGCGAGAGCGTCTGATTGCGATTTTTCACTAACTCTACAGTATCCAACGGTAACAATATCTGTTTCGGTTTGAGCATCAAGATACCCTTGCACATCATAACGCCTCTGTCCCCCTGGTGTTCTAATAACAGAGATTGTGCCATTCTCTGCTAAGCGTCGGAGTCTGTCTATAGAAATACCGAGAATCTCCGATGTTTCTCGTGGTGTTTTATAGTGTTTCATACTCTAATTATACCACAAAAACACAGAAACAACAAGAAAAACATAGAAAAAGAACTATTTAGGAACTTCTCATTTTTGATGCTTCCCTCTTAAAGTATACCACAATTAAGCACGCGTGGCAAGGAAATATTTCCGTTTTTCATGATTTGACAAAGGGATTAACGATGCCTATAATGTAAGGGAGACTAAGGGATATAATAGGAATCACAGGAACAATTAAAATTCATAACATCAAAACTTTCCAATAACAGATGGCGAAACTTATCCGCAAGGTAAAATTAAAAAATGATTAAAACACCTGAAGATTTTATTGTCGAGGAATTACCGCTCTACGAACCTGCCGGGACAGGAACGCATACCTTTTTCGCGATTCGGAAACGGAATCTCAGCACCTTGGCGGCGATCAACCGAATTGCCCGCGATTTACAGATCCGCAGTCAGCAGTTTGGTTATGCTGGCTTGAAGGATAAGAACGCAGTCACGACGCAAGTGCTATCCGTGGAAGGGGTGTTACCGGAGCAGGTTTTGAGAATCGAGCAACCCGATATTGAAGTGCTTTGGGCGGAACGGCATCCCCATAAATTACGGGTAGGACACCTTCGGGGCAATCGGTTCCAGATAACCCTCCGCGATCTTCCGCACGATGCCCTACCTCTCATCGAATCCACGATGCAGCGGTTGGAAACTGAAGGCGTGCCGAATCGCTTTGGGGCACAACGGTTTGGAAATAAAAACGATTCACACCTGATTGGCAAGGCACTCGTAAAGGCGGATTGGGATGCAGTGGTGCGTTACATGCTCACGGATGACGCACTACGGGTCGATGATACCGCACGTCGGCTGCAACGGGAATTAGCGAAGAAGTCCCCGGAAAAAGCCGCCCTGTGTATTCCACATCGGCTGCGTAAGTTGTTTTTGTCGGCGTATCAGGCATTCCTGTTTAACCGCGTCTTAGAAATGCGAACCCCGTGTTTGGGCACACTGCTTGATGGAGATATTGCTATAAAACACGAGAACGGTGCCCCTTTTCTCGTCCCGGATGCTACCGTTGAGCAACCCCGCGCAGATGCCTTTGAAATTAGTCCTTCCGGTCCGATTTTCGGCTATAAGATGCGTCTGCCAACTGGCGACGTGCTCGCGCTGGAGACATCGCTCCTTGCAGATGAAGCGGTTCGATTTGAAGCCTTCCGTAAGGTCGTCGGTATCCGTTTACCGGGGACGCGTAGACCGCTACGGATGCCGATGCAATTGCATGCGGTGTCTGCTGTCAATGGTGGAGGAGTCCGTCTCAGTTTTACGCTGCCTGCGGGGGGGTATGCGACAGTCGTATTGGAAGAACTTTTCGCTGAAAACGGCTCTACAAAAAAGGTTGACAATCCCCTACAAACAAAGGTATAATACATATAGTGAAGGGACGATGCTTCTACACGTGTTCTCGCAAGCATTAGACGTTACAATATTTTTTCAGATGTCCCACGGCAAAGGAGAAACACCGATGAATACTTACACAAATCGGCTTAACATTCCTCACGCGCCCACAGACGCAACAGACATTTATCCTGACACCGACGGTGAACCTATGGCAGCCAGCGACCTCCATCTTGAAATCCTTATCTGGCTTTTGCAGACCCTGAAGGCACATTTCGCGCAAAAGCCCGATGTCTATGTTTCGGGGGATATTCTGACCTATTACGTGGAGCGAAACCCGCGCGCCGTCGTTGCCCCTGATGTCCTTGTCTCTTTTGGCATAGGGCAAAAGTTGCGACACACTTACAAGGTATGGGAGGAGGGGAAGGCGCCCGATTTCGTCATGGAGTTTTCAAGCAAAACCACCTATCAAAACGATCTCACAGACAAGATGGAGACCTACGCTGGACTCAACATACCCAACTATCTCCTCTACGATGCCGAGGCACTCTATCTACCGTCGCCCCTGATGGGATTTCAGTTGGTAGATGGTGTTTATGTGCCGATTCTACCGGGGGTTGATGGCGAGATTCATTCAGATGTGCTTGGCTTAGATTTCCATATACAGGATGGGCGTTTAAGGGTCTACGACCCGGTCGGCGAGGGGTGGCTCCAAACCCTGGAGGAGCAGCACGCTACACGTGCGGAACAAGAAGCACGCGCACGACAGAAAGCCGAGAAAGAAGTTGAACGCCTCAGGGAGCAGCTTGCACGTTTGCAAGCACGCACCTAAGCGGATGTGGAACGTTTGGACGGGTAGATCGGCGACGTTACAAACCGCGACCACCATTTGTGACTTTAAGATTCCGGCACGGCGCGCTTGGATTTTCGGAATCTAAAGAACGTCCACGCCCCTGATGCCAATAGGACGACCAGCAACACAATCAAGCCGATATTCAAGAGATAGCGTCCTCGATTCAGCTGCCAGAGCCGCTGGCTTGCGAGTTTAGTGGCGGGACTCCCCTTTTCCGCTTTTACTTTCACCTCTTCCCAATACTTTTTGGCAAGCTCGGGCTGACCGTGCTGGCCAGCAAGTTTCGCTGTAACGACGAGGTAGGTGACATCCTGAACGTCCTGTTTCTCTACGGCGTCAGCGAAGGAGCTAAGGAGTAAGACCGTTAAATCGGGGGACATTTGTGGGAAATCGCTTGTGCGTTCAATCCCGTTCTGAAACGCAGTGACAGCCCCTTGATGGTTATGCCTGTCGAACTCAATTTGTGCCACTTCAAACCACGTTCGCTTCACAAGCTGCAGGGGTTGTGCTATATCGGTATAGCCGTCAAATGTGAAAGTTGCCAAACCGTAATTCAGGTCGCCCTGTTTCACATAGAGTGCGTAAGTTTCACCAAGAGGCAATACATCCGAATTTTTCCATTCATCAAAACGGTAGATCCCATCCGCTTCCACGACTTGTTGATGCGTGGTTCCATCAATCCAAACAACAGCATCGGCAGGTGATTCATCCGAAACGCCTATAACGGTTCCGTGAATAGCGATAGGCTCAAGTGCCCAAGCAACATGGGCGGATTCCCCAAGTTCTAATTGCAGTTCAACGGTTTTAGGCGGTGGAATGACGTATCCCGCTTTCTTCACGGTTACAGTGGAAGTGCCTTGTTGCAGATTTTCTGTGATGAGTTTGGGTGTGCTTCCGACCTCTACATCGTTGATAGAAATATCCGCGCCTTCGGGAAATGTTGTAACCTTAAGCGCAGGACTGAGTTTGAGGAGTGCCATTTCGACATCACCCGTTGGTGCCAGAATTCCGTCCATGAACTCGGGATGGGTTCGCAACAACTCGTAGCTTTCTATAATACTGAGTTGCCGATTGTCGTTTGTATCGGTTGTATTCACAGTAAGCGTATCGTAGAATTGCTGAAGGAGGACTGTTGCGTTTGCTCTTTCTGCCGATTGGATCGAGTTGAGTGCAGCAGTACCGAGCGTCTCACGGTTGGCGTAGTAGGCGTTTAGGTTCCTATCCTCTGTGTAACCATCAATAATAACAACGGTGTCCTTTATGCCTGTCTCCCTGAACCAGTCGTTGAGGGTGGCATCTTGGATACCCTGTTCATCTCCCGATGTCAGCAGATGCATGGCGTTCATGCCTCTCGGCTTGGTAACCCGCCCGTGATATAGAAAAAACAGAGTATCCTGAACGGTTGTTTGTCTCCCAATTTCCTGAAGCATGGCATGGATCTCTTCAGAGGTAGCAGTGTCCCCTTCCACATGGTGAATCTGCTCACCCGGCACTTTCCCGCGGGTCGTTAGGAGTTCAATCAGTGTGTTGACGACTTCATGTGCCCGCGCCTCGGGTGTTGCGTCCACAATTAGCCAGTATGTGTTGGAACCAGCCGAGAGTCCGGGTGTAGACACGAAAATAGCCAATGCGACACAAATCGAAATGGGAATAAAAATAATTTTCTGCCTTGACATGTTTTCCGTCCGAAGTAGGTATTTTAGCACCTCTAATTTGGTAATAGTTTAACAGGGATTCTGAATAATTGCAAGAAAAAAGAACCTCTTTAGGGGTTAAAATGTCTAAACTTTTATCAAGAAACTGCGTCAAAATGTTATAAACACATTTTTTTTGGCGTGCCTTGAAAGTTAAAATTTAAACGTTATAAAATTTTGGAGCCTGTCCTGTCTTAAAGCCCACTGTTAAAAATTCCGAGTACGGATTCGCAGCAGAAGGGTTGGGCAAAATTGGAAAGGCTCACAGAGATGCTGCAATTTATAATACGGTTTTGGCGAAACGCATGGGTTCCCAAAACTTCCTGTTAGAAAGAAAGTGTAAAAACCGACATCAGGCGTCCCCCGGGAAGCACGCCTACGAATGTTGAAACGGACAAGGAGACGTTAATGATTCACGGGAAAGTTATGTTCACTGTTTTGTCAAAGTTTAAAGAAACACACCGTTCAGGTTTCCGAAGTTTGCTCTTAAAATTCATTCTCGCTGTTCAGTTTGCAGTCGTTTTTTCTCTGAGTGCCCAGGAACCTGCCACCGAAGTCGACCTAACCCAAGCTTTGACACTCGAACAATGTATTCAAGTCGGCTTAGAACAATCAACAAGTATGCGAAATGCGCGCTTGAATCTTGCTATCCAGGAACTTCGGGTAAACACTGCGCGCGCTGACTATTTTCCACGTATTTTTTCAACGGGTGCATACGATTTTTCTGACCGAATCGACTTCGGCTTTGAACCCGAAAACTACAATTTAGGATTGGGTGCACAATACACAATTTGGGACAATGGGCAACGCGAGGGCGGGTTCGCACAGGCAAAAGAATCACTGAACGCCACTGTGAGCCGCAATGAGGGGATCAAACAGAGTCTAATTTTGCAGATCACGGAAGCCTACTATGATGTCCTTCAGTATCAGGCGTTGGTTGAAGTGAGTGAGCAAAATTTGGCGAGAGCACAAGAGAACACGCAACGCACTAAGGATTTTGTAGAGGCAGGTTCACTCATTCCAGCAGATATAGCGACTGCGGAGGTGCGAGAGGGAAATAATAGGTTAACGCTACTCAATAACCAAAATTTACTTCAAGTTGCAAAAGCCAGGTTACCGCGTCTCCTCGGTTTAGACCCGGGCGTGCTAATTACCGTTGCGGCAGATGAATCGTATCGGTTATATCAGCAACGTGGGACCATTGAAAGAATAGAGATACCCGTCGAGGAAGCTATCCAGATAGCACTTGACAATCGTCCAGAATTTAAAGAAACCGAATCGCAATTGAGATCACAAGAATGGGCGTTAACGCTGGCGAAATTACAACGCTGGCCCCGTCTGAATGCGGATGTTGACTACAACGTTAACCTCGACGATTACCTCCGTGAGCGCGAGAATTTCTCTGACTTCCGCAGTTGGAGCGCAGGTGTCTCCCTCAATTTCACGTTTTTTGACGGTGGGATTCTGGGAAATCGCGTCAAAGAGTTAGCGATGCAATTAGAACAAACCCGTGAAAACGCAAGCGATTTAGAACGTTCCGTCGCGTTAGATGTCCGGCAAACGTATCTCAATCTTAAGCGCAGTGAAGCCGCTGTGGATATTTCCAAAACACAGGTTGTAAACGCTCGGCTGAGTTTGGACGTGATTCAAGGACGTTTTGATGTTGACAAAGCCATCTTGCTTGAACTCCTTGACGCACAAACCAGCTACGCGCAGGCGTTGACGGATGAGGTGAATACGTTCTACGATTACAAAATCACACAAACCCGCTTACAGGATGCAATGGGAGTCTTACAGTAGCCATGAAAAATCGGAAAAAGTGGATTATCATCGGCGTCATTGCCTTAGTTGTTATCGCTGTTGGGGCAATTGGTGCGACTCGGATGGACTTCAGTTTCGGTCAAAGTAAGAAAGAAACTGAGGAAAAACAGGAGATCGTGCGGCGTGGCGAATTTCTCGTTCGGGTGCGTGAGTCTGGAAATCTACGGTCCTTCCTTGAAGTGGATGTCCGCTCGAACGTTGAAGGTGAAATCATTGAGATTTTCATCGATGAAGGCGACAAAGTTGAACTGGGGGACCCGTTGCTTCGAATTGATGATGAGCAAATTCTGGAGCAACGGAAACAAGCCGCGGCGAATCGCGACGCTCGAAAAGCCCAACTTCAACAGGCAGAACTCCAAATTCAAATTACCGAAAAACAACAAGAGAGCAGTCTCGCCCAAGCCCGCAATTCTGTCGCGGTCGCACAGGCGACTTTAGATTCATTTGTCGCTACCACACAGCAACGGTTGACCGAAGCAGAAACGCAGGTCGCTACCACACAGATTGACCTCAACCGCGATCAGATCGGTTTAAAACAGGCTGAGATCGCGTTATCACAGGCAAACTTAATGCTGGATCGGGCGAAAACGAGTGTTGGCTCCGCGAAGGTAGCCCTCAACACAGCGGAGTCCGAGTACAATCGAAATCAAGAACTGTTTGATAAAAAATTAGTTTCAAAACGCACATTAGAGGAATCACAAAATCAACTCGCTGGGGCGACATCGCAATATGAAAACGCACAAAAAGAGGTGGAATCCCAAGAGGAAACCATTAAGTCCCAAGAAGAAAATATCAATGTCCGGAAAGAAGCGATTTCGAGTCGAGAATCCACCCTTGAACTGAATAAAAAGAATGTTCTGACCCTTAAAGAATCGGAAGAGGCACGGAAAAAGCAATTGGAAGCGGAGTTGGAGAACGCTCACACCCGCCTCCGTCAATTAGAGGAAACGACTGAAGAAGAAAAGGAACTCACCAGACATGCGAAAGTCGGTGCAGCGGCGAGTTTGCTGCAGGCACAAAGCCAACTGGAGTCTCAACACGAGCGCTACGAATGGACGACAGTCATCGCACCTATGACGGGCACGATTACGCGCCTCACCGTCGAAGAGGGTGAAATTATTACCTCGGGGCGTTCCGCTTTTTCACGTGGCGATGCCATCATGCGCATTGCTGACCTCGATCAGATGATCGTCAGAACCCAGATAAATCAGGTAGAAATCGGCAAAATCAAAGAAGATCAACGCGCTGAAATCAGCGTTGATAGTTATCCCGGACGTGTCTTTCCGGGGAGGGTCAGCGAGATTTCACCGAGTGCGACCCCCCGGGGTCCCCAGAATCAGAGCTCTGTCATCACCTTCGAGGTAGATGTAGAGGTTATCGGTTCGCCACCCGAACTCTTACCCGGTATGTCTGCGGATGTTGACATCATTGTGTTTGAAGAATCCGATATCCTTCAACTGCCGATACCCGCCGTGCTGAGTCCAAAGGTTTTTACTGTTAAGGCGAAGGTGAATCCCACGGATCTGGGACAATTTCAGGAGAACCAAGCACTTAAAATCCGGAATTTGATTGGTAACGAGTTTGATGGACGCGTCGGCGAGATTGCGCCAGAGGCAACGCGTGGTAATCTTGAAATCTTACTCGAAGGGTCGCAGAAAGGCTTGAAGAACGGTCCAACTGAGATCTCCATTGTTATCTCCGAACAAAATGTGCTCTCCGATATAGAAGCCGAAGTCAGTAGCGAGCGGCAGTATTTTGTTATGTTAGATACGGGTGAATCCAACAAGGATAACAAAGAGCAAAAAGGTGTCAAAACGCATATTACCATCGGACAACGCAATAACACCCACTTTCAAATCACTGGCGGTTTGAAGGAAGGCGACCGCGTTTTCGTGCCTTCTATGCAAGAACTGACCAAAGGACAAGAAGATCCGTCCGAGGAAAAAGAGGAAGAATAAGATCAAAACTAAGGAGGAAACGCTGTGTTAATAGATGTGCGAGATTTGACGAAAGTCTATCAAATGGGCGATGTGCAGGTACATGCCTTGCGAGGCGTAACCTTTACTGTAACACAAGGCGAATTTATTGCGATTATGGGACCCTCCGGTTCAGGGAAATCAACGATGATGGATATTCTGGGGTGTCTCGCAACACCAACATCGGGTGATTATTTCCTTGAAGGTGAAGAGGTAGGACGTCTTTCTGATAATCGGCTGGCAGACATTCGGAATAAAAAGATCGGTTTTGTGTTTCAGTCGTTTAATCTGCTGCCCCGAACGAGTGCTCTCAACAATGTCGAATTACCGCTGATTTACTCCGGTTTGGGCAGAAAAGAGCGCAAACGGCGCGCATTTGAATCTTTGGAGGCAGTCGGTTTAGCCGACCGCGTCGATCACAAGTCAACCGAATTGTCTGGTGGCCAAATTCAGCGTGTGGCGATCGCACGGGCTTTAGTCAATAGACCCTCAATGATCTTTGCTGATGAACCGACAGGTAACCTGGATACCCGTTCTGGCACCGAAATTATGGCGATTTTCAACCGTTTGAACGATGAGGGGAATACCATCATCATGGTAACACACGAACCTGAAGTCGCTGAACACGCCAAACGCGTCCTCCACATTCGTGACGGTTTAATCGAGCGAGATGTCAGACGAAATGGGGATAATGGCGAGGCTATTGGCTAATCTACGGAACGTCCGCACGGATCCGACACACCTATGCACCACGTCAAAATTACCACTCCGTCCCGCTTACACTTTTCTCTGCTTGATTTGAACGGTGTGTTGGGACGGGTTGATGGCGGGTTCGGTCTCGCAATTGCTAAGCCCAATTTCCAAATTGTTGCTGAACAGGCAACCGGCATTCATCTCCCCTCTTCTGTATATCGTGATCGGACGGCTGCGGTTCTGAAGCGGCTGCAAGACACCTATCGGTTTCCCGGCATTCACTTAACATTTCACTCTGAAATCCCGATGCACTGCGGATTCGGGTCTGGAACGCAACTTTCTCTGGGCATTGCACAGGCAGTTAATCTGCTATACGACCTTGGGTTAGATGTGCAAGAATTAGCAAAAGTTGTCGGACGCGGTGGCACGTCAGGTATTGGTATTGCGGCATTCCAAACAGGGGGTTTCATTGTTGATGGCGGCCATCGTTTCCCAGAACAGAAGGCATCGTTCCTGCCTTCTTCTGCCCTTGGCGACATTTCACCCCCCCCAGTCTTACTCCGTTATTCGTTCCCAGAAGTGCCGTTACTCATTGTCATGCCGAACTGTTCTCGGATTTATGGTGACAAAGAGATCGAGTTGTTTCAAACGCTCTGTCCACAACCGGAATGGGTTGCACAGAAACTCTCACACATCCTGTTGATGCAAGTACTCCCTGCCCTGGTCGAAGGAGATATGTCCTCCTTCGGCAAAGCCTTAAATCAAATCCAAACGTTTGGGTGGAAAAAAGTGGAAATTGACGCACAAGGCACCGAACTTCAATTGACGCTTGATTTCTTACGCGAGCGTGGCGCGTTCGGCGCTGGTGTGAGCAGTTGGGGGTCGGCAATCTGCGTGGTAGGTGACGATATTGACGGGTTAAAGCGGGACACCGAAGCCTTCCTAAAAACACTTCCGGAGGGGGGTTCCTGTTTTGTTACGTATGCGAACAATGAGGGTGCGCACGTTGTATCGGGTTAAAAACAGAACGGGCGGATGTTGCCATCCGTCCGTCATGCGTGTCTGTTATTACCTACCTTCGGAATAGTACGGGTTATCTCCAGCAGCGTGATCGGTCGTGTCAATCACGTGCTTAATTTCAGGAAAGACCTCTTGAATCATCGCCTCAATACCGTGTTTGAGGGTAACATTTGCCATGCCGCAGCCTTGACAACCCCCGCCCATGTGAATGTAAATAGCATCGTCCTCGACGTTCAGGAGTTCTATCTGCCCACCGTGTGCCGCTACAGCTGGATTAATCCGTTCGTCAATAAGTTTCTGAACCTCTTGTGCTTTTGGATTATCCCACGTGGGTGTGTTTGGGTTTTCAATGTTGAATCCACTCGAATTCAGGTCATCGACGTAATCAATCACAGCCCCTTTCAGGTCGGGCGCGCTTTCGGTGTCGACGAGTACATTGAAATGCTCACACGCGACAACAAGGTCATCGGCTTGTGCTTCCGTCGCTAAGCCAAGACTATATTGGAAAGCGGTGGCGGTTTTGCCTTGAATACTGATGCGAAGTCCTTCAACTTCAACCTCTTCCGTTTCTATCACCGCCTCAATCTTCTCTTGTGCGGCTTCTGTGACTGTCAGCAAAGGGGTTTCAGTGCCTTTGATCTTCTTCAATAAATTCTTCATAATTGCCTTCCATGCGGTGTGTTATGCGGCTCGATATTGAGGTTTTGACCGAAATTCGCCCATCTCATCATAAAGAGCACACAAGCGTTTGATCGCATCTATTTCCAGTTGACGGACGCGTTCGCGGGTAACCTGCAAAGCAACCCCGATTTCTCGGAGTGTCTTCCGTTCACCGTCCTCAAGTCCGAAGCGCATTTTCAAGACTCTTTGTTCGCGCTCTGGGAGTCTTTTAAGAAATTGGGCGGTCAGGTCCTTATTAATCATTTCTGCGATGGGACCGTCTTCTCCACTCGTAATTGGGTCTTCGATTAAGTCGCCTAACGTCGCAGCAGACCGTTCGTCGCTCAGGGGTAAATCCATTGAGATGGTATCAGCGTTAAACGTTAGAATTTCTTCAACCTGTTTCACTGTCAAATCTAAAGCGTCTGCGATTTCATCGCGCCGGGGCTCGCGTTGTAGTTCTTGACACAACGCTGCGTAGACGGCATCGAACTTGTTCATTTTTGCGACGACGTAAGAAGGTAATCGAATGGACCGGGAAAAATTGTCAAGCGTCCGCATAATCGCCTGTTTAATCCACCAGATTGCGTATGTGCTGAATTTAAAGCCTTTCTGATAGTCAAACTTGCTGGCTGCCTTAATCAGTCCGATGTTTCCTTCTTGAATCAAATCTTCGAGTGGAACATTGTGCCCCTGGTATTTAACTGCGATGGAAATAACGAGTCGTAGGTTGGCTTGGACAAGTTCATCTCTTGCATGCCGCGCTTCGCGCTCGGCAGCTCGAATCCGCTTCGCCAGTGCCTCTTTTCCTTTCTCAGATAATGCGTCACGTTTCACCAATGCGTCCTGTATTTCGCTTACCAGTGCTTTTCTTGCCTCGCTCCTGCCAGCTTCAATTTGTTCTGCCAGTTGCTCTCTCTGCTCACGAGATAATAGGTCTACCTCCACTAAGGCATCTAAGAGTTCGTCTAATGCTTCAGCCTCTGCAGCTTCAATCCGTTCTGCCGGTTGCTCTCTCTTCTCGCGAGATAATAGGTTTACTTCCACTAAGACATCTAAGAGTTCGTCTAATGCTTTAGCCTCTGCAGCTTCAATCCGTTTTGCCAATTGAACTTCTTCCTCACGGGTTAACAGACGGTGACCTGCCACGCTCCGAAGCCAACTCGTTAAAGCACTCTGATCGCTACCTTTATAACTTTCCGAGGGTTCTGCCTCATCGGGTGGATATGTTGCCTCCATGTATGGATCAACACTTTCAATACTTGCTGTTTCACCGAAATACTCGGCTTCCATCTTTCTCCTCTCCTTATTATAGAATTTTGATAAAACAAAAATTAATGATACATTATGTTAAAACGTTTTGTCAAGTAAAATGTTTAAAAAAAAGCGAAATTTCCCTAAAAAACCGATATAATATGATATTCTAACATACATTTCAGAAAAAAACAACAATAAATGTAGCCTTGGGTGTGTAAAGTTTTTGTCCTTAGGCGTTAGGCAGCTTGTGGGTGTTGTGCTTGCCAAAAGGTGTCCCAAGCGTCATTCTTCAATAAACACCGCCAGAATAAGATAGCGTTGATGCCGTTTTGTGTCCATCGCATGCC
>JAJEDB010000023.1 GCA_022821725.1 Candidatus Poribacteria bacterium | reverse complement strand
ACATGTGCTAATGATACACTAAACATTGGTATTCTCTCCTATGAAACTCATCATAACTTTTTTAGGAAAGGATACCAACTTTCACACTTTTCCTCAACAGACTTTTTCACCTTATCTCTTTGACAAAAACTTTACACACCCGAGGCACGTGCTAACCAAAGTCCAAACCGCGTAGTCCGTAATGAAATGGAGATGTTTTTGCTGGGGTGTTTCCCCCGGATTCTTAGAAAGAAATGTCAAGTTCCACTCCCACGTCATTTGACCGCAAGGTAAATTTAAAGAACCTTATTGAGAATAGCATCTCCGAGAAGGTGTTTCCGGGTGCCGTCGCTTGTATCCTTACGGATAAAAGGGTGCTTTACCACGAGGCGTTTGGGTATCGATGTGTGAAACCGAAAAGGCTACCGATGCTTCGCACGACGATCTTCGATGTGGCATCGCTGACGAAACCGATTGTTATAGGAACGCTTTGCATGCAGTTCGCCGAAAGCGGCAAACTCTCTTTGGATACGCCTGCCGAGAAATACCTGCCGGCGTTCAAACAGAAGGGGGTGACACTTAAACACCTACTGACACATACCTCAGGACTCCCTGCATGGTTCCCTGTCTATCTGCGTGCCCCCTCACGTAAGGACGTAATCTCCTACCTCGGAGGGGTGCCATTGGAATCTCAACCCGGGAAAAAAGCCGTGTATAGTTGCTTGGGGTATATCGTTTTGGGAGCACTCCTTGAAAGAGTCGCTGGACAATCGCTGGACACATTGGCACACGATCGGATTTTCGCGCCACTCGGTATGGAGTGGACACGGTTCAATCCGCCACAAGCATGGCGTGAACAGTGTGCAGCAACAGAGGATTCCAACAGTTTTGAACGTCGGATGGTGAACTACGAACGCTACGATTGGCGAGAGGGTGTAATTATTGGACAGGTTCACGATGAGAACGCGCATTTCCTCGGCGGCGTCTCTGGCAATGCAGGACTCTTTTCTACATCAACAGATCTCAGTAAGTTCTGCAGAGCACTGATGGACAACGGTAGAGAGCTCTTACGCTCGGAGAGCCTCTGTAGGATGCAACAGATCGCCCCAGCGGTAGGAGAACGTCGAGGTATCGGCTGGAGTGTAACAGATGACGGCTGTCTCTACCACACAGGGTTCACTGGCACTTCAATACGAATCTGTTTAAAAAGGAAACTTGCAGCGATCCTGTTGACAAATCGGGTGCATCCGGATGCCGATCGGCGTGGTATTATCGAATTCCGGAAAATCTTTCACAATATTGTGTTTGCTTAGCAATTTGAAACGCATAACGGACGAGGGTCCCTCGCTCCTACACATAGATTGCTGGTTAATAAGGAACAGTCATTCAGAAATGGTATAATACGCATTGTCCCGTAAGTCCACACGCGACTTGCACCAGTGCCATTGTGCGACTACGCGCCAGGGGGCCATCGGCTAAAGGATCGCTACTCTGTCTGCTTGAGGGTTCCCCAGAGCCCTATCTTCTTTCGGAGGACACTCGGTGCCGCACGAACCGGCTCATGGTAACCCGGAGTCCCAATATCCCATGCCGACCCGTAGAAATAGGCTGTCTCTGTGTCCGCTTCGGCATAACGGGTAAAGCTCTGCCGATTCCCCTCGACATGGTTCGGGGCGTGCGGTCGAGTCCCCCCAAATTCTTCACCCGCTTTGAAGATAACACCACCCGTCGCTGTTCTCAAAAGCCATCCACTTTTCAGGCTATTCGGGATATTCAGCGCGTAGACCTGCTCCGCCGTCACACCCCCAAAACGATTCGGACCGACGGCACGCGTCACGAAGATAACGGCTTTCTGCGCAGGCACGGTGAAGTTGTCGACTTGCACATGCTTTACCTTTTTGTTGAACCCCTGATGCACCACATAACTGAAAAAACAATTGTGTAGCAGGATCGGATTCGGATTCGGATTATAGAGTTCAATCCACTGCGGTAAATCCCCGCCAGCAGAACGACTCCAGTCGCGCACCATATACTCTGTTACGCGAAGCGGTTGCTGTGCGACTGGTGTTTGCTGTCTCCCTTGCGGCTGTGTCGCTTGCGGGGTCGGGTGTGGCGTTACACCCGTCTGCTGCGGTTGACCTTGTATCGCTTGTGATGTCGGTTGTTCGGCATCCTGTGTCGGGTTCTGTGGCGTGACATCGGGTAGCGGGGGAAGTCCCTGCGTGTCCGGCTCTCCACCGCCGTTGTTCACAGTGTCTTGTGCTGAAGTTATCACGGGTTGCTGTACGACTTGTTCTTGCTGTCTCCCTTGTAGTTGTGGCGTATTTGCGGGCGACGGAGGTTCACCTGGGTCCTCAAAATCTACCTCTGGAGTATCGTCAACAAAGTCGCTGAGCGCGTCATCAATCTTATATACGTCTACGTCGTCCGGAGAACGATGGAGGGGACCATAGTTGGAACTGATCCGACTCGTCCCATCTGGACATTTTTTTACCCAGTGAGTATGTCTGTGCTGTCCCCCTCCAGCATCACCATCATCGCTATGATATGGATAATCCTCAGGATCATGGTTACCATGTATCCTCTCTTTCCATTCCCCTCCCTCGCAGGCACTTATGCTATCGGCTACAAATAGAAGCAGACTTATCAACAACAGCCTAAAAACAGTTTTCATCGTATATCTCCTTTGAAAGCCGTATATCTACACTTTCAAACAGTATACCAAACAACACAATTTTTTGACAAGGGAAAAATGAACGGGTGTAGGAAAGGGGACCAAGATCCCCTTCCCCGAAAACTAACCTAACGGACATGAACTGTGACAATCACATCAGTGGGGCCTGCCTCGTTTTCACCCGTCACAACAATTTCTGCCGTGCCGGTGTTACCCTTGGCAATAATCGTGGCGAAGTCCTCATCTGTTTGGTTTCGCAAACTGATAACAGCGTCACCCGATAGTATTGATGGCGAGTAACGTATACGACCCACACTTGGGACATCAAAGAGTGCCGGGAAATCCAGTCGCGTTTCAGCGTTGCGCCGTAGATTTATAGGGGCCCTTGTTCTTGCTATTGGCTTCGGGAGTTCTTCAAACGTAATCCGTTTGTAGACCTCAGACCCGCTAAAGCGAGTTGTATTCGGGTGGATGACATCATGTTCATCTTTAATCCCTCTAAGAACAACTTTCCGCGTCTTGGAACCTCCCCTACCGATGTTCGCAATAAATGCTTTTTCACCGGAGTTTATCATAACCGCCGCGTCATCCTTACTACTACTACTGCCACCAGAAAGGGTGACCGAAGATAGATTATCGTAGTGTAACGGGACCGAATTTTTATCGCGAGTCAAGGTATAGGCTTTTCCATTGAGGGTTACCGTGAAACTGTATGGAGCCGTATTTTCAACTTGCAGCCCTTGTTTTTCACCGGTCAACACTTCTGCCATGTGTCTAAATTCTTCGATAGAGAAGGTCTCGTATTGCGTACCATCAAACTGTTCGGAGAGTTCAAGCATCTTCGTTGCACGCCGGTAACACCGCTGGATGAAGTCCTGAAAATGCTCGCCGATTGGACCCGTTGCGTAGGTAAGTGTTATCTCTAATGGAGCCAGAACTTGATTAAGAGTTTCAAGATAATCTTTTTCCCTATCAGGAGCCATCAACCGTTTACCTTCAGAATAGACCTGTTTCTGGTTGCTTCTCAGGAACCTTGGCTCAGATGCTTTGTATGCTGCAATTTCAGTATTGAGCGTCGTATGAAACTCATGTAGAAAAGCAAGTAGATGCCGTTCTTCATCTTCTCTATCAAAGCCCCTGAGCAACTCGGTCTTCATCTTCTCAATAGGTGAAAAAGTTGACGCAACGGTGCTGCCGTCTACGATGAGTCCAAACATATTGCCTGTGAGTGGCAAATACACTTGCTCTAACTTATACTGCACGAAGTTGTCAATGTAAGCGAACATTTCCTCGCGCGTTGGTAGGATAGCGGATGCACCCTTAATGTCGATCCCAAACCCCTCTTTACTAAAAACCATAGCGGCTTGGGTATGTCCAAAGTGATTCATAATATTCTTCAGAGGCAAAACACCAGTCTGCAGACTGGGAAACCCCTTCTCCTTTTTCGTTAAGTGATATATGATACGTTTTACCCATCTGTCTTTAATTTTTTAAAGTATAGGCTAAAACCAACGATTATAATTATACCATAAGATTAATTATAAGTCAAGAAATTTTCAAAAATCTCGTAAAAATTTGATAATTTTTTCGTCTTTACCCAAAAATTGTTTTCTGCTACAATAACTTCACACATAAACTACCTATAGAAAGGGAAACAATTGTCATGAAATTAGGAGAACGCCTTCGTCGTATTCGTAAGGAAAACAAGTTAACGTTAAAAGATTTAAGTCAGCTTGCAGGTCTGTCTGTACCTTATCTTTCGGATCTGGAACGTGCGGTTGTGAATCCATCTATTGATACGCTTCAAAAAGTTGCAAAGGCGTATCATATGACGGTCAAAGATCTTTTGAGTGGTGTTGAGGAATTAGGAGAATCAACGTCTACCACTTACCCCGAGGGATTTGAAGCGTTTCTCAAAGATTTCGAGTCTATCTACAAAATTGATGAGGATTGGAAGGAGTTATTGATGAAAATTAACTTTCGCGGCAGACAACCTTCCTCTTCAAGAGAATGGCTTGAATTGTATCTCTCTCTGAGTCGAATTCTCTCTTCAAAGGAGGACAACAGTGAATAACATGAAAAGGCATGTTGTCAAATTGGTTCAGAATGTTGTCAAGGAATATGCTTCGACCGAAATCCCAGTTTTTGATGAAATATGCTGTGGTTTGGGATTGGATGTGAAGGAAGGTCCCTTACCGTATGGCACTGATGGAACACACGAAGGAAGGACAATTTGTATCAATTCCGCGATTCAAAATGAAGAGCGTAAGCGATTTACACAATTTCACGAGGTTACCCATTATTTGATTGAAAAGGATGAAGATTTAATTTCACAACTTCATGAATATACATGGAGTCAGAAAACTGGATACAAAGAGCCGTTGGAAACTCTCTGTAATATTGGTGCAGCGGAGTTTTTGATGCCGAGCAATATATTTTCAAGGCTCTATGAAGAAAAGGGATTTAATGTTAAACTGATCCCACTTGCCGCTCGTTATTTTAAAAGCTCAACAATTGCGACGACTATACAACTCGCTCAAGTCGCTCCAAATGAATGCATTACATCTGTTTTTGAATATGGATTCATACCGGAAAATACAATAAAGTCGCAAAATCAACTTTTTGATATGAAATATCACGTCTCCAAACTGAAGTGGCATGTTGTCTATTCCGCTTCATCACCTGCTGCGAATCGTTGGTTGGCTAAATACACGGTTTTTCCTGATGACCACCTGATAAATCGGGCATTTTCGCAGGCACAGACGCTTGAAGGTAAAAGCAAGATATTTTTTCCAAGTTGGCAGGAGTCTTGCACCTGCGAAGCATTACCCTATAGAAAAAGGGTTTATGCTTTGTTCCATTTGACCCCTCCGCCGAATACCAACCAATTGACGTTTATGCCAGATCTTCTATCGGAGACGGTATCATGACGCAACGGAAAACCCTCAAATTTGAATTAGGCTTGAATGTTCTGCTCACAAAAAAAAGTGACTGGATTCGCGGGAAATCAATGGGTCTGATTACAAATCACACAGGAGTTGATGCCACTTTACGAAGCAATTACCGACTTTTCGCGGCGGCATCATCGTGTCGGCTTTCTGCGATCTTTTCTCCAGAGCATGGGTTCTGGGGCGCGGTTCAAGATGGTATCGCTGTCGATAGCCTCGAGGTCTCGGATGAAAACGCATCGCGAAGAGAAACCCAAGCAAAAACACCCCGCCTCACGAGCGTCCCGGTCTATAGTCTGTATGGACAATCAGTGCGTCCAACAGCACGCCAACTTGAAGGGATTGATCTGCTTATCTACGATATGCAAGATGTTGGAACACGTTATTATACCTATATCTCAACACTGCTACATGCAATGGAGGTTTCCGCCGATCACGACATTGATTTCGTCGTCGCAGACCGTCCGAATCCGATTGCGTGCACTGCTGTGGAGGGACCGATATTGGAACGCGGGTCTGAATCGTTTGTCGGCATACATACAGTGCCTGTCCGTTACGGGTTGACGATCGGTGAACTGGCAACACTCTTGAAGGCGGAACGTGTGCCAGCGTGCCGTCTAAACGTTGCATGGATGCACGGATACGAACGCGGAATGTGGTTCGATGACACCGGCTTGCAGTGGGTGCCCCCCTCGCCCAATATGCCGACACTCACAACCGCAACACTCTATCCCGGCTTATGCTTGTTTGAAGGCACAAATATGAGTGAGGGCAGAGGCACGACAAAACCCTTTGAATATATCGGCGCGCCTTGGTGTAGTGGTGAAAAGTGGGCTGAGACCCTAAATGCTTTGTCGCTACCCGGTGTTCTGTTCCGTCCCGTTATTTTTACGCCTGCTCCAGTTGCTGAAACCACAAAATACGCGAAACAGTCATGCGGCGGGGTCGCAATCCATATTACCGATAGAGAACGCTTTCTGCCCGTAGAGACGGTTATCCACATGTTATCCACTTTAACTACTGAATACAGCGACCATTTTGCGTTCCGGCCCGAGCACTTTGATCGATTAGCAGGAAATAATTGGCTCCGAGACGCGCTGTTAGATAGAGAGCCATTGGATAAGGTTCAGGTACGGTGGACTGATGAGCTTCAGATATGGCATGAAAAGGCAAAACAGTATCACGCCTACGATTAGTTGTTAGTTACGAGAAAGTATTTCCCTTGCTAAACGAAAATCTCTTAACTGATAACCAATGACCGAAGGTCTCCTGCACAGCAGGCGAACCGAAAACTCTAAAAAAATATGATAGAATTTTGTGAACTCCTCAAAAAAAAGAAAAAGTATGTTATCGGTCTGATGTCTGGCACCTCTGTCGATGGCATTGATGCAGCCGTTGTTGAAATCACGGGGCACGGTTTAGAAACGACAGTAAACCTGATCGCTTTTGAGACTTTTCCCTTTCCGCCCGATGTGCCACAACGCATCCTCGCTCTCTGCCAGCCCGATACGAGTCGCGTTGACGACATTTGTGAGATGAACTTCTACATCGGACATCTCTTCGCGGAGGCTGTCAAACATACCCTACAAAAAAACGGAATGTTTGCGAGAGACATTGACCTCATCGGCTCACACGGTCAAACGATTCACCACTTACCCGGAGACCCGAACACCGATTGTACCGCAGATACAATTAAAGAAACACGCAGCCTGAAACGAAGTGGAAGGCGGGTCCACGGAAAGGGACATGAACCCTCCAACTCACCTCATCGAACCGCAAGGAAAATTAGAAATCCATCAACACTGCAGATCGGTGAACCTGCGGTCATCGCACACGAGACGGGTATTCCGACCATCGCTGACTTCCGAGTAGCAGATATGGCAGCAGGCGGGCAAGGTGCCCCCTTAGTATCATATCCAGACTATCTGTTGTTTCGTGACACCACTAAAACGGTGGGCCTCCTGAACATTGGAGGGATCGCGAACCTCACTGTGCTTCCCGCTAACGGATCGTTTGATTCGGTCTCGGCAGCAGACACAGGACCCGGAAATATGTGTGTCGATGCAGTCGTGAGCGAGATAACGGATGGAAAAGAACGTTATGACGAAGCCGGTCAGCGTGCCGCGCAGGGAACCTCGCACCAACCGCTCATTGACGAATGGTTAAAGCACCCCTTTTTCCAACTGACGCCACCGAAGACAACTGGACGCGAGATGTTCGGACACACCTTCTCACTGGAATGTCTGAGGGCATGTCGTGAATACGGTCTTTCAGATAACGACGCTATTGCAACATTGACCGACTTGACAGTCCAGACAGTTGCCCTTTATATTTCACAATTCGTGTCGGAACAGAACCCAATAGACAGACTCTACGTGAGCGGCGGCGGCGTACACAACCGAACCCTCATGCAAAGGCTCAGCGAGGTCTTAGTAAATACAGTTGTTGAACCTGTAGATACCTCAGGCATCTCGGCGGATGCAAAAGAAGCAATAGCGTTCGCAATCCTCGCGAATGAATCCCTTCACGGACAGGCTGGAAACTTGCCTTCAGCGACAGGCGCGTCTGTGCGAAAAGTTCTCGGCAAGTTCGTGTGTCCGTAATTTTTGAACTACTTAATAACTGACAACTCCTAAAATCTAATTCGGAGAGATATACGATGGCTGCCACCTAATGCTGGATGATTCGCAAACGCATAGTCTAATCCCGCCCCTGCCCCTGTAACAAACCGGAGGTTCAACCCAACCCCGGCTGTCAATTGGCGAACACTCTCAAGACTCCCACTCCGTTCCGCTATTCCAATCCGCAAGGCAAGTAGATCGAAGAGCGTCCACTCGGCACCTGCATGTAACTCAACAGGACTTCCCTGCGGTGCCTCGACTTGAGATTGACCCTGATTTTGGATGTAGGTATCCAGGGCGAGAATGAGTGTGCTTCGGAAGATAGGGAGCGAGTGTATCGTGGCAATACCAATCTTCAGATGGGGCAGTATCGTTTCGGTATGAGATGTCTGATCTGACGATTGTGGCGGTGTATTCCAATAGAGTTTTGTCGTAAAGGCATCGCTTCCCTGCAATCCAAGCATGAGTTGGTGAGATTTTTCTGGGTTTGTCATTGCGATAATACCGACATCTGCGCCGCCACCAATGGCGTTTGTGCTTCGATACCCACTCATATAGAGAAGTTTGAGCGTCCCGCCGAGATGTAAATGAATACCACGAAAAGCGGGCAATCTCCAGCCGTTAGCAAAGAGAAAGGCGTTATCGGTATTGTTGAAAGACCCTACGACCTCCGGACGGTTCATAGGTCCAACAGGACGACTGACCACAGGTAGACTGGTAATAGGAATATCGTCAACACCGACGCGGAGCCAACTGACACCGATCGCGCCCCGTTTTTTCAGTGGATGACTTCCGTCTTGCAAGTTGTGGTTTGCAAGCGGCACCACAAAACTGACAAAATCGTAAGCATCCTCTCCGTTGAGCGTGGAGTGCATGAAACTGACTTCATATCGGGTGAGCTGCCCCAGTCCAGCGGGATTCCAATAGGGGGCGTAAGCATTGTCACTCAGGGCAGTCCCTGCACCGCCCATAGCCAGTGCGCGGGCTCCGACGCCAAGTGTTAGGAAATCAGCAGTGTATCTTGCCTCAGCGGATTGGAGAACCACCACGCAGAACGTAATTACATACACCGGAAAATAGAAGATATTTTTTTTAAGATGTTTCATTTAGTAGTTTTCGGTTCGGATTTTTTTCAAAAATCCTTTCAGTTATCAGTTTTCAGTTAAGAGGTTCTCGTTTAAGTAACCCCGCTTGGAACTGACAACTGACAACTATTAACCC
Source organism: Candidatus Poribacteria bacterium (assembly GCA_022821725.1). Lineage (GTDB taxonomy): Bacteria > Poribacteria > WGA-4E > WGA-4E > WGA-3G > WGA-3G. The sequence goes on along the minus strand of JAJEDB010000023.1, from coordinate 29,949 downwards.
TGACAACCATTAACGCAATTTCATCATTTTGAGGATTTCGGTTATATCTTTTTCACCCTCGCGCTGGATTCGGAGTTTAGCATAGTAAACGCCATTTGCCACCTCAACGCCATCAGCATCCCTGCCATCCCATTCCACCATAAGAAACCCAGGCGTTGGTGGCATGGTGAGCTCCCGGATAAGCCTTCCACTCAGCGTATAGATTTTTACAACAAGTGAATCAGCAGGGGCTGTTAATTCGCAGGTGAGCGTTGTTTTGCGCGGGAAAGGGTTTGGATAGTTAAGAAACGATAGCAGTTGTAAGGTATCATGGACTCGAAATGTGATGTTCACTGTATCCGTATTCCCATGGACATCGCTTGCAGTTAGGCGAACCTCATATTCCCGCGGTTCAAGCTCCGGAGAGGGATATGTTAAAACGAGTTGATTTGAACCGGGGTGATGTGTCACCTGATACGCCTCCGGCTTAATGCGCTCATATTCACCGAACGAATCTCCAATTTCCAATAGCAGCGGACGAGTGAGATAATCAAGTCCGCTGAGGTCAGTTAATGTTGCCCCGATGAGCGGTTCCGAATCTGTTGCATCCCCCGGAACAAAGTGTTGTTGATTGCCGATAGTGAGTTGTATATCTGGTGGTACAGTATCGTCAGTATACAGCAGCGTAATTGGTCCGAGTCGATCCGTTGTAGCCCGAATAGTGCCGACAGATCGGGTTTGAAACCGAAATATATCACCAGGTGCAAAGGAGCGTTCGCCTTGCGTGAGTTGAAAACGCAAGCCGTAAGGCTCATAATGGAAGGGTTCTCCGACCGTTCCATGCAATGGCTGGTTTCCATCGGTTTGGGAACGCAAAATACCGGTTCTCTCACCTTCAACCTGAAACAGACTATCCGTCAGGAAGAAGATAATCCACTTATCCTCCGGCATAGTGGTGTTCGGCGAAAGTTCAACGTAACTGATGGTACCCGTGCCGCGATTGGCATCCCTGAACCCAGAGGCATACCAACGCTGTTCTTGTTGAGGGGCATCAAAATCTGGCTCAACATCTGCTGATTGTACAAGCGAAGTTATGTTGAATGTCAAGATATCCCCGAATACAAAAGGTTTTTCAAAATCGAGTTCTACGTTAATCGAGAAGCCGTGTCTGGAACTTGGGGTGTCCGTAGTAAAGTTTCCAAGCTGCTCCGCGGAGGCAATAAGTTCCAAGGGGTCAAATACCCGTATGTCATCCGTTGAAGGAGCAAGGAAAAGCCGATAGGTTTGAGGACCCGTGAAGAAGAGGACGTATTTGCCGGTCCGAGCCCCTTCGGGTTGGACGCGAACATCGCGGAGCGCGCTTTCTCCAACGTTATCCTCACTCACGTTTGTTACCTGTATTCGCTGCTGTAAGGTCCCCGTAGCATCGGCAAGTTGTTGAGAAGGAAGCCGCGTCCAATTTCCGAGTGTTGCGTTAAACATATAAACACCTAACTCACGTGCCCGGGATGCAATGGCAGTGTTAATTGTATCTGCAACCCCAAATTCATTGGGACCTTCTTCCAAAGGTGTATCTTCGGATTCCGTGCCACCCAACAATTCTCGCGTGAGTTGGGTTCTGAGAGCCCCGAGGTCAAAACTTAAGTCGATCGCCACCGAAGAGGTAAGTTTAAGAGCGTCTATTGCGGACGAGGCTGCCTCGCCATTACGGTCACCAACAACAATTTCATATCCGTAAGCGGAGATGCCAGGAAGTGGTGCCCGTTTGGACATTCCCTGTAAGAGCGAGGTGCCCTCGCCACCACGGGGAGATGAGGCCTTCGGAGTTGTATCAAGAGAACCCGCCCCTACAGTTTCCACAAACTTTCGTTCATCTAACGGACGAACTGCCAGCACTGCTGCTTCTTGGAAACCGCCAGGCGGAACAGTGATCACGCAGTTCCGGTCCAAACTGGTAATCTGACTTGAAGAAGCCGTTCCCACCGCATTTATATCGACAAAGAGTCGGCTGTAAGCGATATTGTCCTCCTCATCGTTTTCAAGGACATTGCCTGGTTGATCCGCTTCAGTTTCTATCACATCAATATAGACGAATATGTCGTGTGTGCCGAGAGGTAACGAGTCTTTCAGATTTAAAGTAGCGGTTGCAATTGGGAGTGTGTTCAGGGGATCCGGTTCATACACATCCTTCTTTGCCCCGGGATTCGTCAACGGTGTGCGTTGCACCCAATCATTGGGCTGGATTCGGGTAGTTCCGATGAGATTCACATCGTTGTCAACAAGTATATCATCGTTAACATCCGGATTGCCGCTGAAAAAAGCAACCTCAATAGGGACCTCTATGCCTTCGCCTTCTACCTGTACATCCGCTGAGAGATACCATTGCTCCGTTTTAGTGTTGTAGCCGTACCCAACCCTGTCAGTTCTGTCGATCTTTACAACCGTAAGATTAGGATATACGTAGGGATAATACTGAAGTCTGTTGCTTGTAACCGTATTGTTGTCTATATCCGTGACTTGAAGATTATACCGGATAGAGGAACCATCCATAGGCGCGTTTAGGGGTTCAGGCACCGTCCACCATCCGTCTTCCGACAAGGGGGGATCGGCGGGAACGAGTCGGACATTCTCCCACGCTCGACTCTGTGGGTTGCGCCATTCCAAGAGCACCAAGAACAGTTCTTCTTTTTCATCAGAAACCTGAACGGAGATGCGGAACTTACCTTCACCGACTAACTCGGGTTTAATGTCAAGGATTTTTGGGATGTTGACGGTAAATCCATCACCTCCGACAGCAACAGTTGTGTTACTTTGCGCGTAGTACTCGACATGGGCATCACCGCTATCAATGTTTTTCGGAACAGAAAAAGTCAAAGCAGGATAAGCACCGCGGTTAACATTTGCCGTTTTCGTGAGAATCACGTCTCCAGTGTAGTATTTCACTGGACCCGCAACACCTTGAGCCGTAGCTGTTTTCCCAGGAAATAAAGCTTTAACGGTGAGTGTGCCGTTAAAAGAGGTATCGGTAACAAAACGTTTTGTTCGATTTGCTGCGTCGTAAGTGGCAGTCTGGACGTGCCCCGCTGCAATTCGGAGGGTATCCCCAGGGGCAACTGTTTTGGTCTCAACAGTAGGTTGAATTTCACCATTAGCGATAGCAATTTGTAGGGCAGGATCACCGAAAAGAGTATATTCCATCATAATATCAATTTGACCCGTGCCTTCTGTCATCAAAAGTTCAACCTTTGAATCGAAACTCAAGGGACCAAGTTGTCGGATGTTCCGTTTAAAGAGCATGTCAAAAATGATACGGTTGAGAGCGTCGTTTCCGCTGCCGTATGTGAGGCGGGTCGCGCTCAACATGCCGATGATACCGCCTCTCTCTTTACGTAACAATTTCTCCGCCATGCTCGGTTCACCGGGCTTGTCAAAATAGCCATTGTAACAACTCAGAACCAACATGAAAGGGATTTTATCGGTTTCCTCAACTTGATCGACGGAGGCATTATCAAAGATGGCTTCGTGCGCCCAGACGATTCTGCCGCCGTGTCCGGCGTATTGGGCAAGTACAGCCCCTTCTCCAAGTGCCTCAATGATTTGATCTTTCGCCACGCGTTGGGGCAAGAGTCCTGGGTAATCCGCTGGATGGGCCTCCACTTGGTCAATGACATCTTCCAGGAACACCTCAACCGTTTCATATCCAAGGCGGGTGTGATCTTTCGCTATTTCATCAAGGCTCTTCTTAAAGATAAAATCTCCAGAGTTACTGACTTCGTCGTCGGCAACAGAAATAATTCTTCTCCGCCAGTCCCCGTTAGGGGGTGCTTGTTCGTAGGCGATGATCTTGTCAACGACTGCATCCGCTTGATCCGGAGCTTCAACACTGAGCCTACCTATATAGAAATCCGTGAATTCATCGTGTCCGGAAACGGTCGCATACCAATGATCTGCCGCGGTCCGTCCGAAAGAATCGGTTCGTATATAATGGGTCGGAATGTATCCAGCCAACTCGGGCGGTTCAGCATAAATATCCGTGTCAATGCCTCGAAAATCGAAGGTGCCATCGCCAAAGAGAACTACGTAGGTCAGTGCTGGCGGGGTCCAAGACTGAAACGCATGCTTTAGAAACGCCTTAATAGTCTTCGGATTTACATCCCCGTCACCAAAGGTATTGTAAATATCATCGGTTGTAACAACTTTGGTGCGGTATCCGCCACCGCCAGGTGCCGATCGCCATGCCGCCAGTCGTTGGGCGGCAGAAAGGAAATTAGGGTGTGTCACAATTAGATAGTCAACACCGTGCACTGCAGTCGCTAAGTCCGTAGGCGCAACGACCTCAACGCGATCGGGTTGACGCAATGCCGTATTGGAAACGGCGATAAATTGTGTGCTTCGGGTATCAGGCACTTGGAAAAGTGCATTATAGGAATCGCGGTTAGAAACCCCTCCCACGTCTACTTCTACATTCACACCCTGCATCTGTGCAGTAAGGTATGTCCCATCCGTCTCAAAGATATGTATCCCTGGGTCACGAAACGCCTCAATTTTATACTGGAGTTTACGCCCTCCAGGAAGTTTCCGCTCTTGGGAGGTTGCATCGGCAGTGGGCGATCTGAACCATAACTCGTCAGCAACAGCTCGGAAAAGGCGAGTATACTCGACAGAAAAACGGTTGAGGTAGACATGATAGGGGTATCGGGTGGTATCCTCATCAACGTTGCTGTCAACTCTGGCCAAAGACAACACGTTTTGCTCGCCTTTGACGCTGTCCTTAAGTGTATCCCAAGTGCGCAATGTGCGTCCAATGGTGAGCGTGTCTTGCTGTTCCCACTGAGCAAAATCGATCCGGACTCCATTAATAGCGACCAAAATCTCGTGTGATACCGGTGTGCCACCTTGTAAATCAACGGAGATGCGTGGTGGGTCGAAGCTTTTTGCGACATCATAGAGCGGAAATTCGAGACGCATCTCGGCGGCATCGCCCCCATTTTTGATACCGTCCCAGTACCAGAAGTCCAAAGCATCAAACCAACCGTGCTTGTCACCAGGCGAAACAGTCTCGGTATAGACAAATTCGAGGTTACTCGTCAGATAATCCTCTTCAAAATTCACTTTAGAACGGAAGGTGGGAACCTGTGTTGCTGTTTGGTCTGTGGGGTTGGCGGTAATCTGTGGCACTCGTGTCGGAAGGCGGGTAGGTGTGGCACCATTGTCAATTGTGAGCCAATAGACATTCCAACGACTATACCGATTTTTAGGCTTATGACCAAGGAAAAAGATAGCATCGTTCGGGTCAAAACTTCCATCCGCCGCACCGCTGATGTAGATAGGAATGTTTCTGTTTCCTTGTGTGAGTCGCAATCTTGTCGGATGCGTGCCGATGAGATCTATACCCCAGTCGTTCTGTAGAGATGCTGCTGTCACCGCATAGATGCCTGTTTTTTGGACAGACAACTTATAGCGTGTTCCATCACCTCCGTTGGCTATGAGTGTTGGTGCTGCGGGCACCAGTGGACGGGGTGCTCGAAAATGGGCGGCTTGCTCAGCGTTTAAGAGTTGATGTGAAAATGCCCGCTCAAAAGCCTCCGATTCTGGGGCAATTGTCCCTTGGACGGGGAAAATTTGTGAACCGCTCCGTTGCGCCGTTAGCGGTCCTCCCTGTTCCGTATAGGAGAAGCGAATGTTCACTGTGAAACGTGAATACGAACGCAGCGTCCGGGTGTTCGGCAGGTATTGCACCGGATATAGTGCCAACGCGATAACCCGTTGACTCCGAATATAGCCTTCTCGCACGATCCGAGCAAGCGGATATCCAGGGTATGAGCGGTTTCCAGCAAACGCTCCATTTTCTTTTAGCCGATATGCGCTCCCGCTTTCTGACCAATGCTGCGAAGCTGCGTGTTGTGAATTGCGTTCATGTATATCAAAAATCGGAACTGGAACAAGACGCACGCCGGGGCGTGTCTCAGCAGACGCAACAGAGACATCGACTGCTTCAATTGTAGCCGTTGCGGGTATACCGAGCATGAGGCGCGTGACAGGAACTTTGGGGTTTCCCGGTTCGTCGGTGAAGTGACACTCGGCGTAACGCACCTCTTGGTAGCGGACATCATTCCGGGTTACCTCAGATACAGTCAACTCCGGCAAGGTGAATTGAAGGGTAATTCCGTCTGTTGATGTCGTTTGAGTAATCTTTGCGAAAGAATCGGGGTGTTTTTGCTGGGTGTTTTTGCTGCGGATTTCCGCACAAACCTCTCCTACGAAGATGAGAACATAGATGCCCAGTAGAATACCAAATTTGAATAAAGCATTTACAGGTTTGCGACCCATTCCTATCTGTTTTGAGAATAGCATTCAGTTTTCAGTTTTCAGTTTTCAGTAGTCTTTGTAACAGTAACGGTTATTTTTTAACCTTCACGTCCTCTTTACTGACTGCTGACAACTAACAACTATTCCTCCGATATTTTGAATACAAAACTTTGTGTTATAAGTGTCTGGTATGGCACAGATTCTTCACTTTTTTTGAGAGAGAAGAAGAAAATCCGTGTGGACTTTCCAAAGGCCCTTCTACTCTCAACTCCGCTATCTCACCTTTAAAATAATTTTTCCGAAGTTGCGATTCGCTTCCATGTATTTGTGGGCGTCTGATGCCGCCGCTAACGGAAAGACGGTGTCAATAATAGGTCGGATTTTGCCGCTCGCCAATTCGGGCAACCAGCGATCCATAAAGTTTTGTGTGACACCGATTTTTTCGTCAATGGATCGCGTCCGCAGGACGGAGCCTATTAATTGAAGCCTGTTGCGCATCACTGTGTTGAGATTAATTTCTGTGACTGAACCACTGATTAATCCGAGTTGTAAAAGCCGACCCTTTGTTTTTAGCACAGAAAGGTTCCGTTCAAGATAAGTTGCTCCGATAAAGTCCACCACAACATCTACACCCTGTCCATCTGTCAAACGTAGAATCTCGGCAACGAAGTCGCTTTCTTTGTAGTTGATGCCCTCTTCCGCACCCAGTGCCTTGCAATTTTCGATTTTCTCCGAAGTCCCTGCGGTAACAAAAACCGTGGCACCGGCGTGATGTGAGAGTTGGACGCCCGCAGTGCCGACGCCACTCCCGCCTGCGTGAATCAGGATCGTCTCACCCGCGGATAAGCTGCCTTGGGTAAAAATGTTGTCCCCCGCTGTAAAAAAGACTTCAGGCACAGCGGCGGCTTGTTCAAAAGTCCATTCGTCAGGCATCGGCATTGCCATCCGATAATCAATCACAGCCTTCTCTGCATAACCGCCACCCCCAACGAGTCCAAAAACGCGATCTCCTTTCGCCACTCCTTTTACAGCACGACCCACCGCTGAAACGGTGCCAGCGATCTCTAAACCGAGGACCTCAGAATCACCTGGCGGCGGTGGATATCCACCGCGGCGTTGAATCATATCGGCTCGATTTAAGGCAGTCGCATGGACATCTACCAAGACTTGTGTTTCTGTTGGATTCGGCGATGAAATTTCGCCTAATTGCAGGACTTCCGGTCCACCATCACCCGTTCTGATAATCGCTTTCACTGTTTTCACTCCGTTTCCTCTTTTAATATTTCATCTAATTTTAACATATTTAGAAAGGTTATACCACGTTTAAAGGCAGGTTTCAGATTTTAGTCGGAGCATGAAAAGAAGAAGAGCAATATAAGGCATATAATAGAAAAGTAAGAGGGTTACAACTTTTTAAGTTTCTTAGCGTCTAAAAGAATTGAACCCTAACAAGACGAAAAACCATACAAGGAAAGGAACAGGAAATGGGAAAAAGGAAGGTTAGAAACGCAAAGAAAACTGCGAATCGCCGCTTCAACCCAGTAAAAGCGAAGTTGGAATCTATAAATGAATGTTTTGACCAATTACGGTATGGGTTGCCGGCAAATCGAGAAGAATATATTGAAGCGGACAGGATTACACATTCTTATGTTAAAAGCTGCTTCCTTATGATTATTCAACGTGCTGTGGACATCAACAACGTTATTATCGAATTTAGCGGACAGACACCGCCACAGCAGAAGCATCAAAGCTTCCGTGCCTTATATCAAAACGGTGCAATTGATCAGGAAACCTTGGATTTCTTCATCAAGGCTTTAGATTTCTATGAAAAGATCGCGAATCCCTACCAAGAACTCGCTCTTTCCGAACTGTATGATGCCGCTCTCCAACTTTTGAGATACGGTGAAGCCTACGCCCACCAACTCGAGAATTTTTTTGTGAATCATTCACCTTAACAAGAAAAGGCACGGCAGAAACCGCGCCTCTTCCTTGAGATGATTGTTTACAAAGCCTAAAACGTAAAACGCTCTAATTAAACTCAACAATACCGCCTGTCCCTTTGAGCACCATGTCCGGTTTAAGCAGAATCTGCTCTTCGGGTTCTAACTTTAACCCAGTTGGATGGAGAACATAAGCGATTCTGAGCGGGAGATATTGACCTAAATCGGCAAGCCTATCCATCCGGTTCTTAAATATTTGCTGTTCGCTCTGCTGGGTCTGATAGGCGTACCAATACTTGAGATACGATCCGACGCGGTTGTTGAAAATAATCTTATTCGAGTTTGCATCAATGACTCTGACGCGAGTCAGTCCCCTGGCAGTAAGGCGGGTGCGAATATAGGTGGATGTACCGGAAATCCCCCCTTGTCTACCCTGTTTCATAAGAAGTTGGTTGTAGTCCTGATCGGTCATCTTCGGTTCTTCCACGCTTCCGATGATAACCATATCAGAGCCGAGTTCCTGTCCGAGCTTTGCTGCCAAAGCAGGATCCCCATAGACTTGCTCCGGCGTTAAACCTAATTCCGTGAGTTTATCTGCAACCGGTTGAACCTTGTTTGAGATGTCATAAACCCATTCTGCCTCTTTGAATATCAGTTCCAGACGGGTTGCGAGGTTCACGCCGATGCGTCCAGCTAACTTTTCAACGTCTTCTGATGCTCCGGTTTTGGCAAAGAATGGGACAATTGCAATGCGCTTTGCATCACTGATCGGGGGTGGGATATCAATATTATCATAACCATCACCACCATCACCACTACACCCTATCATTGTGATGCAGAGAAGCGATGTAAATAAAAGTGTAAAGAAACGTGCCACTGAAGTATGCCTCCTATATTTTGGGCGTAACTTGAAAGCCAAATTTTTGTAGACTGGGTCAGAAATTCTGTCTCCCATCCCAATCTATAACTCGCGAGATTTCTGATGCGCTTGCGTCCACTTAAAAATCTCGTCGGCATGTTCGATGTCTTGGGCACGAGGGGGTTTCGGTTTCCCGACGATCAGATGGGTAAACCTGTTTCATTATGGGCGCGATGGCTTAATCGCGCCCATATATTGGAAACCGAACTGTGCCATCAAAGCACAATTCGCTTGTGCCCTACATTTTACCAACAGCATACCATAAATTACAGAAATAAGTCAAGCCTTTAACCGATAGCCAATGCTCGAACTTCGCCAAATTCGTGATCAAGTTTGGTCCACGAACTGCCTGAATCTGTACTACGGTAGAGTTGTCCACTCACGCTGCAAGCGATAAGAAGGTCATCAAACTGCGGATTATGAGCAAAACACCAGATTGTGCTATTTGCTGTTCTACCGATGTCCGCTCGGTTCCACGTCTTTCCAGCATCACGCGTTGAGAAAATTCCGCCTTGATCACCGGGAGGACCGTTCCCAGCACCGATAAAGACTTGACCGGCATCGCCGTTGAGGAAAAATGCTGCACGACAGTAGGGCCACGGATAGTGTGCCTTGACGTTTAGTGGTGTCCACTGTTGCCCCATGTCTGTCGTTACACAAACATCATTGTTTGTCGCAGCGATAATCGTTTTCGGTGAACCCGGAACCACACAGAGTCCGTGGATATCAAGGCTACTGAGCCCTTCACTACGCTCAACCCATGTGTCGCCACCATCTGTACTAAGGCGCATGCCATCAATCTCAATTCCAGCATAGAGCGTTTGCGAATCTTCGGGATCAATCACAAAGGTCGTGACACGCGGAATAATCGGGACCCCTTCGCATTCTTGTGCGAGATCAGCGTTGAGTTGTTTCCAGTTATCACCACCATCAGTGGATTTGAAAAGCGCGGAAGGACACGTACCGGCGTAAAGTGTGTCCGGTGTTCCTCGATCAATAGCGATTGCCCAAACTTCCAATTCATCCATAGGGCTTGAGAGACGATGCCATGACTCGGCGGCATCGTTTGATCGGAAGATACCTTTTTCGGTTCCGGCATAGAGAACGTCTGAGTTGCTTGGATTAACTGCTATGGCGCGAACGTCGGCTTCTGGAAAAAGCGCATTACTTGCCCTGCGCCATGTGTCTCCGTTGTCAGTACTGCGCCAGACACTTTGTCCAATGGTTCCAGCATAGAGTGTAGGTTGCATTTTTTAACTATGGCCTCCTGGGCTGCCCTCTAAATGTAAAGCAAAGACAAATTATGCCATTTAAGGCATAATTTCATTTCGGGCAGGTTCGTAGGGGTTGGGTTACCCAACCCTTACAGTGTGTGACTAAGTTATACATCTGTACATCAAAAACGGTAGCCTGCAACAACGCCGCAGGCGAATTTAAGGAATACACGTAAAGGTCCTAACGCACGCAATTTCCCCGCAAGGTATAATCAAAAGTCGGTTAAGGTTCCCTTACTAACGGGTCTCGAATCAAGAGAAACTTGATATATCACAGACTTTGGTTCTATTTCTGGTTCAAGAAGAAACGAGAATCGATACAAGCGGCTATCCCGCATATCTTGTGTTATGAGATACATCGCTTGTGCTTCCCGATAGGGTCGTTCTGTCTTACTGTCAGAGAGCATTAGCGTTACAGTGGGTGTCAATCCGACGAGGGGCTCCGTAGATTCAGCGATGATGTCCCAGTAACGCGGATGCACTGGGTTCGGAAGCGCAGCAGTCGTAAAGGTAATATGCGCGCCGCGAGTTGCACTGTATTGATATGTCGAACTTTGCCCATGGAGGTTGATCGCTTCCATTTGTAAACTGGGAACAAGAATGACTTCTGCGGCGGTGTTCGATAACACAAGGGAACCAGCATTACCCGCCGACAATTTTATTTCGTTGATATCGACGGCACCCGTGTTATGAAATTCAATGGCATGAACAGCATTACTCGCTGGGGAACTGCTTGAGAATCCGAGTGTTAACCCTTCGGCATTTCTAAAGCCGATATATTCTGCTGAAAAGTTGCTCAACTGCCCCTGCTGCGTGCCGCTTGGATAAGAGTCATACCAACGGTGAGGCGTGAGAGAAAGTCGAATAGCACGATACTCAGATAAATAGTTAGCCAATTTCCATTCGATGAAAATGTCAGGAATTGCTTTGATGATGCCTCGAGATGCAAGGGCATCTGAGATACCGGTGAGCGATGTGCCGCGATTTTGGACAATTTCAGTAAGTGTTCCTATACCTCCGTATTGCTCATGAAGATAGAGCATCCATAAGAAGGCTGCACCGTAGTGTGGAAGCGAGTTTGCGTTTCCCTCGGGCCACGTCACAAGCGAGATAGATGGCATTTTTTCAAATGCTGCTACATGTTCCTGTACAGAATAACCGCAGAGAAATGAGGCATACACTGCACATCCTTCATCTACCCAAGTGACTTCTCTGGCATCATGACGCCAATTGAGAAGATGTTGAAATTCATGTGCAATAACATTGTGTGCTCTTTCGCTGTTCGGATTCAGAGGTTGCGTATCAATGTATAGCATCTCTGCTTCGTTGCTACGAATTGGGAACCCGCGAAATCCAGGGTTTCGAAGTAAACCCCGTTGTTGGTCGGCAGGATTGAAAAAGCCCGCTGTGTAACGGTTCGCGCCGTGTGCATCCTGAATATTAAGCAGAAGTAAGATAATCCTGCCATTTCCATCAATATCCGGTGGGGCTCCGAAGAACTTCGTCAACGTCGGATAAATGCCTTGCTGTGGATTCGCGGGTGTGGCGGTATCAAAAGCTCGGATTATTGCTTGAACGGTTCCGGCGGTAACTCGTCTGTTCCACTCGGATTCCTCAACAAAAACATAGCAGAAACTACCTACACCCCGGAGAACGGCGGAGACGGTGTACTGTTGCATACTTCTAAAATCAGGGGCGAAGAAGGTGCGCTCTGTGCCAAGTGGCAGCGCAGGGGCAGCAGGCAAAGCAGGAGCAGTCCAATTTCTGGGCGCAAGGACCTGTTGTGGAGCGTTTGTAACATCAATTACATGCTTTGGATTTGATAGATGCGGTGTCCCACAAAAATATGAATCGGCGTGCCCCCATCCTACATAGGAATACCCTAAAAGCAATAATGCTATAAGCGAAACGTTGAATGCGCTCATATTCACCGAACGAATCTCCAATATCCCAACAGCAATAATGCTATAAGCGAAACCCTCGCGAACATACCATTAGCAAAGAACGAATATGGATATGAGATTCTAGTCAAGTACCCCCGAATGAATTCGGGGCTTGTGAAAGCACACGAATGTTCGGGAATTTCTCGGGCTATGGTTTGTAACTTTACCTGCATACCCCCGAGGGGCTCAAGCAGCCCACGATGCAGAACCTCAGACACTTCCGACTTCGGAAGTAGAACAAACGTTCCAACGCCTTCGAGTTACTTGGAAATGTGTGGTATGCGAAAATCGCCATTTCCATAGAGATATTATAGCATTTTTGATGCTTTGTGTCAAGAGAAAAAATAGGTGTTTGGACATTTATCGGTTCTCAACCTTCGCCCTCACTTTTCCGAGTTATCGACTGTTGGCTGATGGAAACTATTCTCCTGACCACTGACTGCTGATTGTTGACGGCTTCTTTCAAGTTTCTGGAGTAGTTCAGCGTTGTTTGGTTCAAGAAGGACGGCTTGCTCCAAAGTTCGCAATGCTTTCTGTTTCAAGCCCTTTCCAAGATAAGCGTCAGCGAGATGCAAGAGAATTTCAGGTGTATCGGGTAGATAGTGGAGAGCCTGCTCCAAATTTTCTATAGCGGCATCAAGCTTTCCCTGTTTAAAGTAGATGAGTCCTAAACTATCAAGATATGCTCCAGATTTCGGTACACTTTTGAGCGCACGGCGGACCAAAGCTGCGGCTTCATCCAAGTTAATGCCTTGTTCCGCATAGAGGTATCCTAATGCGTTGTAGGCATCCGGCAATTCTGCTTCAGTGGATAAATCAATTGCCCGACGGAGATAAATTTCCGCGCGTTTCATATCGTCTTGCATTTGATACGCTATACCTATACCGGAAAGCGCGGGGACATATTTGTCATTGACAGATAGAATTTTCGTGAAGGTTTGGACGGCTTTCCGGGGTACATTGAATTTGAGGTAAATTTGTCCGAGAGTATAGCGTGCCTCTTGAATACGGTTCGCCAATTCAATGCGTTCGCTACTTCTGGTCCGAAAGCCGTTGCGAGTCCGTTTTGCCCGTTCCTCTAACAAAGTAATCATACGCGTAATATGAAATTCGGATCGCTCAAAATTATTTTGTGCCTGATATGCGAGACTGATGCCCTGATGCGCTTCAATTTCAACTTCACTGGCATTACGCGCAGTGCGTTCTCTTACGCTATTAGTTTCCGACTGTCCTTCAGGCGGTGACAAAACAGAGAGGAAAGTCTTTACCGCTGCGGGATAGTCACCAGTTTGAAGGTAAAGCTGCCCAAGGCGATTTCGAGCACTTTTCTGTTCGGGTCGAATGGTGACGACTCTTTCGTAGGACTGTAAAGCCTCATCAAGCCGATTTTGAGTTTTATAGAGTTCGGCAAGTTCCCGATAATATCGGTCATCGTAAGGAATAATGCGTGTGAGTGCCTTGAAGGACGTAATAGCCAGTTCAGTATCGCCGAGATCACGCGCCATACTACCAAGGTAGAAGTAAGCCCTATCATGGTCGGGATCTAACGCTACCAAGCGTTTTAGCGTGTCAAACATCTCCTTTTTTAGAATATTAGGTATTTTACTATTTCTGTTCCGTTCCATATAATAAATGAATCGTTCGGTTACTATCTGGGCAAGAACCCATGTTGCTTTTACGTTTTCAGGATTAAATTTAATGGCTGTTCTCGCATCTTCCTCTGCGCCTTTAATATCCTGCAATTTAGGATACCGAAGTGATGCACGCTCGGCATAAATAAAACTCACCTCACTTGGAGATAAAAGTCCATTTTCGAGGATCGTAGCGGAGTCATCAATTTCCTTAATCAAGGCATCGTAGAGAGCTTTACTTTTCGGGATGCTGCGCTCGCCTGTTCTGTAATATGCCGCCCGCATTAGATTGGTATAGAGTTTTGCGACGCGGGTCATGTCCGAATTTAATCCTGTATTCGCATCAGGAAGTACCACCAATTCAGGCGTTTCACTCCCTATCTGAGCTTGCAGATTGGAGCCCAAAGAGAGACATACTGTGATTAAAACAAGGATTGAGAGCCCTATAGATATGTTGCTCCGCTGAAGCCAGGGTCTTCCTTCTTGACAGGTGAAATATTTCATTTGATCCGCCTCATTTCGTTTATAGTTGTCGGTTCGGGTTGCTACGCAACCCTTTCGGTTATCGGTTGTCAGTTAAGAGGTTTCTCGTAACAATCTTCGCCATTTTGGAATATTCCCACAGGGGGTGAATTGTTACCGAACATCTCTTGTTACTGAAAGCTGACAACCGAAAGGATTTTCGCAGAAAATCTGCACTGACAACTACTCCAGTAGGGAGGATGAGAGTTCGATCTTGGCTGCATCAACAAGTTTTTCGTCCGCTTGGAGTGCCATGATTCGCACGCCTTGGGTGTTACGTCCGATACGTCGAATGGCACCGACCGCCGTCCGGGTGACATACCCGTTTGAACTAATGAGAACAAGTTCATCAGCGTTCGCGACGCGTTTTGCAGCGACAACCGCACCATTTCGGGCAGATTTCCCGATAGCGATAATGCCTTTTCCACCGCGTTTCTGAGAACGATAGGCAGAGACTGCTGTTCGTTTACCGTACCCATTTTCTGTAACAATTAACAAAGTATCGTCTTTTTTCGAGGCAGCTGGTTTCTCTTTCATTTCTGATGCCTCACTCTGAACAATAACCATTTGTGCGACGAAATCTTCGTTGCCGAGTTCTATACCGCGTACGCCTCGCGTGTTGCGTCCAAGAGGTCTCGCATCTTTTTCGCTAAAACGAATAGCAACACCTTTGTGGGTGACAAGGATAACATCGGCATTGCCATCGGTTACTTGGGCACCGATAAGTTTATCGCCATCGTCAAGATTAACAGCGATAATGCCGCTCGACAGCGTATTCTCAAAACTGGAAAGTTCTGTCTTTTTGACAATACCTCCCTGCGTTGCCATGAAGACAAATGCGTCTGCTCCAACTTCATCTACTGCAACCTCGCCGGCATCCGCCCCCTGTACGGGCGAGGTGACCTCGCCCCTACGATTTAAGGTTTTTGGGGGGACCGTCACATAGGCTGTAATATTCTCACCTTTTGATAAACGAAGGAGGTTGACGACTGCACGTCCAGCTGATTGGCGACTGGATTCAGGAATTTGATGAACTTTTAGTGTGTAACATTTGCCCAGATCTGTAAAGAACAGAATATTCTGATGGGCAGTGGCGACAAAGATGTGTTCCAAAAAATCGCCATCTTTTCGTGTAGCGCCTCTAATCCCAACGCCACCGCGATGCTGCTTCCGATAGGTATCCATCGGTAATCGTTTAATGTAACCCGAATGAGATAGTGTAACAACCATCTCTTCGTCAGCAATGAGGTCTTCGACTTCAAATTCCTTGACTTCACCCGTAAGTTCGGTCCGGCGCTCATCCCCATATTTCTCTTTCAGGGTTTCGAGTTCTGTTCGAATAATATCTGTTACCAAAGTTTCGTCGGCAAGAATTGCACGAAATTCGGCGATATGATCAAGGAGGTCTGTATATTCATCGTGAATTCGCTGGCGTTCGAGTCCCGTCAGCTGCCGGAGCGTCATCGTGAGAATTTCTCTTGCTTGCTGCTGACTGAGTTGATAGGTTTCACGGAGTTCCGCTTCTGCTGCTTGCGGCGAGTCTGCCGTTTGAACGAGTTCTATGATTGCCTCGAGATTTTGCAGTGCCAGAAGATATCCTTCTAAAATGTGATTTCTACGTTCAGCACGTGTGAGTTCAAATTGCGTCCGCCGTCGCACCACATCCCTACGATGCTCGAGATAGTGTCTGAGGATGTCCTCAAGCGTCAGGACCTTCGGGAGACCCTCCACAAGGCAGAGAAGATTGGCACTGAAGTTTGTCTGCATCTGCGTGTGTTTATACAACTGATTCAGGATAACCTGTGCAATTTCACCGCGTTTGAGGGGTATAACGATGCGAATTTCTTGGTCTGACTCGTCTCGGATATCGGAGATTCCAGTAATGGTTTTGCTAACAACCAAGTCATACATCCGTTGTAACAGTTGATTTTTCTTTACCTGATACGGAATTTCGGTTATGACGATCTGCTCGCGGTCTCCGCCGCGCCCCGAAATTCTTTCTATGCCCGCTTTCGCTCGGATAGTGATACTTCCTTTACCCGTCGTGTACATCTGCTGGATACCAGTGATACCGACAATAATACCTGCAGTAGGGAAGTCGGGTCCAAGGATGTGTTCCATGAGAACTTCTGAAGTGGCATCTGGCTCCGCGAGCTTATGAAGTAGCGCGTCAACAACCTCAGTGAGGTTGTGCGGCGGTATTCGGGTAAGGTAACCAACGCCAATACCTGTTGTGCCGTTGACGAGCAAATTCGGTAGAAGCCCTGGAAGGACTGTTGGTTCCTCGAGAGAATCTTTATAATTGGGCTGGAAATCAACGACCTGCTTTTCAATATCAGTGAGCATCTCACTGGCAATAACAGAAAGCCGGCATTCCGTATAGCGCATCGCACCCGGCGGGTCGTCGTCAATACTTCCGAAGTTGCCCTGTGGGTCTATTAACGGATAGCGGATACTAAACTCTTGTGCTAAACCAACAAGCGTACCATAAATAGGTCCATCGCCATGTGGATGGAAGTTTTTCATCACCTCCCCGACAACAGCAGCGCATTTGTCATAAGGTCGGTTTGCAGTAAGATTTATCTCTCCCATCGCGTAGATAATTCGACGGGTACTCGGTTTGAGGCCATCGCGCACATCAGGGATCGCACGATTGGTGTTGACGCTCATCGCATAGGTAAGATACGATGTCGTCAGTTCGTTTTCTATGTTGCGTTCTTGGATGTTTTCCATAGTAGTTTTCGGTTCGCTCACTTCGTTCGCTTTCAGTTATCGGTTGTCGGTAACAAGAGGTTTTTGTTAAATGATGACCCTCTTAACTGAAAACCGAAAGGATTTTCATAGAAAATCCGAACCGATAACCGACAACCATTAAGCTCCGTATAAATCAAGATTTACCTGAGTCCCGTAGCGTTCTATAAATTCACGTCGAGGTTCAACGGTATCCCCCATGAGGAGTGTAAAAACACGGTCAGCTTCAACAGCATCCTCGAGCGTTACTCTAAGCAGAATGCGTTCGTCTGAACGCATAGTGGTGTCGCGGAGTTGCTCGGCATCCATTTCGGCTAAGCCTTTGTATCGAGTAATTGTGAGACCGCGATGTTCTATCTTGAAAAGGTGTTGCACGAGTGAAAAAATATTGTCTGCATGATAGGCATCGCCATTTTCCTGCTGGACGCTAAACAATTTTTGGCTTTTTGATGTCCCTGACCCATTCGTCTCGTCGGACGAACGAAAGTCAGTTTCTTGGATGTCAAACTCGGCGAGCTTCTCGAGTTCGCGTCTCAGTTCGTAGTGCCAGGTCCGCGGGGTAGCGTCCCCCGTGTGTACGGGCGAGGTTACCTCGCCCCTACCGGTCTTTTCCTCAGTTGTACTGTGCTCGGAATTTCCGAAGAGTGTTGTTTGCGGGTTTCCGGGGACGGAAGCCGAATCCTCATCATCAGGCGTCTCTTGTGTTACAGTTAGCGGATCATCCACCTGAACAGGAGATACGTCAACAAGCATGGAGAGTAGTTTATCCACTTTGTCGGATGTGTCTGCTGGATCTGGGGTTTCATTCCTCAAACTTGAGAGTGGTACACCGCTCCGATTAATTTGATTAATGAGACTTTGAATCTTACGGACAGCACTGGCGATGGTCCGATACTCCGATGACGTATAAGGCGCGCTCCGCCGAGCGTTTGTTATCTGGACAGTATCGAGTGCTAAGGTGAGGAGGTAATCTTCCATTTCCTCGTCGTCTTGTAGGTACTGTGAACTTCTGCCCTTTCTAACTTGGTAAAGTGGCGGTTGGGCGATGTAGAGATGTCCACTAGCGATGAGTTCGGGCATCTGACGGAAGAAGAACGTTAAAAGCAACGTTCGGATGTGAGCCCCATCAACATCAGCATCCGCCATAATGATAATTTTGGCGTAGCGGAGTTTTTCGAGGGTGAACTCTTCAGCACCGATCCCTGTTCCCAATGCCGTGATGATGTCAATGACTTGGGCATTTCTGAGAATTTTATCGAGCCGTGCCTTGTCTACGTTGATACCTTTACCTCTAAGCGGAAGGACCGCTTGATTTCGTCTATCTCTTCCCTGTTTGGCGGTCCCACCAGCGGAGTCCCCCTCTACAAGAAACAATTCGGTTCGCGACGAGTCGCGTTCGGAGCAGTCGGCAAGTTTTCCCGGCATAGATGCCGAATCAAGGACGCTTTTGCGGCGGACGACTTCCCTGGCACTGCGGGCAGCTTCACGCGCTCGCGCAGCATCAATAGATTTTTGGATAATCCGCTTAGAGACTGACGGGTTTTCTTCCAAAAGCGTTCTCAGGCGGGAGCCAACAAAACTCTGGACGATGCCTTCGACCTCTGTATTTCCGAGTTTGGACTTCGTTTGCCCCTCGAATTGTGGATCAGGAACTTTGACACTGATGACTGCCGTTATTCCTTCGCGGATGTCTTCACCCGTAAGATCTATTTTAGCACTCCGTAGGAGATCGTTAGCGGTGGCATACGTTTTGAAAGCTCGGGTAACCGCACTCTTAAAACCGCTCTCGTGAAACCCGCCTTCGGAGGTGCGGATGTTATTGGCGTAGGAACTAATATTTTCTGTATAAGTCGTATTGAACTGAAAAGCAATCTCCACTACGATCTCTGATTCAACACCTTCTATGTAAATAGGTTCCGGATGCAGGACTTCTTTGTTTTGATTATAGTAAGTAACGAAAGAGGCAATGCCACCCTCGTATTGAAAGGCAATCGGTTCCGAATTTTCATCGTCGCGTGTATCGTGAAATTGGATGCGTACGCCTTTGTTAAGGAATGCAAGCTCTCTGAGCCGATCTCGAAGGACATCGTGCGAGAAGTCAAGTGTGTCAAATATTTCGGAATCAGGCATAAATGTCGTCCGAGTGCCCGTTTTTCTGCTTTTACCGGTTTTTTCTACGGCAGTCTGTGGAATACCACGCGCGTAGCGTTGTTCGTAGACGGCTCGGTTTTGGTAGACGTGAACGTGGAGCCATTCGGAGAGCGCATTGACACAGGAGGCACCAACACCGTGCAAGCCACCCGCGGTTTGGTAGCCGACTTGTTCTCGACCGTCAAATTTACCACCGGCGTGCAGTGTTGTCATGACGACTTCAAGGGCGGAAACGCCTGTCGCGTGTGTATCAACAGGGATGCCTCGACCGTCATCACTGACGGTTACGCTACCATCGCGATGGAGCTTCACTTCAACGTGTGTCCCGTAACCGGCACCTATTTCGTCTATGGAATTGTCAACCAGTTCTGTGACGAGATGGTGTAATCCAGCGGGACCCGTACTGCCGATGTACATACTTGGACGTTTTCTGACAGCTTCAAGCCCTTCAAGAATTTGTATGTCGCTTGCTGTATATGTTCGTGCTTTTTTTGCCATTTTTAATTTGGTTCCTCGCTATAAATTACCCTAACGGGTATGGTTTGCTTTGCAGTGGGAATTTTTAGTGGGGTTAGCACCCCTATTTTTTTTCAAAATTCCTTGTGTACCTCCTTACGCCTACGTTACTTAACGTAATTAAATTGTACCTTATTTCAACAATTTTGTCAAGGGCCGTCCGCACTCTGTGTAGTGAAGAGTTGCCGCAAGGATTCTCTTAAGTGTGTGTCGGAAACGCTTGAAAGAGCGTGTTCAATTCTCTCTAACTGTTCGGGTGTAACTTGGTGTGTGTTACCGATGGTAGAATCTTCTTCTGGCGTTTCTGGACTTGAGGGTTGGTCTTCAGTTTCCTGGGGTTTGACCGAGAGGGTTTTGATTTCTACGCGGAGGTCTGTGAGAACAGGTTTCTCTAATTCAGCGTTTATGTCGGCTAAAATCTTCGGTTTATTGAGCAATAGGCTCGATTTATAAGCAGAATATTCTGTGTAAATCCTCAGGATGCCATTTGACAGAGATATGGGTACGGTGTTTGTAGCGAGTGGCGCAAGGTGTTTGTTCCGGCTGAGACATTCTGGCCAGAGAACAAAAACTTTTTGCTCAAGCACCTTAGGCTCAAAGCCGTGGGTTCGCATGAGTTCGGCAAGAAGATGATGTAAGTTACGGGTTTTGTCCATTTTTTTATTTATTTAACTATTGGTTTCGGAAACTTGGTTTATCTGGGCGTTCTCTACTGTTAAAACATTTGGTTGGTTCAGGTGACGCACGAGCGGCTCAGCATGGGTCGCGGTAATAAAGGTTTGCGCGCTCAAATCTTGGAGGACGTTTAATAGATATTCTGTTCGCTTGTAATCTAATTCGGAGGTGACATCGTCCAGAAGGACGATCGGGTCCTGTCCCGTTACTGTTCGGATTAACTCTAATTCTGCCAGTTTAAGTGCTAACGCTATCGTCCGTTGCTGACCTTGGGAACCGTAGGCTCGCGCTCCCTCTCGAAATGTTCCAATTTCGGATCTTGGGAGTAGATTTTGACGTTCAGACTGTTCCGTGTTCTCAGTATCTGGAACTTCCAAGCGATTTTCGCTTTCCGAATCGGTACTGTGTATTGCGGGCGCGTTCTCCAATTCGATGAGAAAGTCGTCGCGATGCGGTCCGACGAGGGTTGTCCCTCTCTGTAAATCGGCACCGCGTGATGCATTTAAAGCTGCGTCAAAATCCGTTTCTATCTCGGTTTCAGTTTTGGTTTCAAGGAACCCAATTTCTGATCTGTCTGCTAAATTTTCCGTATCTTCATCCGATGTATTGTGTGCATTACGATGCATTAACGTATTGCTCCGCACGGATGCGGAACAATACGTCAATGCGATGCTTTCTTTACCACCAGTGAGTTGTTGATGGCTTTGCATGGCATAGGCCTTTAATTGGTGAAAAATTTCAAATCGCTTTATGATGATTGCAGTCCCATGTGCGATTAAAAGTTTGTCCCAGACATCTAACTGTGACGTATCTGCTAACGTCATGCGAATTTGTTTAAGAAGTTCGTTCCGCTGTCTGAGAACTAATCTATATTTTTGCAAATTTTTTAGGTAGATGCTGTCGATTTGTGAGATGAGTAGGTCCAAAAACCTTCGACGTTCTGCGGGACCACCTTTCACCAATATCAATGACTCCGGTGAGAAGAGCACCGCATTAAACTGTCCAATCCATTCAGAGCGTTTCACTTGAAGGACGCCATCCTTTTTAAGTTTAAACTGCCCCCGGGCGCGCTTCGTTGCTTCAAGCGACATCACATCATCGTTATTATTTCCCAGCGTTCCTTTGAGATAAAATCCTGCTTCGTTGTGCCGAATGAGTTCACCATCACGCGTTGCTCGGTGTGATTCTGCAGTGCAAAGGAAATAGATTGCTTCGAGTAGGCTCGTTTTCCCTTGCGCGTTGCCGCCAATAATTAGATTGACGGGCTTGGAGAAACTCACCTCACAATCAACATAGTTGCGGAAATTGCGGAGAACAATATTATTTAGCAGCATTTATTTTTTATATTCGGCTGTCAATAGGTAAGTAAATCGTGTGTGAAATTAGGAAACCGTGCCAGTTGAGAGAAAGGAAATTTATATGTATTGTCTTATTAAAATATTTTATCTATTTGTGTTAACCAATTTAACTTTTAACCTTTGCTTGAAAATTTTCATCTTTTTGCTTAACGGTTTTTCTTTTCTTTGCGATTTCCGAGTTATCCACAATTCTAATATTAGTACTAATTACGATATATATATTAAATTGTAGTAGTAGTAGTAGGGGCTGTGGATAAGTGGATAACTCGCTTAAACCCTTGTGGCCATTGACATTAGCCTGTGGATAACCTGTGGATAACTTTTTGACTTATCCACAGGTTATCCACAATTTTAAAAAATTTCTGATTTATCCACAATTTATCCACAATTTATCCACAAAGAATAACAGAGTTATCCACAGGTTATCCACAGGTTATCCACAGGTTTAAAGTGATCTATAAAGCTGAAAAGAGGATGCCTGAGAGCTAAAAAGTGGAAAATTTGGGACGATAGGTCTTGCGGATTAAGTTAACGGAATTGGTCGAGTAATTGGAGAATCATTTGTCGATCTTCGCCATCTTCCGCAACCGTTTTTTCTATTTGTCTGCAGGCATGGATGACAGTCGTATGATCTCCCCTATTAAACGCTTGCGCAATATTGGAATATGACAGTTGTGTGAGTTCTCTGCACATATACATAGCGATCTGACGCGGTTGTATCAATTCCTTTGTCCGTTTCTGAGAGACGAGATCCTCTGTATCAATTCCAAAATAATCGGCAACAGTTTTCTGTATAGCTCTGGCTGTAGCAGTTTTTCGATGTCGGATGGGTGAAGGGGGTCCGATATCACTCAGGACCTGCCGTGCGAAGTCTAAGGTCAAATCTTCTTTGAGGATTGTCGCTTGCGCAATTAACCGCACAAGCGTTCCTTCGAGTTCTCGGATATTAGTTCTAACGACTTCAGCGATGTAACTGAGCACATCATCAGGGAGGTTGTCTAACCCTTGGTCTCGGCATTTCTGTCGGAGAATAGCGATGCGTATTTCGTATTGTGGCATGCTAATTTCGGCAACCATGCCTGATTGAAACCGAGATTGGAGGCGTTCTTCAAGGTTTACGAGATTGTCTGGTGTCCGGTCGCTGCTCATGACTATCTGGTTTGAGTTCATGTGAAGGGCGTTAAAGGTATTAAAGAACTCCTCTTGTGTCCCCTCCTTGGCTTGTAAGAACTGTATGTCATCAATCAAGAGCATATCTGCGGTTCGGTATTTCGTCCGAAATCCTTGTGCCGATCCGCGGTTGACGATGGACTCGACGTACTCATTCATAAAGGTTTCCGATGTAACGTAGAGGACTTTCTTATCTGGCTGGTTTGCTAAGAGTCGATTACCAATTGCGTGTAGTAGGTGGGTTTTTCCCAATCCCACACCGCCATAGATAAAGAGTGGATTATAGTCGCGTCCTGGATTTTCCGAAACCGCTAAGGCTGTGGCGTGACAAATCATATTACTGGAACCCACAATGAATCTATCAAACCGATAGCTTGGATTCAACCCCGTCTCATTCTGTATTGATGACACAGGTGCCTGAGTGTCCGTTCTCCGATTTGAATCAGGCGATTGATTTAAATTCTCTGTGTTCTGCGTTCCTCCAAAGTCTTCGCTGTCTTCCGATGTGGGTTCGTCTACAGTAAGGATGAGGGCACATTGTGCCCCGATGAGGGTCGCTAATACCTGTTGAATATCGGCACGAAAACGCTCCTCAATCCTTGCACGCGTGTAGGCAGAAGGGACGGCTATATTCAACGCCTCCGCTGTGATTGACAACGGTACTGCTTGGTGAAGGTAGACATCCTGCCTCGCTGTATCACTGAGTTTTTCTAATATTTCCAGCCAGATTTCATTTGGGGTGTGCCGCATAAACATATTTCCTGTAAAAAACTATGATAAAGTCATGATACCATTCTTATGAAAAAATCATTGCTTATAAAGAATATCATACCATTATATTGCAGAAATGTCAACATTTTTTGCAGAAAACTTTTTTAGATTTGTAATTTATGTTGCAACATCTGCTGACAAAATATTCTGGACTGAAATCGAAATTTTATCAAGTTAGTTTTTTAGTAAATTAAGCGAGCGGTATGAAAAATTTGACAAACATCCATAAATAAGGTATCATTTTAAAGCCAAGAATAATATCATTTGCGTATATATCACAAACCCAGTCGGGAATTAACCAAGAACCTGCTCGTAATGACATGGAGAGCGGCCCAAGGGGTCCTAATTAAAAAGACATGAAGCGCACATATCAACCGCATCGTCGGAAACGCAAAAATAAACTCGGCTTTCGGAAACGGATGTCCACGCGGCATGGAAGGCAAACCATTGCGCGCCGCCGCGCCAAGGGACGAAAAGTCCTGAGTGCCTAAAAAATGGTTATCGGTTCGGGGTGCTACGCAATCCTCCAGTTTTCATAGGGGTGTTTTGCTTGGGTATTTTTGTGGATTCTTTCCCAAAAGCGAAAACCAAATCGCGTAGCCTGCAACATCGGCGCAGGCGGATATACGGGGAAGCACGTCATTTGCCCAACTCACCTCACCGAACCGCAAGGTAAAATTGAAAGCCGAACCGCAAGGTAAAATTAAAAGATGCCGCGGACTTTTAAGCTCCCTCACTTCTATCACAGTCCGGTGATCTCGGTCGTTAAAAATGCCCGTCGAGAAACCGATGCCCGAAAGCGGGATCTTTCACCGACCTTACTGGACTTCGGACCCGTCCGCTTTAAAATCGCCCGCCATTTTGGGTTCTGCTACGGTGTTGAAAATGCCATTGAGATTGCCTATCAGGCGTTAGCAGAAAATCCAGACAAGCGTATCTTTCTGCTCTCCGAGATTATCCATAACCCGCATGTCAACGAGAACCTGAAACATCGAGGCGTCCGGTTCCTAATGGATACCGCTGGAACACCACTCCTCCCCTTCGATATTCTAATGCCTGACGATGTTGTCATCGTACCTGCCTTTGGAACAACCCTTGAAATAGAGCAGTCTCTCAGGGCGCGCGGTGTTACCCTCACAGCCTATAACACGACGTGTCCGTTTGTTGAAAAAGTTTGGCGGCGGAGTGAGGAAATCGGAAAGCAGGATTACACTGTCGTGATCCACGGAAAACGCTACCATGAAGAAACTCGGGCGACATTTTCCCATGCACAAGCAGGGGCGCCTGTCGTGGTTGTGCGGGACCTTTCGGAGGCTCAAGCGTTAGCCAAGGTGATCTCCGGTGAAAAAGATGCTGCGTTCTTCTTCGAGAAATTTGCCGACCGATTCTCTCCCGGTTTTGATCCCACTGTCCACCTCAAACGCATCGGTGTTGTCAATCAGACAACGATGCTTGCTACCGAAACACAGGCAATTGCCGATTTACTACGAGAGGCGATCCGGACGACATACGGGGACACTGAGATATCGACACATTTCGCTGATACAAGGGACACGCTCTGTTATGCCACGAAGGAAAATCAAGATGCAACGCTCGCACTCATTGCTGATGGTGGTGACATCGCAGTGGTCGTCGGAGGCTATAATTCATCGAATACGAGTCATCTTGTGGAGCTCTGTCAACAACGTCTCCCGACCTATTTCATTCGAGATGCAGACGAGTTAGTGAGTCCGAGAGAGATTCGGCATCTTGAATTGGAAACGAAGCAGGTGAAAATTACAAAGGATTGGCTTTACCCAAAAAGCCGTCAGCAAGAGGGTATCCCTTCACCCGAAAACCGCTTTACCGACCCCCGACCCCCGACCCCCGACCCCCATAAAACTGACATTGTGTTGACGGCTGGTGCTTCTTGTCCTGATGTGTTGCTGGACGAAGTATTACAGAAAATCGTCGGCTGGTTTCCGAATACCCGCTCCGTAGAAGAAGTCTTAGAGAGATATCAACGTCAGTGACCTCTTTTCCCTCCGTCCTATCCATGATGCCCATAAGGATACTGTGGACCGCTTAGTGCTTCACTCATCCGTAACGTGCTATGTTAATATTTTCACTCTTTTTTCGGATTATGCACGATTTTCGCTCGAAAATGCAGTCTTTAAATGTACAGTCAGTTGGGTAAAGTTTTAGATTTAACCGTTCTGGGTTATCGTGGGTAGACAGGAGGCCCTCAAGTACATGACGAGACATACATTACAAGGCGACTATCGTGAAATCATCGGGGACAGTTCGCAGATATTTGAAGTCCTCCAACAAATTGAACGCTTCGCAGCGACCTCGATGAGAATCCTCATTTCTGGTGAAACGGGAACAGGTAAAGGCATGGTGGCACGTGCGCTGCACAAAAACAGTGGTAGATCAGGAGAAATGATTTCTGTTAACTGTGCAGCACTACAAGAGACTTTACTGGAGAGTGAGTTGTTTGGACATGAGAAAGGGGCGTTTACAGGTGCCGAGGCACGACATATCGGTAGGGTTGAACGGGCACACAACGGGACCCTCTTCTTGGATGAAATCGCAAAGATGACGCTTTCCATGCAGGCGAAACTGTTACATGCCGTTGAAGAATCTGATATTGAACGCCTCGGTGGCGAAAAGCGGATTCCGATAGATGTCCGAATCATAACAGCTACCAACACGGATCTGGCAGCAGCCGTTAGAGATGGGACCTTTCGTGAAGACCTCTATTATCGGTTAGATGTTGCCGATATTTCCCTGCCGAGCCTGATGGCGCGACGCGAAGACATTGAAGCGTTGGTCCTGCACTTTCTTGCGAAGCATCTCCGACCTGAAGCATCAGAAATCCCACAGGTAGCCTCGAGGACCTTGTTTCTTCTCAAAAGGTATCTGTGGCCCGGAAATGTGCGGGAGTTGGAAAATGTGATTGAAAGGGCATCTCACCTTATTGAAGGGCAGGTGTTCCTACCGGAATACTTGCCGGAAAAGTTTCAAATGTCTCAAAATCATCCTGTGCGTGTTCCTGAAAACGACCGAAGTGTGACGTTTCCGCTCGATATGCCGCTTGGAGAGGTGGAAGAAACGTTCATCCGTAAGGTGTTAGCATCGCTTAATGGGAATCGGACAGCAGCTGCGAAAATGTTAAAGATTAGCAGAAGCACGTTGCAAAGGAAGTTGAAAAAATATAATATTTGTTTCGGTGATGTTGACTCTTGAGGATGGGCACCTTTTCGTTTTTCCTTGTAAAAATAACGTAGGCATGTTAACATCGTCAGGACTTACGCAAAATGAGCAAAAAAGCGAAATATTTTACAAAAAAGGCGTTATCTCAAGGATTTAACCCCCTAAATCCCCCTTATCAGGGGGACTTTAAGAGGAGCTGCGTAAGTCCTAATCGTATAAACAGGATCAGCAGTTTTCTGGGCTTGTGGCAATATAACACTTTCATAGAACGTGCGAGTGTAGAAACGTAGAGAGACTGACGCAGGTTTCCTGTATCAATATGATGCAGTGTCTCAAAATGACGCGGTTCAAAATGGGTCTGCAGTCGACGCAACGATAGCAACCTTGAGAATAGAAAGCAGTTTCTATGCTTCGGGATAGTTTTCGGTAAACCGAGTGTGTGCGTATGTTTTGGGCGTATTGTCATGAATGAGGTTCTCTTGATTTCAGTGGATTCTACAGGGGCGCGTATTTTACTGAAGGGATTGGCACAAAACTTGCTTAATATGTTCAATGTGAGTTTTGACGCAAGCGCGTTGGTTTTCATACCGAACTCACATTCTTGTAATGGCAGCCTCTCTATTTTGAGGTGCGCCGAGGGTGGTATCAGCACCTATAAGCGCGGAGACACTGCCATAACGTACCTATAGCAGTGCTAACCTAATTGTAGCAACTACTGGATGCATTTTGTAAGACTTTTAGGTTACTCCCTCAATTGAAAACACCAGGATTGCCAGAGAATGCAAAATACCTGAACGTTTGCCTTTCTGAGGCAATCCAGAAAAAATAATGGAGAAAACGAATGGAAATAGTTGTTTCCGAAAAGAAAAATCTATTCCGCGTGACTATATTTCTGTTAATCTTAGGTCTTACTCTGTCCATGATGGGGCCCTTCGTACAAGAAGCAGAAGCTTGCGATGCAGCCGTAGCAATCTGCTCGGGTGCTTTTGCTGCTGCGACCGCCTATTGTGGAAAAGCTGATACGGAGTGGTGGGAATGTGCAGCAGCTATGGCTTCGGCTGCGGCGGTTTGTGCTGCGGCATGGGCACTATGTGGCTCATCATAATAATTACGGCAACGAGTGTATTTCTCTCGTTGCCATTTTTTATCGGATCGCAAGGAGGCCTGCTATGAAACCCCGTTCTATTGCTGTTTTTGTAGGTATAGCGATACTCTGTCTTTGCGGACTCTTCCTTTTCAGGGGCTCTCGTCCTCAAAATCAGTACCCTACTACGATTACCAAGGTCCGTCCCCTCTTGAGCCAGGAAACAGCAAAGGAGAAATCACAGGGGGCACAGCACAAAACCGTAGTTCCACCAAACTCTCCGAATACGGACACCTCGCCCACGACTCAAAGAACAATGGACACAGCGGAGGAGCAGCGGCTCTTAACGCGGTTTTTTGAAATAGAAAAGAGTTCAGAATACCAAGATTTTGTAAACACCAAGACGCAAGAATGGGTGGAGATGTATAATCAGAACGGTGTTTTCAATTTTTCCTTTCAAGAGTTCTTTGACTTTTTCGAGAGCCAAGGCATGCCCCCGGTTGATTTTGAACAAGAAGCACTTGAGGTATTTCGAGAATACTTCCCGTTTGGTGATCCTAAAGACTATGAGACGGAAATGGTTGCCCGATTCCAAGAGGCGTTCTGGACAGCCCCTGGTTCTCGCACCCAAGCGAGGAACATCGCTTTTACGACATTATCCGAAGAACCTGATTTTTCTGCCTGGATGTTGGGACGTTTTAAAGGAGAGCTCGCCCCGCAACTCCAGTGGATTGAAATCCAAGCGGTGACCGCAATGGAAATGTTAGAAGACGCTTCTTTTCGCGCCGATTTTATAGCACCGGCACCTGGGTCCTCTGTTACCGGGAGTGCCTCCCATATATCCCCAACGCCCACCGAAACGGTAAAGCCTCCCTCCCACCAAGGTATCCCGCTATCTAACGTTGAAACACCGGCATCTGTTGAAGTGCCTAGCTTCTCTCGGGAGCGAATCGCCTCTGTAAGGCAGGTCCTCCAAGAATACGGCACCGATGTGGGGATCCTGCGTCTCATCGAAATAGACCCGGAGGGGGTCAACTGGCTTTTTGGAAACTTTAGCTCACTGGATGAAATAGACGGATGGATGTTTCATCCGGAAGCATCGACACCGCCCCAAGCAACAGAGAAAAAACCGCCCTCCACGCCTCCAATTTCAACAATACAGGAGCTCTTACCATGAACAAAAGTCCCCGAATAACTGAGAAACGCCCTCGAGGTCCCAAGAGCATCATCGTTCTTTTGCCTCTGTCTGTCTTCTGCTTTGTCCTCTTCCCTTGTGGTCTCGGATTTACCGCACAAGAAGAAATCACAGAATTTATGAACGTATTCGCAGATTACAAGCAGGAACACAAAGAAGCTGTGAGAAAAAAAGCATCTGCCCCTCTGAGCGAAGATGGACGCAAACTCTTAAAAACCCTCCGTGACGAAAAAGGGGGATTAGATGCTATTCTCTCCAGTCAACCGTATCTTGAATATTTAAAAACACAAGTCGGGAAGGCGTATGTGGATTTTCCTACCTATTTCGCCGAGATGCCGACACCTCCCCTGAAGTCAAATCGGATATTGGCGTTGGCAGAAATTTTCACACCACGGGCGACACCTCAGGAGATTCAACTCTGCATGGTGAAGTGCCAACGCTAATTAGGGCCGCAATTTGGGTAAAGTTAAGACAAGTTTTGCCTCTCAAATTCCATGGGTGTTAGATATCCCAACGCCGAATGAGGACGTTTAGAGTTATAGACGTGTTCGAGAAAATGACCGATA
>JAJEDB010000011.1 GCA_022821725.1 Candidatus Poribacteria bacterium | reverse complement strand
CATGTGCTAATGATACACTAAACATTGGTATTCTCTCCTATGAAACTCATCATAACTTTTTTAGGAAAGGATACCAACTTTCACACTTTTCCTCAACAGACTTTTTCACCTTATCTCTTTGACAAAAACTTTACACACCCTCTTTTTTCCAACCGTAGGCGTGAAGTCAATCCTCAACTGATAAAATAGCATTGACTCGTAAATTGAGGTGTGCTAATATACGAAAAGAGGAAACTATGGAGAAAACTATGCCGAAACCAGAACATTTTACACCGATTACCCTTGGGATTATGGGCGGGTCTGCTTCTGGAAAGACAACGTTCGCGAGTGCCTTAGCGGAACAACTCACGGAATTCTCGCCTGTCGTGCTAAATCAGGACTCCTATTTTCGCGACTGGTCGGAGTACTCCGAGGCAGAACGGGAACGCGTCATCACTGCGAATCACCCGGATGCCGTTCTCTGGGATGCTCTCATCGCAGACATCAAGAAACTCCGCGATGGCGATGTGATCTACACACCCACTCCGGGCACGCGTGCCGCGCAACGCAGTACCGAAAAAACGAGCGTGCAACCGAGCAAAGTCGTCATTGTGGAAGGGCACCTCATCTTCTGGAGTGAAGATTTAAGAGACTTGATGGACATCAAACTGTTCCTTGATGTGGATGCACACGAACGCGTCCTGCGCCGGATGCTCCGCGATGTCGCACAACGCGGGGGCGATCTGGAGTGGGCTATCAACTGGTATCGGCGCGATGTCCTTCCTAATTTTCCTGTCTATACCGAACCCTGCAAGCAGTATGCTGATCTGATTATCCCCTTCCAAGATGAGAATCCCGTTGCCTTGCGCACGCTTGTTGCCGGAATCCGCGCTCGCATCGAGGAAAATGGATCGGCTTAGCCGTTAAAAGTCGCGGCAAAAATTTCTATCTCTCCCCTTTCTACCTATCAAAGTCATTTTGACATCCACCTAATGCCATAGCGGCACAGACGCTGCCAATTTGGCAAACCTGTTTTGGCACGGAATTTGCTCTATATGCAAACAGTGAGGCAAACACCTTAGAATCGCCTCAGAAAAGATTGGCACGAAAATTGCAACCTATTTGGCATAGAACTTGCCTATAACATCTACAGAAACAAAATTCAAAAGGAGAAACAAAATGACTTATTTGACTTTACGCAGACCGATGAGAAATCCGTTCAGTTTCCACAACGAGATGGGACGCATTTTGGGAGACCTCTTCGCTTCCCACGAAGGCGGAACCGATACGGAAGAAACCTCTTGGAGACCCACGGTGGACATCTCTGAAACGGAAAACGGGTACGAAATTCGAGCCGAACTTCCGGGTGTCTCCGAAGCCGATGTCAATGTTTCCGTGACCGACAACGTCCTCACCGTCAAAGGCGAGAAACGGCAGGAAGCGGAAACGGAGGGCAAAAATCACCGCCGTGTGGAAAGACGATACGGCAGTTTCCAACGGAGATTCTCTCTCCCGACGGAAGTAGAGACAGGCGACATCAAAGCCGAATTTAATGGCGGTGTGTTGACGCTCTCCATTCCGAAGCCGGAAGCCGTAAAACCGACCGAGATTCCCATCACAACTGCATCCTAATACGTTTACCATAACACAAAACAGGACTTACGCACTCCCCCGGTAGGTGCGGTTTCTAACCGCACCGAATTCTGTGAAAACGGATGAAATTTGCTCATTTTGCGTAAGTCCTAACGAAATAAGGAAGGCTGGCGCGTGAACGTGCCAGCCTTCTCTTTTTGCCTACGATACGTGTGCTATGCCTCTCCTTTGTCTTTCAATACACCGATATAGAGAAGCGCGGCGAGGATCGCACCGACAAGCGGTCCTACAAAATAGAGCCAGATGTCTGCGTAGTTACCGCTGACGACAGCAGGACCGAGTGTCCGGGCAGGGTTGAGCGAAGCCCGAGTCAAGGGTCCCCCCATACAGATGCAAAACATCAGACCCACCCCGATAGCGAGTCCTGCGAAGTTCCCCGCTTTTCCGCTCACGGCGGTATTGAAAATGGTATTGACGAGGAAGAAGGTGAGTATGATTTCGACGATAAGCCCCTGCGTCGCAGTAACCGTGAAGGCACCCCCATTAGCCGCTGTGGTGAGAACCGTTACACCCAGATCGCCAGGATCAGGGAGCACGACGTTAAGCAGCACTGCCCCCAAAATTCCGCCAAGAAACTGCACACTCCAATAGCCGATAGCTGCGACGAATTCTATTTCGCCTGCTATCAAGAAGCCCAATGTCACAGCCGGATTGATGTGTGTGCCGGAGATATGCCCATACGCATAAATGAACGCGATAACAACAAAGCCGTGGGCGAATGCTGCCCCGATTAAACCGCCTGTCCCTATTGCGACTGCACCGGCACCGATAAAGATCAGCGCGAAGGTGCCAACGAATTCGGCAATTAAGTTTTTCGTATTCATAAAACTCCGTTATGAGCGTCCTACGCTAAAGTGGCACAATCTGTTGGATGGATACCTTCTTGTTTCGGTTATGCCAGCTTTCCAGCCTTGGAATAACGTGTGTGCTGCATCCATTGAAACCCGATTGCTTTCCAATATGTATGTGCGACGATAGATTTATTATACCTTAATTTTACATCAAATTTTGGACAATATTATAGCATTTATGTGGCTTTGTCAAAAGTTCCTGTGGTATCGCGTAGTTAAAAATTGTGGACATTCAACCAATGCTATGCTATGCTAAACACCACAGAATTTCATAGATATTACACAACAGAGGAGAAACGATGGCAACCACCAACGAAGACTACACTTCGCGTGTGCCGCATTATACGTTCCCTGATACATTAGAGGCGCAGGAAGCAGCATTGGAGACGAATCCACTGATGCAACGGCTCAACGCTTATCGGAAAACGTATGAAGGCGATCCGCACCGTCCAATTTATCATTATATCAACCCGGAAGCGATGCTCAACGATCCGAACGGTCTCTGTTTCTGGCAGGGACGCTGGCATCTCTTCTATCAGGCATATCCGCCTGAAGATACGCGACAGCACTGGGGACACGCGATTAGCGACGATCTCATTCACTGGCGCGACCTACCTTACGCGATTTATCCAAACCCGGAAAGATGCTGTTTCTCAGGTGCGACGCTTGTGGAGGAAGACCGCGTAATCGCGATGTATCACGGAACGGTTGTCGGCAATATGGTAGCCGTGTCAAGCGACCCGTTGCTGCTCAATTGGGAAAAGGTCTCTGGCAAAGCGGTTATCCCATCGCAACACGCCGACGGTACGACACCCGTCTATCGCGTTTTCGATCCATGCATTTGGGAAAAAGACGGTATGTATTATTCGCTCTCGGGTGGCACACTCCCACACGGACCGGGCGGTAAACGGGTGCGCGCGAATTTCCTGCTCCGTTCAGCAGACCTCGCCAACTGGGTCTACCTGCATCCCTTCCTCGAAGATGATATGTACACTTTGGTCGGTGATGACGGCGCGTGTCCTTATTTTTGGCCCATCGGCGACCGGCACATGCTCCTTTTCTTTAGCCACATGAGTGGCGGTCAGTATCTGCTGGGGGATTATGACACCGAGCGCGACAAGTTCATCGTGACAGCGGGTGCAAAGAACAATTTCGGAGCGGCATCGCCTGCGGGTGTTCATGCCCCGTCTGCCACGCCTGATGGTAATGGCGGTCTTATCGTTATCTATAACATGAATCCGGCGAAACCTACCAAGGGCTGGAATCAGATTATGACACTGCCGCGTCGCCTGACGCTCCTCTCCAGAGATGAAGTCGGAGTTGAGCCAGCTGGCGATATTGAATCGTTACGGTATGCGCACCAGCATGTCAATGCGATGACACTCCCCGCAAACGAAGAGGTCGTGCTGGAGGGCATAAACGGCAACGCCATGGAGCTTGAACTCGAAATTGATCCGAAATCGGCACCGATGGTTGAATTGAACGTCCTCCGATCGCCGCAGAAAGAGGAGTTCACCCGTATCGCCTTCTTCAGAGAACGCGGTATGCGTAACCCGGATATTCCCGACCGCGTTCGCGACAGTCTGCTCACGATTGATTCATCGTATTCATCGCTCGCCTCGGATGTCCTTTCACGCGCACCGGAAACGGGTGCCGTCTCCATCGCACAAGACGAGACGCTGAAATTACGGGTGTTCGTTGACAAGAGTGTTGTGGAGGTCTTCGCGAATGGAAAGCAGTGTGTGGCGATGCGTGTTTATCCCGACAAGGAGGAGAGCGTCGGTGTATCACTGCGATCACAGGGGCAATCCTGTGAACTCAAATCCTTAGATGCTTGGCAGATGCAGGACATCTATGCATGAAGGGGATGCAACATGGTAGATAGATGGGACCAATTGAAGGGCAATACCTATCCCGATACAGAGGCGGCGCAACTCGCTGCCCTTGAAACCGATGAGACGGTCCGCGACTACAAGAGACGGCGAGAAGCGTGGGCATCGGATCCCTATCGTCCTATCTATCACATGTCCTCTCTCTACGGCATGGGAGATGCGAACGGACTTTGCGAGTGGCAGGGCAGGTATCACCTGTTTTATCAATTCGGTCCACCCGATGTCAATCGTGTGCACTGGGGACACTGTTATAGCGAGGATTGGGTGCACTGGCACGACTTGCCACCCGCGTTGTATCCAGATACCGAACTCCACTGCTTCAGTGGTCAGTGTCTCGTGGAAGATGAACGGGTTGTCGCCATCTATCACGGCAAAATGTCAGGCAATAGCATCGCCACTGCCAGCGATCCGCTTCTACTCAACTGGAAGAAGCACCCGAACAATCCAGTCATCCCAAATGTTGAAACGAACGCATACGAGCAGCCCTACAACGTTTTCGATCCATGCATCTGGAAAGAGGAGGACGGATATTATTCCATCTCAGGAACATCGACGAACGGTTGGATTCGTGAACGGCGCAGATCCGCTTCTCATCTCTTTTATTCAAAGAATTTGAGCCACTGGGAATATCTCCATCCGTTGTTGATTGACGATGTTTTCTGTGACTTGGGTGAAGACGGTGCTGTGCCGAATTTTCTGCCCATCGGAAACGGTAAACACATCTTGCTGCTTTTTAGTCATAAACGTTCGGCGCGCTACTACATCGGTGAATACGACTGCGGGACACACAAATTTACACCTGAATACCACGGTAGAATCAACCACGGCACCTTCGGTGGCGGGATGGTCTCCTGTCCTTCTGCGACAATAGACACCCGCGGTCGTCTCATCACTATTTTATAGTAAAGCCCGTAAATAAGTTGACAGATTCTGATATTTATGGGATACTTCGGTATTATGAGTTATTCATCAGATTTACGCAAATGCGTGCTTGAGTTCATTGACAAGGGGGGCAGTAAAGCAGAAGCCTCCCGA
>JAJEDB010000086.1 GCA_022821725.1 Candidatus Poribacteria bacterium | reverse complement strand
CATGTGCTAATGATACACTAAACATTGGTATTCTCTCCTATGAAACTCATCATAACTTTTTTAGGAAAGGATACCAACTTTCACACTTTTCCTCAACAGACTTTTTCACCTTATCTCTTTGACAAAAACTTTACACACCCTTTTTTTATTGATATGATTTAACGCTCAGAAAGACCTGCCCTTGGAAAATATCTCTGCGATTTGGGGTTCACATACAGAATTTTGCTTGATTTTTTTATGGATTTAAGATAGAATTTAAGAACGGTTCCTTGAGTTAGGACTGGCTTTAATCTATGGGAGGTGATTTCTATGGATTCGACAAAATTAATGAAACTCCGAGAGGAATCCGGTATCAAAATAATCGAAATAAAAACAGACTTGAGTAGTTACGCAGCATCCGATTTACGGAAGATGCTTGAAGGACTCTTAGCGGAGAAAGTCGAGAAGGTTGTTGTGAATCTTAGTCAAGTGAGTCATATAAACAGCACAGCTGTAGGTGCTTTGGTAGGTGTTGCAAAACGGCTTCGCCAAAGTGGTGGCGATCTTAAAATTTGTGCACTCGCGGACAACTTAACACGGACCTTTAATCTCATCGGGGCATCCAGTGTCGTCGAAATCTACGAATCAGAAAACAGTGCACTCGCAGCGTTTTAAGCAAAGTAAATTTAGTACATGGCGCAAGCAGATATTCAACTTCAAATTCCGAGTGCTGCCTTTTATATAGAACCTGTTCGGGCATTTGTTGGCAACCTCGCAAAAAGCCTCGGATTCTCCAGAAAACGCGTAGCAGACATCCAACTTGTGCTTGACGAAGTCTGTAGCAATGCAGTACATCATGGCTCGGTTAATGCTACAGTTGGTGTTAAATTGTGTATCAGTATTGATACAGATACCCTTGAAATTTTAGTAAGGGATACGGGTACGCGGCATGCGGGAAAAAAGAGTTGGCTAACACATGAAAGACTGTCCGAGATTGAGATGAACCGTTCCCCAAACAATGAGAGCGGACACGGTATTTTCATCGCTAAATCTCTCTCGGATATGCACGAAATGAAAACGAATGCGTCAGGCGGAACCGATGTTCGAGTGGTTTTTCGTTTTTTAAAACCGAGAGATATCGAAATTTAATCTCCCCCTGAAACTTCAATCGCGATCAGTGTTAGATCGTCGTCTTTCGGGCAGTTGTCGGTGAAGGCATCAATAGCTTCCGAGACGGTGGTGATGAGTCCTGCTGCGGATTCTTTTTCGTAGGTACACACCAATTTTTGGAGGCGATCTACTGTAAATTCCTCACCTTGTGGGTTTTTAGCTTCGTAAACACCGTCGGTATAAAGGAACATTCTGCTAGACCCATCAAATGGATAATGTACCGTTTCATAAACTGAGTCTCGCCAAATGCCTAACCCATTTCCTGTGCATTGATCGCCAACAGCTTGGTATGTCTGTTGATGGGTGTTGTACAAAAATGGGAACGAATGCCCAGCGTTTGCACAGATGAGTGCGCCCTTATCCAGGTCAATGATCCCGCAAAAGGCTGTCGCAAACATGAACAGTCGTGAACTAATCAAATCATTGAAACGGGTGTTTAGTATTTCAAGCAGATACCCTGGATTATCTTCGACTTGCTGCTGGAATTCCGCCAAAATTGTTTTAATGAAGACTGTTACAAAAGCCGCTGAAACCCCATGTCCCATAACATCAGAAATAAAAACCCCGAGTCGATTGGGTGCGATTTCCCAGATGTCGAAAAAGTCTCCGCCGACTGCCATTTCAGGACGGCAGTGTGAAGCAATTCGGAACCCCGACAATTCCTGCACACCATTCTGAGGAATCAGGATTTCTTGAATACTTCGTGCCATTTGGAGTTCTTCTTGCAAACGGGTATTATACGCGGCGAGTGTATCTTGGTAGCGTTTAATTCGTAAGAGCGAACGCACCCGGGCGAGGACTTCTAAACTATCAAAAGGCTTCTCAATAAAATCATCGGCACCTGCCTCAATGGACTTAATTCGATTTTCGCGGGTGTCCCGTAGCGCGGTTATCATCACAATTGGAATGAATTCGGTAGCCGCATTCGCTCGGATCCGTTTGACGACTTCAAACCCATCCATTCTCGGCATGTTGATGTCCAACAAGATGAGATCTGGCATCTCTTTTTCGACGGTATCAAGTGCCTCAAGCCCATCTGCGGCTGTGTAGACTGTATACCCCCGTGCGTTGAGTTGAATTTGGAGAATCTTGACATTCTTGGGTTCATCATCAACAACAAGGATTTTCGCACCTTCCTGCTGCTCAGATATTACTTCCTCATTCATTTGTTTGTCCTCTTGATGTGAGTCTCTACACGCTCCACCAAAACTTTGATGTCAATAGGTTTACTGAGATAATCATCGCATCCAGCTTTAAGAATGCGCTCCCTGTCTCCAGACATGGCTGCGGCTGTGAGTGCAATAATTGGTATATCTACCCATGCAAGATTCGCTTTAATGCGTCTTGTTAAATCTTCGCCGCTTTGTCCGGGTAAGGCAATATCCATGAGGATAAGTTGTGGTATTGCGTCTTCCAAACTTGCGAGTGCTTCCGTAGCATCAGTCGCTTCCACGACTGTATACCCCTTTGATTGCAGGACAATCCGCACAACCTTGCGGTTCAACTCTTGGTCTTCAATCACCAAGATCCGCTTTTGCGTTTCTGCCTGTTCTTCGGCTGGGGGAGGTTTTTCAGTTTTCACAGGTTGCCTTTTAGTCAAGCCAGCAGTTATGAAATGAACCGAAGTTGTTAAATTTACACTTTAATTGTTGAAGGGCGTTGAAGGGGGATGCTCAGCGCGAAATTACTCCCTTCCCCTTCCCGACTTGTCACACTAATCTCGCCACCGTGTAACATGATAAGCCTATGCGTCAAGGCTAACCCGAGACCTGTTCCACCGTACCGCCGAGATTTTGACGTATCGATTTGTGTAAACGGGGCAAAGAGTTTCGCCTGATCGGCTTCGGAGATACCTATACCTGTATCAATAACTTCAGCTCGCAGTTCCGTGGTTCCAACTTCCAGTTGCGTTGCGACTTTACCGCCTTCTGGGGTGAATTTCACTGCATTGGAGAGTAGGTTATAGAAAATCTGCTTGAATTTAACTCGGTCGGCTTCAATCATACCATTCTGATTATAGTTCAAGGTAAGGTCGAGATCCTTCTTTACAGCGAGTGCGGTAATAATGGCGTTGACTTCTTCGACGGCTTCAACAATAGAGAACGTCTCCAATTGAAGTGCCATTTTTCCGGCTTCAATCTTTGAAAGGTCAAGGATGTCATTGATCATCTCCAGCAAATGTTCGCCGCTAATGTGAATATCATTAATGCATTCTTTTTGCTCGGCGTTAATGCTGCCGACGAGTTCATCTCGTAGAATTTCAGCGAATCCAATGATTGCATTCAAAGGCGTGCGCAGTTCGTGGCTCATGTTTGCGAGGAAATCACTTTTGGCACGGCTTGCGTACTCAACGGCTTGTTGGGCGCGATAGTACTCTGTTATGTCGCGTGAAATACCACATGTTCCTACGATACGGCCCTCTCTATCCCGAATCGGGACTTTAGTCGTTGATACCCATGTATCCTGTTCATTGGGCCAAGTCTCCCTTTCCTGCTTCGCCTCAATGGGTTTCCCAGATTCAATGACATCCTGCTCATCCTGATATGCCTGTTGGGCGTGTTCACGGGTAAAGAAGTCAAAGTCGGTTTTATGAACTGCTTCTACGGGATTTCTTAAACCGAACCGATCTGCTAAAGAACGATTGATTCGTATAAATCTACTCTCTGTATCCTTGAAATAGATGTGGTCAGGGGTATTTTCCATCAAGGTATGCAACAGCTCAGCTTCTTGGACATGTTTCGCCACCAATTGCTGAAATCGGGTTTCACTCTCTTTCAATCTTGCTTCTAACTGTTTTCGGGGTGTTATATCTGTTGCGACGACGTAATAGGGTCGTTCTTCACCATCCGATGCTACGTGCCATCTTAGCCATCTGTAAGATGCGTCTTTATGCTGAAATCGGTTTTCTAAGGTAACAGCATCGCGTTCTCCTGTATTCACCTTTTCGATTTCGGTAAGCATTTCCTCTCGGTCTTCGGGATGTATGAATGCCGCCCATTGGGAGTCTTGAAGTTCTAATCGTGTGAATCCGAGGATTTCTTCCCAGACGGCGTAGTTGAGCGCGGCGAATCCGCCGCCCCTATTGATAAACCCGAACATATCCGTGGAAATCCGTAAAAAATGCCAAGGTTCCATGATTTCACCCATTAATAACCTATGTTGTTACGAGAACTGCCCGGTTTGCGACTTTTACAACACTTTGGGTAGTGCTTTGGAAAACGAGCTCGTACAATCTTCCATGATGACTCGCGCTCAATGCAATAAGATCGCAATCATTTTCTTCTGCGTTTTCCAAGATGTTTGTTACCGTAAAGCCACGAGCAGCGAGGAAGTCGGCTTGAACATCATAATATTCCAAATATGCTTCCATCTGCTGCTTAATCTGGGTTGCTTCCTGCTGTGTGCTTGAAAGAGCGAGTCCTAATATACCGGCCTTTGTTAACTCTCCGATTTCGGCGACAAGTCCTAAGGCATGATCAGAATAGGTGTCTCCATGATGGACAGCGAGTATTTTCCGCAAGAGTGTGCATTGTTCGTGCACCACAATAATAGGTCTCGTGATGTGGAGCAGCACGTCGTCGATCTGGCTCTGGATAAGTTTGAGGCGACGCTTTCTTATATCTTCAGGAAGCCCAACAACCACCAAGTCGGCGGAATGTGCTTTTTCACAGATCATCTGCCGCGGATTGCCAGCGACAGATTCAACGTGGTAATCTAAAAAATCGTAGAGCGAGCATTCCGTCTCGGTGCGACGTATGACAGTCTCTGCGACATCAGCGTTTCCACCGTGCTGGCTGTCCTGAAAGAAAACACACGATAAATGTGTTCCTAAAAGGACTGCGAGTTGTCCGGCGTACTCAAAGGCATTTTTCTCGTAATCCGTATCGCCGATGGCAACGAGGATATTTTTTATCATGAGACATTCCCTTATAGATGCGAGGCAGTAGGACTTTACTCAGAGGTTTTCGACGTTAGCAAAGCACCTCCGCTACAATAAAACTAAGATTAGTCTGAATCTCACTCGGCGTGCTGCAGCAAGGCAGCAACAGCATCTTCTTCGCTCTCAAAGTTTTTAAAGACGGTGATTAAGCGCGCCATGACGATGAGGTTCTTGACATGTTTATTGACATTAATCACTGCTATTTTCCCCCCGCGTGGGTGGATATCGGAATAGACTTTCATAAGGACACCAAGCCCAGAACTGTCCATTCCCGTTACTTCTTTGAAGTCAAACACGACTCTCGGGGGTGAGGAGCGCACTGCGAGTGCCTCCTCTACGGTCTCCGAGACCTCTTTGACCCCTGGGGTGATAATTCTGCCACTCAGTCTGAAAATAACGACCCCTTCTTTCTCAGACACGGTGATTGCCATAGTGTACATACTCCTAATGCGACTGCGCGTTTAAGTCACGGGCGGGTGTTCCAATCATGACCTTTAACTCTCGCTTGACAGCGCCGAAACTGCAGCGTCCTCGGTATCAAAATGCTCAAAGATACTGACAAGCCGACTGCGGACAATCAGATTTTTAATGTTTGTTCCGACGTTGATGACACCGATACGCCCTTTCTTTCGCGTTGCGGCTACATGTGCCCCCATCAGCGTGCCGAGACCCGAACTATCCATCATGTTGACTCGATCGAAATTAATGAGTATGCGTGGCTCATCGGAGGCATCGATCTGTGAGGTGATTGCCTCTCGTAATTCCGATACTGAGGCTCCCATTATCTTTCCACTCGGTTCTAAGATTGCAACACCATCTTTCTGGCGAATCGTGGTTGCCATGGTTGTCTCCTTTTGTTGTTTGCTGGAAAATTGAAATTTCGATTCACACTTCCAATTTTAAACTATTTGAAAATATTTGTCAACCTGCAAATTGGATACCCGTTTGATTTTGTGAAATGTTCGGATTTTGTTTGTTTTTAATGCTGAAATAGCGTATAATGTTGACGAATTTCTATTAATAGAAAGGAAAGCAATGTACGACCCGGACCGTATACGAATTAAGGACCTTCCCGAAGATGAACGTCCCCGTGAAAGACTTCGGAAACATGGACCGGAGGCACTGCGGGACTCTGACCTCCTGGCTATCATTCTTAAAAGTGGTTTCCAAGGAACGACCGCTATCCAACTCGGTGAACAGATTCTCATGGCATTTGAAGGTGATTTGAAGCGGATGGCGGATCACAGGTCCAAACAATTTGAGAAGATTAAAGGTGTTGGTGAAGCAAAAGCTGCACAGATCGTCGCGGCACTTGAACTCGGCAAACGATTAGCACGTTTCCACGCCGAGCGCGATAAAATTACATCCCCGGCGGATGTCGCAGATCTGATGATGTCCAGAATGCGGTACCTACAGAAAGAAATTGTTTGCGTCCTTTGCCTTGACACCAAGGGTGGTGTGACAACCAAAGGCATCACGGGTGATCTGAGTGAGGATTTGGATTGGGGCAAAAGATTATTGTCAGAAGGAACCGTCTTTGAAGGCACGCTCAA
This sequence comes from Candidatus Poribacteria bacterium, assembly GCA_022821725.1. GTDB lineage: Bacteria > Poribacteria > WGA-4E > WGA-4E > WGA-3G > WGA-3G. The sequence continues at coordinate 7,459 of JAJEDB010000086.1, read as the reverse complement.
TGCCAGTGTTTTTCACCCACGCGAAATTTTTCGATTCGCTATCGAGGAGTCAGCGAATTCAATTATCCTTGTTCACAATCATCCCTCTGGGGATCCGCAGCCGAGCCAAGAGGACATTCGGGCAACAAAACAGTTGATTGAGGCTGGAAATCAGATTGGGATAAAAGTGTTGGATCACATTATCATCGGCGACGGGATTTTTGTTAGTCTGAAGGAAGAAAACTTCATTTGAAGCACATCGATTCATTTCACATCGCGTTGCCGAATTACTTCATATAACAGAACACCCGCTGCAACTGAAACGTTCAGCGAGTCAATTTTGCCTAACATCGGCAGGTGAACAAGATAATCACATTTCTCTTTGACGAGTCGTCGGAGCCCTTTACCTTCACTTCCGAAGACGAGACACAATGGCACGCTAAAGTCAGTATCCGTATATAGACAAGAGGCATTCTCGGCGGCACCGGCGACCCATATTCCCTCGCTTTTAAGGGTGTCTATGGTATGTGCTATGTTTGTCACTTTGACGATGGGCATATACGTGGACGCACCTGCTGATGCTTTGTGTACAGCTGCTGTGATGCCGACAGCACGATTTTTGGGAATGATAACGGCATCGGCGTTCACAGCCTCAGCGGTACGGAGAATCGCTCCAAGGTTTCTTGGGTCTTGAATGTTATCTAATATAATTAACAACGCGTTGTGTTCACTGCGTTCTATTTTCGCGAGTATTGATGACAGATCGTCGTAACGCGTCGGACGCACCAAGGCGATAACGCCTTGGTGTGGCACAGATGGCTCAAGCCTATCCAGTTCGCGTCGTGGACAGTGTTTTATAGGGACCCCCGCCTTTTCTGCCATTGTAACGATATGTTGGATGCGCGAGTCGGTATTCCCCTTGGCAATCCAGATTCTTTCCACGGCTTGCGTTCCGCGCTTTAGATGTTCTATAACTGGATTTCTGCCAACAATGTATTCGGACATATCGAAGTGTGGACGAATAGGAATAGTAGTCCTTGCCTATTAATTAATCGCCACGGACAAACTTAACATCTGGTCCGCGCGGTTCAATATTAATATCTGGATCTGCAGTTTGGCATTTTACGCAGGTAATATCACCGACGTTTGCGTTTTTCATGCGCGGCGCGAGTGTTCCCAACTTAAACACAAATCCCAAAATGTCATTCGCTGGGATTTTCGCATCACATAAACCGCAAGGAATAGCGTATCCCGATTTGGCTTTTGCTAACAGTTCTGATGCTTTCATGGCTTTCCCTTATTTGCGAAGTTTACAATTAAGTGTGCACCTCAGAATCGGTGCGGTTAGGAAACCGCACCTACCGGGGGATGGAACATGCGATTAGGCTTAGAGGAAGTAGCGTTCCTTCTGTTTCTCTGCTTCGTATTCTTCGTAAGCCTCTTGCGCCGTGTCGACTTCGGAGACCTGTGCGATCGGAACATCCCACCACGATTCGTAGCGCGGAACCCCTTGGTAGTAATCCACATCAATTTTCACAACGGTTGTGTGCTCAGCTTCTCGTGCCTCATGTAGGGCGGCCTTTAGGCTTTGCAAGGTTGTTGCTTCAATTACCTTGGCACCAAGACTGGCGGCATTCGCGGCGAGATCTACCGGTAAAAAGTCGCCTTCAAGTTCACCCGTTTTTTCGTCCCGGTAACGGAAACGGGTGGCGAAACCTTGCGCACCGGTTGCCCGAGACAATCCACCGATACTGCTATGTCCCTCGTTGTTCACAAGCACAATAATGAGTTTAAAACCTTCCTGAATTGATGTAATGATCTCTTGTGCCAGCATTAAGTATGAACCATCACCGACCATAACGTAGACATCGCGATCCGGATCCGCCATTTTGATGCCTAACCCACCAGCGATTTCGTAGCCCATACACGAGTATCCGTACTCTAAGTGGTACTGTTTCGGATTACGGGTTCGCCATAACTTGTGTAAGTCTCCCGGCAGGCTCCCCGCCGCGCACACCATTACATCTTCAGGACGTGAAAATTCGTTAACTACACCGATGACCTCGCTTTGACTCGGTAAAGGCGTGTGACCAAGGTGGTAAAGCCGATCCACTTCTTCCTCCCATTCGTCGCGATAGTTCTCGATTTGTGTGGCATAGGCGGCATCAACGTGATAGTTCCCGACAGCGGTAGCGAGTTCCTCAAGTGTGACGCGCGCGTCTGCGACGAGCGGTAAGGCAGCATGTTTAAAGGCATCGAATTCCGCAACATTAATGTTGATGAAACGGACGTTGGGGTTTTGGAAAGCAGTCTTGGAAGCAGTCGTGAAATCACTCAAGCGCGTGCCGATTGCAATCACCAAATCTGCTTCTCGGGCAGTGATATTCGCCCCTGGTGTCCCCGTCGCGCCGATGGCTCCAAGATTCTGTGGATGATTGTAGGGCAGTGAACCTTTGCCGGCGAAGGTTTCACCGACAGGAATACCCGTTTGTTCTGCGAATTGTGCAAGGTGTGCTGTGGCTTCACTGTAGATAACACCACCACCGGCGATAATCAAAGGAGATTTACTCTCACGAATCCACGCCGTTGCGCGATTTAGTAGACTTACATCAGCACGCGGGCGAGATATGGTATAAACACGTTTCTCAAAAAGTTGTGCTGGATAATCGTACGCCTCAGCCTGAACGTCTTGCGGAAGTGCTAAGGTTACTGTCCCGGTATCAGCCTGCGATGTCAGGACTCGCATCGCCTCTGGCAAGGCAGTAATTATCTGTTCCGGACGATTAATCCGATCCCAATACCGTGAAATCGGCTTGAAACAATCGTTCACTGAATAATCCTGTGAACTGGCAGACTCCAGCTGCTGTAAAACTGGGGCGACTAAGCGTGTGGAAAAAATGTCTCCCGGTAGTAAGAGCACCGGCAGTCGGTTAATCGTTGCACCTGCAGCCCCTGTAATCATATTTGTTGCCCCCGGTCCGATGGATGTCGTGCAGGCAAAGGTTCGCAGACGATTGTTCATTTTGGTAAACGCAGCGGCGGTGTGTACCATCGATTGCTCGTTACGGGTCTGGTAGAAACGGAAGGCATCGGAATACTGATGCAACGCTTGACCGATACCAGCAACATTTCCGTGCCCGAAGATTCCGAACATACCGGCAAAAAATTGGGTTTCGTTTCCATCTCGTTCGACATATTGTTGTCGGAGAAATTGAACGATGGCTTGTCCCATCGTGAGTTTTTGTGTTTTCATGAAAGTTGCTGCTCCTTTGGTACAGTAGTGTGTGGCTGCGGTATGGCACCCAAACTATGGTAGACTTTAGAATTAATTGGACATTTAGCACCAGTGCGGTTAGAAACCGCACCTACCCGGAGGGAGAGTAAGTGCGGTTAGAAACCGCACCTACCGGGAGAGTGCGTAAGTGCTATTGTATCTACCATCCGCCGCGTTCCGCGACGAATTCATCAACTTCGGGCATTGTCGGCATAAAGTTCGCACAACCGTGTCGCGTTACGACAATCGCACCCGTGGCGTTGCCGAGCCGGGCAGATTTCCGCCAACCCCAATCGCTGAGATGACCATAAATAAAACCGCTCGCAAAAGCATCACCAGCCCCCAGCGTATTGTAAACTTCGACAGGAAAGGGTTCAGCGTGAACGATTTCTCCGTTTGCCAAATGAACATCCGCACCCTCAATCCCACGTTTTACTATCAGCGCATCCGGCCCAGCACTTAAAAGCGTCTCAATAGCAAGTGCCATATCCCCTTCAATCGTAGGATTTGAGATTTGAGAGTGTTCAATTGTGAGTTGTGAAAGACTCGTAAGCGTTGCCGCTTTGACCTCTTCTTCCGTCCCGATGGCAATATCAATATAACGTAACGCTGATCGCATAACAACGCCGAATGCCCTTGGATCGTGCCACTGATCCGCCCGAAAATCAAGATCCAAAAAGACGTGTTTGCCGAGTGCTTGTGCGTGTTCAGCAGCGTAGAGTGTTGCGCTGCGACTCGGTTCCTTACTCAAACCGGTCCCAGATATTAAGACTGCTCGACTTTCAGCGATCGGCGCGGCGAGAACATCGTCAATAGTGAGTTCAATATCTGCACAGTTATCGCGGTAATAGATGAGTGGAAACCGATCTGGCGGTTCAATACCGAGGACGACAGCACTTGTTCGGTGCCCCGGTTTGTGTGGAATAAACTGGATTTCCACGCCCTCATTTTTTAAAAATTTGCGTAGGAACTCTCCAACGGGATCTTCACCGATGGCGGTAAGGAGTGCAGCTTGAAGCCCAAGTCGCTGGACACCAACGCTGATATTCGTAGGACATCCGCCAACGAAGGCACCAAAACTTTTAATATCCGGAAACGCGACCCCGATGTCGTTCGCGTAGAGGTCTAAAGAACTTCGTCCGATGGTGAGAATATCGTAAGTTTCCATTCTTTAATTTATGGCTCCTGGGCTGCTGCGTCCGTTGCAGATTTTCGGTGTATTCGCGGCTATATCTGTGGATCCGCTATTCGTTTTGAACGATCTGAATCCGACACCGCATTTTTGAATTTTTGATGTTCCTCAGCAAATTTACGAGTTATGAGAAACGCATCATTTCCGCATGCGATCAGCTGAACACCAAGATTTAACCACTGTTCACCGCCCTCAAAGTCGTTGACATAACAACCTAAAGGGATATTATGCGCCTGTGTGAGGTTAATAATATTTTTTATGGCTTCTAAAAGCAGTGGATGGTTGAGTTCCCCAGAGATACCCATAGACGTAGATAGGTCGTAGGGACCAATAAATACAACATCTAACTCGCCTGCCTCAAGGATTTCACTTAGATTTTCAACGGCTTGGAGGGTTTCAATCTGCCCGATGGTGAGAATTTCCTGATTTGCGTTACGGACATACGCTCTGGTATCAAGTTTTGTGAAGTCCCCATAATCAGTATGTCCAATGCCGAAAGCGACGCCTCGGTCGCCTTCAGGGGCATATTTTGTCCATTTTTTAATTTTTTCAATGTCTTCACAGGATTCGACCCGAGGAATCATGACCCCGGTTGCCCCTGCATCAAGCACCCGAGAGACAAAATGACGTTCAAGCGCAGGGACTCGGACAATACAGGGAAGGTTTGAACCCCGTGCGTTCCGAATTGTCCGTCCAATAGTTTCTATGGAGAAGGAACTGTGTTCCAAGTCTGCGATAATAAAGTCTGCTCCGGCACTTGCGAGAAGTGTTGCGATTGCGGAGCCGGCGAATTCAAGTACAAATGTTCCAATAAGCACTTCTCCGCGCTTTAAAGCTGCTTTCACGAGTAGTTCCTTTAACTTTCGACCGGGATTTCCGACATTAATTTTTGTGCTTCGCTTACCATTTTTGTCGGTGTAGACACCTTTTCACCGACTGCCAAGATTAACGCGTAAAAGTCATAAGCCGTTTGTAAATCATTATTGAGATGGGCACTTTCAGCAGCGTTAAAATAACAAACGATTGCCATTCGATGGCATTCCTCTACGAGTAACAACAAGTTCGCGTAGCTATGATTGTAAGCGGCGAGGATATAAGATTTTCCTGCTTCTTCCCATGAACGCTGTAGTTCAAATTGGCGTGCCAAGCGCGTGTAATAAATCCCACCCTTTTTAGCGTTCTTTCTGGCGAGACGCTGCTTCTCTGCGACCGTGTAAGCGAAGCGGGCGCGCGTATAACAGTTAGCGACGAGTTCTAAATCGTCTTTCTTGACAAAGTTATTAGCCTGTTTTTGATAGAATCTACCGAGCTTCCTATAAAGCACGTGGCATTGTCGGGTCCGCCCCTGTTGTCCATAGATTTGAATCTGCCGAAAGATACGAAAGGCTTCTATCTCATGTGGATACTGGATGTCGCTGTGAACCTGATCGAGTAGGAATTCCGGTGAAGCTTCCTCAATCACGAGTCGATAACTGCCGGTTGCCCTAACGCGGGGGCGTATGGGTGTTATATCTGCTGTTTCTTCCGGTACCGATATTTGATGCTCCAGCCATGTCCGAAGAACATCACTTTCATTCTCTGGTAATTTCTGAATGAGGGCAACAATTTCCTCAGCAGTCGGGCGTGATGGGAAGACCATGTTTGCGGCACTGAGCTCGTCAAACAAATTGTCTATAGTATTGGTTAAGTCCTGATCGTCGATATAGAGATGGCTTGCTTTATGGAGTTCCGATAGTACGCCTCGAAAGTCTTGGCTTTCGATGTAACGTGTAGCGAGTGTATAGTGTCTTTGAACCTGGGTTCCGATTTTCTCGCGTTTACTGTTTTCCTCCCGCTGCCGTCGTTGAAAAAAGAGGTTTTGATTCATCCGTTCGGCATCTGCAAGCGAGAGACGAAATGTTTTACGGTATCCCTCCAATGCGTCTGCTAATCTTGGATTATTGGAATTAACGCTCGCATCAATCAGCTGAGCAACCTGTTTAACATACTCATCTTGGCGAATTCGATCCAGTTCTTCATACATTTCATCGGCACTCTGATGGCGTTCTAAGAGTTGTCGGTGAAGTGCCTTTTGTAGGAAATTGCGGAGCACCTCGGGACATCTATGGATTTCTTCTATCTCTCCGGCTGCTTTCTTTTTATCAATTTCCTTATTTTCCCCTGAAAACGGGAATCGTCCGGTTATCGCTTGATACAAGATGAGTGCTGTGGAATAAAGATCCGCGCGATAGTCATAAGCGCCGTAGTGCTGTTCGGGTGCCATGTAGCGTCGAGTGCCTGCCATGGTTTCAGCGAATTCAGTCGTTTCGCCAAATATGCGAGCGATACTAAAGTCGGCGACCTTTGCTTCTTTTTCGATTGTGAGTAAAATATTCTGCGGTTTGATATCGCGATGCATAATTTTGTGGGCATGCGCTGCTTTCAGCCCGCGACAAATATCTAAGCCGATATTGAGGGTATCCGTTAGATTGAGTGCGCCCTCCTGCATGAGATCGTGAAGACTTTTACCCTCAACATATTCCATCACTATCCACGCAACATAGTCATCTTTGCCGGGTTCGACGGTATGAATAGAGACGATATTTGGATGTCCCCAAATTTTCGACATTGCTTGGAACTCGGTCAGCAAAAACTTCATTCTACTGGCGGGGTAGGCAGTTTTTGCCAAGGCTTTAATCGCAACAATTCGATTTGTCATTTCTTCGCGGGCGCGAAAAACCGAAGAGAATCCCCCTGAATTGAGAAACTCAAGCAATCTATATTTACCTAAGATGAGTTGATCAATCTGCATAATTGGCACTCAAAGGGGACAGGGTATACATCTTAGTATTAAAATTAACAGAATTAAGATTAATTGTCAACATAAAAATACATTGGCTCATGTGAAAAGTATGTGCTATTTTTTTTAGAGTTATGTTAGAGTGTTGTGTATGGATTTTCCAATACACACTCTCATAGATGAAGAACAAGCTCAAGCGTGGGTGTTGAATCATTTCCACCCTGAAGGTCTGTAT